>CAZDHR010000041.1:0-28133 GCA_964505295.1 uncultured Planctomycetaceae bacterium
GCCGGCCATCTGCGGCCGAAAGGGCCCCCCCATGCGGCTGGCCTCGACGCAGTTGCGGTCGGTGCTCGCCGCGGAGTCGACCAGGGCGACGTCGCGGGCGTGCTCGAAGAACTCGGTGGGCGTCTTCAGCCCGTCGCTTTGCATCGTGTGCGCGTGGATATCGCCGAAAAAGACGTTCATCGTCTCGGGGCGGTCATCGACGACGATCGTGGGCGTGCGCCCGCGGAGCAGGTCTTTTCGGTTCGAGACCGTCACGTGGAAATGGTCGGCGTCCGACGGAACGGGCACCCGGAGCTGGACCAGCCCGTGGTCGGCGGCTTCGAGACGCGTCGACGCGATCGGCACGAAGGGCTCGCCCGGCGCCGCCGCGAACACGTCGCCGACCGGGGACGGCCAGGCGCGGTTGTCGCAGTAGTCGACGGCCCGGGCGCGGACTTCGATCTCGTGCCCGGGTCGGGCCACGGCCGGCGCGGCCACGTGGAACCGGGCCGGAGGCGCAGGGCGAATTACCGGCTTCGTGGTCCGCTTGGCGGGCACGAAGGCGTACTGTCCGCTGCCTTCCGCGTCGACGGCGGTCCGCATCGAGTTGCGGTAGTTCCCCCACCAGTCCTGCGGAAACCTCTGGACGGCGACCTGGCGGTAGTCGACGCGGACCCAGCCGTCGCGCGGCTCCGCCCGATCGCCGATCCGGACCACGATCCACCAGGTCATGTTCCCGTTGTGCGTGAGCCGGATCTCGCAGGGGCCGTCACCCGACCGTTTGACCGAGACAAAGCCCGGGCCCGGCCCGTCGAGCTGCGGCTGCGTCCACGTGCGGGGGATGCTGAACGCCACCACGGCCCCCGGCGGCAGCTCCTGTGTTTCCGGGTAGTACGTCACGGCGAAGTCATATGAGCAACCGACCACAAGCGGGTGCTCGGGGGCGAGCTGCGTCCGGCCAGCCGCGAACCGATACTCGCCCTCCCCTCGCGGCAGCCGGGCGAGACACTTGCCGAAGATGGGCTCGTTCGGATACTCCCGCTCGCCCTCCAGCGGGTCGAGAAAGAACGTCTGCTTGCCGTCTTCGCGTGGCTTCCAGACGATGTCCGGCGAGCCAGCCGCGGAGGCCGGCCGCGGCGACTCCCGGCCGGCCGCAACGGCCTGGATGGAAAGCCCGGCCGCTCCCATCCCCGCAGCTTTCAGAAAATCTCGGCGATTGGGATCCTCGGTGCTCATCTCGCGTCCCCCTTTTCTCGATGGCGTCGATGCGGCGCTATTCCCGGTCGATACTCCACCACCCGTCGAGCATTCGCAACAGCTTGCCCTTGGTCGGGGCATGCTCCGGATCGCCGCTCAGATCGGTTTCCTCCTTCGGGTCGGGCGCCTTGGGTCGGGCATCCAGCCGTTATCCACGAGGAACACGGCAAGCAGTACGGCGAATCGGAAGGGTGTACGGAACATGGTCGCTCTTGGGGCTCGTGCTCGGATCAATCTACCACGCCCGCGCCCTCCATTCCACCGCACGTAGCGCGGCCCCGGGTTCCGGTCCGACCTGCGGTCGCCGCTTGCGGCTTCGCCCGACGGGCACCGGACCTGCTTCGATCCGGAGGGCGCCCGGCTCCCTCACGCTCCAAACGTCAGGGCCTGTCGGGCGAACCATCCGATCTCCCGCCGGGCGAACACGGCGTAGCACACGACCCCGACGAGGATCTCCACCAGCAGCAGGACGGGATCGGGCGCGAGGAACACCTCCGAGAGAAGCCATCGGCAGGCCAGCACGATCATGCCCATGGCCAGCGTGGCTCGGGCGGCCGTGCGGAGCTGCACGAGCCAGTCGGTGCATCGGACGCCCACGGTCCGCAGGGCAAGCCAGAGATACGGCGGGAACACGACGAAGATTATGGCGAGCGAGTAGCTCGCGGCAACGCCCAGGACGGGCTGCCCGGCGAGACGCCCCAGCCAGAGGCCCAGCGCGAACGCGGTGCACAGGACCGCCGCGATCGAGACCGAGGCGCGCGAGTTCAGGTTGGCTCGGCCGGCCGAGGCGAACACGCTGCCCATCGCGCTGACGAAGCCCTGCACCAGGATGGCCGCGGCCAACACGGAGAGAATGGGCCCGGCGGCCGCCCAATCATCGCCGCCCAGCACGCGCCAGGCCTCGCGGGCCACGATCGCCAGCCCCACGGCCGAGGGCAACATCACCAAGCCGATGAACCGGAAGAAGCCGAGCAGAAGCTCCCGGTATTGCCGGCGGTCGGGCGCCGCGCGGGAGAGCACGGCCAGCATCACGCCGGTCAGCGGCAAGAGCACCACGTTGACCGGCTTGAGCATCAGGTTGAACGCCTGGCCGTAGAGGGCCAAGGCAGCCGGGCCCAAGGCGAATCCGACCAGAACCTTGTCGGCGTTGATGACCAGGTAGAACATCAGGCTGGCCACCGTGCAGTGTCCGCCGAAGCGGACCAGGTGCATCGATCCGGTCCGGCGCAGGTGGAAGCCGGGCCGCCACGATTCGAGCGACCAGACCAGCGCGGCCGCCGCCACTAGGTCGACGTACCGCTGCACCACCAGCGCCCACACGCCCCACCCCGCCATCGCCGCAGCAATCGCCGCCGCGCCTGCCGCGGCTTGCGCGGCCAGACGCGCCCACGCCAGCGTCCCCAGTCGCAGCTTGCGGCGCAAAAGCGCTTGATGTTGCATGCCGAGCGCGGCGGCCACGGTCGTGCCGGCCAGCGCCACGGTGACCCAACCGAGCCCTTCGACGTCGTGCCCGCGAAGGCCGTAGAACCAGACGAGTAGCGGCGCGCACGCGGCCGTCACGCCGGCCATCGCGAGCCCCAGAAGCTGGTTCACCCAGAACAGCGCCGAGACCTGTTGGTGGTTCAGGTCGGCGTCCTGGACCGTGGCCACGTCGAGCCCGGAGGCGATCAGAATCTCGGCCAGGACCAGCAGAGGGAGCACCATGCCGAGAAGCCCATACGGCTCCAGGCCCAAGTGCCGATACAAGACGGCCAGCACGCCGAGCGAGACCACCTGGGCGGCGATTTGGGCGCCGATCACCGCGCGGCTGCTTCGACGGAGCGATTGTTTCAGGTGCTCGGGAGAGGACACGACTACGGGTGCTCGGAGGAAGAAACGACGGATGTGCGTGGCTCAGCGTGGCCGTTGCCGATTCGGCGGCTCGCCTTGTTGCCCGTCGCCATGGTCTTTGGCCGTCGCCAAGCTGTCTCAGCCGGCGGTTGAGTACCATTCCATCGTACCCGATGGCCCGTTCCAGAAAAACGGCAACACGGCCCCGATGTCTTCCAAGGCGTCAGGGCACCGGGCCTTGCCACTCGGGAAACGGCTCGGCGGGGCGATCGACGTGAGGAAGTCCGTCCCGGTTCCTATCGCGCCAATCGCGGTAGCGGGCGCGCCAGTTGCTCGGGTCGAGTCGTCGGGCCAAACCCGGCTCGCCCGCCAGGTAGAAAATGGCCTGGAGATCGAGCACCTCGCGCCACGCGATCGTCTTGGAGGGCTGGGCGGTCGCGAGCAGATCCAGGTAGGCGAGAATCGAGTCGATTTCGCGGTCGGGCTCCTGCTCCGCGCGCCACGTCCAGTAGTGGGCCCATCGCGGCAATCGTTCTTCGTGCCAGCCGAAGCCGAGCGAGAAGGCCTCTCGCAGAGCCTCCGGACATTGGGGATCCGCCACGTACTGCGCCAGGTGGAGGTCGAAGCGCTGGTTGCCCGAGCCCCACTTATCTGCCAACTGGCGGAGCTTGCGCGGGCGGTCGGGGCCGGACTCGAACCAGGCGATCTCGGTCTTGGCGGCATCGAGCGTGGGGGCCGCACCGACCCGGTACAGGGCCCACTCGCGGGCCAGTTGCCGCCGATTGAGATAGCCCCAGACGCCCACGCCGATGGCGGCGAGTGCGACGAAGGTGATCAACAACCGCGACCAGAGTCGCATGGGTCGAGTTACCAATGCGGGCGGGGCCGTGCACGTCCGCGTTTGGCGGACGAGCACACGGGCGGAAAGAAAAGGAGCGCGTTTGCCGCCTGGGACGAGGCCACGTGCGCCTTGCACGTTCATGGGGCCGTCGGGTCTGATGCGCGACCGGCCCTGGGGATGGCAACGCGTCCAGAAGCGGCAAACGCGCCGGGATAGCGGAAACGCTACACAATGAGTCTGGGTGTTCTCCTCCTGCGACTTACGGGTAAACGAACCAGAAGAGGCCGGACGGACGAGGTCGGATCTCGACCGAGCAGGCTCCGACGTTGACAAAACCCGCCGGGAGCCGGCGGCGACGTTCGGGGACACCCAGCCATGGGGCTGAGTGCCCCAGCGAGCGGACCGGATCGGGCGCCCCCGACGCTCATGGCAAGCACCCCCATGGATCGCCCTGCCCTCGAATCGTGCGCCCTGGTTCCCGCCGCGGAGGCTGGGAGCCGGCGAAAGGCACCGGTTGCGGCGCTCTCTTCGCGACGGCGACACTTCGTGTGAGCAGGCATATTCTATCCAAAATGGCTTCGGCCGGCAATACGCGACGTTCCGTGCGGTCGATCGGCTGCCAGGTCAGGCTCCCCTGCGGGAAAAGCCGATTCAGGACGCTGAGTCTCCACGAGTCGAGGTCAGCCGGGGGCACGCGGCCGGTTCGGGTAAGGCGGCCGGACCCGGTAGTCGATCTGGCCGGTTCGGAGTTGCTCCTGCTGGGCCTGAAGGTGTCGGCGCCGAGCCAACGCCCGCAGTTGTCCGCGGAGCGCTCCGTCGGCCGTGTCGAATCGAGCCAGTTGGGGGTTGGACAGATAGGGTGAAAAGGCTGTCACTGGCCGAATCGGTCGAATCATTCACACCACGCCTAAAAGTTGCCCCGGCGGTGGAAACAGCCTATGGCCCTGCCGTCATCTCACCCACGCTACCGAAGGACGTCCACGGCCGAGGGTTTCAGCGCACCTTCTCACCGCCGGAGGCGGCACGGAGCGTCTGTGTCTCGGCGGCTTGCTTCCACCGCGCCGGGGCGCGTTTTCTCTCGCAGGGAACAACGCGGGGCCGTGAGAACCGGCGGCCGCTCGACGTCGCGTTGTTGTCCTCCGGCACAGTGCATATACACGATGCTCGCGCAAAGTCAAAAAACAATCGCCGGAAAACCGCGCCCGGCGCCGCCCCGGCCGCGATAAGTTCAACGGGCGCAATCGAATGCGACTTGAGAAAAAATCGAGAGGCGATCCCCCGCGTGCCAACGCAAGGTTTGACTGACGCGCACGCGCCGTAGAAGCGCGCAGAATTGCCCGGACGTCGAGCGCGGAGAAATCGGGCAACTTGGGGCAAAAAGGACGAAGCGACCGTCACGCCTTGGCTAACCGGCAAACCGCCGCACGATGAGGCTGACGTTCTGCCCGCCGAAACCGAAGCTGTTGCTCAGCACGTGGTCGCAAGGCACCTCCCGAGCCACGTTGGGCACGTAGTCCAGATCGCAATCGGGATCGGGCGTCTCGTAGTTCGTCGTCGGCGGAACCACGTTGTCCCGGATCGCCAACAGACAAAAGATCAGCTCGGTGGCCCCGGCGGCCGCGATCATGTGCCCGACCATGCTCTTCGTGCTCGACACGGGGAGCTGGTACGCCGGTTCGCCGAAGACCTGTTTGACGGCCAGCGTCTCCACGCGGTCGTTGACGCTCGTGCTCGTCCCGTGCGCGTTGATGTAATCGATCCGGTCGGCATCGAGCCCGGCGTCGGCCAGCGCCATCTCGATGCAACTGATCGCTCCCCGCCCTTCGGGATGCGCATCGGTGATCCGGAAGGCGTCGGCCGTCGAGCCGTAGCCGCAAACCTCCCCGTAGATGCGCGCGCCCCGGGCCGTGGCGTGCTCCAGCGATTCGAGCACGACCATGCCGGACCCCTCGCCCAACACGAAGCCGTCACGATTCCGGTCGAACGGGCGCGAGGCCTTCTGCGGCTCTTCGTTGAGCGTGCTCAGGGCGGTCAGCAAATTGAACCCCGTCACCCCGAAGGGATGGATCATCGTGTGGGCGCCCCCCGAGAGCATCACGTCGACGTCGCCCCGGCGAATGAGCTCCACCGCCTCGCCGATGGCCTGACTGCTGGCCGCGCACGCGGTCAGGCAGTTGACGTTGGGCCCCTGGGCGTTGAACAGGCTGGCCAGGTGCCCGGCCGGCATATTGGGTTCCTGCTCCAATTCGCAGATCGGATTGAGGATCTCCATCCCGGTCTTCGTGAACCGAGCCAGGTCGAGGTCCTCGCCCTCCAAGCCGGCCACCATCATCCGCGTGAACCGGTCGAAGTCCTGCTGGCCTTCTCCGCTGCCGGTGTAGACGCCGAAGCGGGTGGGGTCGAACCGGGCATCCTCGATCCCCGAGTCGGCGATCGCCTTCTTGGCGGCTCCGACGGCGAACTGCGTATGGCGTCCCTGATACTTCCAGTGTTCCGGGTTTTCCCCCACGTCGGAGAGGTCCCAATCTCGCACTTCGGCCGAGATCTTCGTGGGGAAGTTGCTTGCGTCGAACAGGGTGATGTAGCCGACCCCCGACTCGCCGTTGAGCAAACGGCGCCACACGGTCTCGATCTCGGTCCCCAAGGGCGTCACGTATCCCATGCCGGTGACCACCACGCGTCGTCTCATGCTTCGACTCCCGCACGCAAACCGCCTCACGTCCTGCCCGACTCCTCCGAATCGGTTCCGCCGCCCAACCACGCCGGCTCGAGCAGCGGAGAGCCGTCCGCGGCGCGTCCCACGTCGAACCCTCGCAAAATTCGCATCATCTGCAAAAGCGACCCCGGGTCGAACAAGGTCTTCCGTCCCATCTCCCCATCGAGATGGGCGAAGACAATCTCCATTTCGGCCTGGAGCCGATCCCCGAGGTGACTGGTGGCCGTCACCATCGCCCCGTCGCGGCGGATGTAGTCGACGGTGGTCGTGTAGATCAGCGTGTCGCCGGGAGTCGCCACACAGTGGAATCGCGCCTTGGGGACCTTCGCCAGAACCACCTTCTCCCGGAACTGATTGTACTCGCAGACCAACAGCCCCCCGGTCTGGGCCAGCCCCTCGATCACTAGGGGATTCGGCATCACCGGGTAGCCGGGAAAATGATCGTGCAGGTGCTCTTCCGCCAGGGAGACGTTCTTCACCGCCCTGGCGCGTCGCCCGCTTTCAAACTCGATGAATCGGTCAATCCAATACCAACGCATGGCACCGTTCTTCGCCGCGTAATGCTGTCGACGACCGACGCGCGCGTCAGCCGGCCACCTCCAACTTGCCCTCGATGAATCGACACATGTCGGCCACGGTCAGCAGGCTGCCGAAATCCTGCACAACCGGGTTCTTGGCGAACTCGTCCAGGTTGGCAAAGGGCATCCGGCTGCGAAGCTCCGCCAGCCCGGCCTCCGTGACGCGGCCGTCCTGAACGTATTCCGGATTGGTCAAAACGTCTTCCGGGAAGAGTTCCCCGCGCGGGATCTTGATATTGAACGCTTTTTCCAGTCGGAAGACGATGTCCAGAAAGTCGATCGACTCGGCCCCCAGGTCTCCCACCAGCGTGGCCTCGGGCGTGACCTCATCGTCATCGACACCCAGCGCTTCGACCAGCGCGTCCCGGATCTTCTCGAAGATCTCATCCTTCGTCGGCATTGAGTGAACCTCCAAAAGGTCGTTGTGCTGCCGCGAGTCGTCCTGCCGGGCACGTCATCGCCCGACGGGCGACGCCGGCCTCGCGGCCTGTCTCGTCTAGTAGCCGCCCAAGCTGATGCCTCCGTCGACCCGCACGATCTGGCCCGTCACGTAGCTGGCATCTTCGCTGGCCAAAAAGGCGACGACCCGGGCGACCTCTTCGGGTTGTCCGTTGCGTCGCAGCGGTATAATTTTCTTGAGGTCGTCGCCGAGCATCGCGCGGACCGGGGCGCTCATGCCCGTCTCGATCATCCCCGGGGCCACGGCGTTGACCCGCACCTTCCGGGGCGCCAGCTCCTTGGCCAGCGAGCGCGTCAGCCCGTTGACGCCGCCCTTGCTCGCCGCGTAGTTGACCTGCCCGCGGGACGGGAACTCGGCGCCGGTGCTGGAGACGTTCACGATGCTGCCGCTCCGCTGCCGCATCATCGGCTGCGTGACGGCGTGGCAATAGTTGTAGGTTCCGCCCAGGTTCACGTCGATGACGTCCCGCCATTGCGGTTCGGTCATCGCGCCCATCAGGCCGTCCCGAATGATCCCGGCGGAGTTGACCAGAACGTCGATTCGCTCCCACTCGTCGACGAGCTGTTCGACCAATTGCTTCGCCTGCTCGCCGTCGCGAACGTCAGCGCGAAAGGCGCGGACCTGGCCGGGAGCGTCCTTCAACTCCTCGACCAAGCCTTCGGCTACCTCCGGATCGCAGAAATCGACCAGCGCGACCCGGCCGCCCTCACCCACAAACTGAGCCACACACGCCCGGCCGATCCCGTTGCTGCCCCCCGTGACAATCGCATTCTTGCCTTCAAAACGCATAGGAGTCGCGTCTCCCTCTTCAGAGTATGGGCCACCCTGCCGATAGGACTAGCTCGAGTGGGGTCCTACGTGGCGGATGATTCGGCACCTTCCGGGTTGGGCTGCCAAAGCAGGGCGAACAGGGCTCGCATGTTTTTCTTGACCGTCTCGTCGGTGGATGCCCGGCCCGGCTGCTCATCGCCCAAGTTGTACCGCTCCAGGACCAGCTTGGCCCCCACGGTCATCCGCCCATCCACCGATCCCCGGGTCTTCAACGTCGTTTCCCGCTCCGTCTGGCCAGTGACCTCGGCGATCACCCGGAGCGTCTGGCCGGGCTCCACGAAGTGGCCATATTTGACCGCCTTGGCCTCCTTGAGGACCACCATACTGTGGGCGAAGTCCTCACTCGCCCGGACTAACCATGCCCCCGCCTCGGTCATAGCCTCCAGCATCAGCACGCCAGGCATGACCGGAAAACCCGGAAAATGGTCCGCCAGGTATTCTTCGGCCAGCGACAAGGCCTTGACCGCGACAATCCTGACGCCGGGTTCCAGTTCGTCGATTCGATCAATCAGTGAGAAACGCATGAGACATCCGCGAAACTGTCGGCCCGCGCCACGCAGCGACAGGCTGCAAAATCGAACCACTCAGTATAGTTTCACATATCCGGCCACACAACCGCGAAAAGAATACACGCCAGTGGGGGATAAGGTCAACGGGGAAAACGGGCTGAGCACTGCCTTGCGCACACAAAACTCGCGCCCCACGGCCAGACTGCTCGTTCCGTCCCGGCACGCGCTCAAACCAAGCGAGAACCCCCCACTTTATGGCGGCTGAGGGTGGAAAGGGTGACAGCCACCAAATTTGGGCAATCCAGGCATTTTGTCAGGCACCATCTTTTCCAACTTCTCCAGATTTGGTGGCTGTCACCTTTTCCACGGCCCCCTGGCCTGTCAATTTGACAGTCTCTCGCCGGGCCCGGGTATTCGAGGTTGACCTAACTCCTTTCATAAAAACGAGTAAAGGACGCCACAACGGATTTGGCACGAGCTTTGCAGAACGGGAATGTAGAGGCAGGCCAGAACTGACGGCAGCCTCGTCCGACCGGGGCCAGCCGGCCCCACGCGATTCGAGCAGAAGATACCACGACACCCGAAAAGGAGGGTTGAAAATGGTACTGCGTTACGTGGCTCCTCGACATCCGATCCATCATCTTCGACGCGAGATGGATCGACTGTTCAGTAGCGTCTTGAGCAACGTGGATGACGTTTCGTGGCCGTTGACCGGGCGCGGACGACCGGCCGCAAACGTCTGGGAAACCGACGATGCACTCAAGGTCGAGCTGGAAGTGCCCGGCGTGAACAGCGATCAGGTCGAGTTGTCCGTGGTCGGCGGCGAGCTTTCCATCCGAGTGGACCGGCCCGACGTCGACGAGGAGGGGACTGCCTACCATCGCCGGGAGCGTCCCGTGGGCGCTTTCGCTCGTGTCTTGCGACTACCGGTGCCCGTCGACGCCGATCGCGTGGAAGCCGAAATGCGGCACGGCGTGTTGACGATTAGCCTGCCCAAGGCCGAGAGCGCCCGACCACGGAAGATCCAGGTGACTCCCGGCGGGTAGCCGACGCGGTCACTCTGTGGCCGGCCACCACGAATTTCGACGGTAGGTCGTCGAACCGTTTCGCCGGAACACCAGACTGTTTGGGAACCAATATCGCAAAGGAGCGAGAACGATGGCAGACGAGAGCGACAACTTCAAGCCCGAGGCGGAGGAACACGCGCGGGGCGAACATACGCGCTGTGGATGCCACTATCGACCCCAGGTCGACATCCTGGAGAAGGCCGACGAGCTGGTCGTGCTGGCCGACGTGCCCGGAGCGACCGGCGAGGACATCGACGTCGATTTTGAAGACGGAAATCTGACGATCCACGCCAAGGTCGCCCCGCGCCAGGAAGAGTCCACCCAGTACTTGGTTCGCGAGTACGGCGTGGGAGACTACTACCGCACGTTCCACGTGAGCGAAGCGATCGACGCGTCCAAGATCACGGCCGAGTACGCCGACGGCATGCTCACGCTGCATCTGCCCAAGGCGGAGTCGGCCAAGCCGCGCAAAATCGACGTGAAGTGTCACTAGACGACAACCGGCAGAAAAAGACGCTGTGAAAGGAGGTCTTCAGACATGGCCTTAATACCGTGGAGAAACAAGGTTCGGGAACGTGGCCCGGGCGAAACGTCGCCCCTGGCCACCCTTCGCAGTGAGGTCGACCGCCTGTTCGAGTCGTTCCTGCGAGAGCCGTTTGGCGGTATCGACTGGCCGTTTGGCGGTATCGACTGGCCCTTTGGCTCCGAGCGGGGCTGGGCGCCGACCGTGGACGTCGCGGAAGACGAAAAGGAGTACACGGTCCGTGCCGAGCTGCCGGGACTCGATCCGAAGGACCTGGAAGTGTCCATCGGCGGCGGCCACTTGATCCTGGCCGGGGAGAAGAAGGAATCGACCGAGGGGCAGGGCAAGGACTTCCATCACACCGAAAGTCGGTTCGGGGCCTTCCACCGCACGATCCCGCTGCCCGACGCCGTGGACCCCGAAAGCGTGGAAGCCGAGTACGCCAACGGCGTGCTCGTGGTCCACCTGAAGAAGTCGCCCGCGGCGGCGGCCAAGCGAATCGACGTGAAGGTCACGGACTGATCGCGACCGCCCGAGGACGCCCGGGACCGGTGGTTTCCCCGATCCGCGTTTGACCTCCGGCCCGCTTGACCTTGGGGGCGACTGTTCCCTCCCCCAAACGACCGTTGCCAGACCCCAAGAGCCCCGGCAGGGACGGCAGGAAGCACTCGCCGCCCCCCGTCGGGGCTCGCGGTCGTTCTGAGAGGGTGTCTCGCACGTTGGTAGTGACCGCATTCATGCGGTCGTGGCCCCCCATGTGATCCACGTTGTCGCCCCAAGGACGGAAAGAACCGGGTGACCAGCACCGCTTCTCAGACACGCTCAGAGGCGAGCCCCGGACGCGACGGTGGCAAGAAAGCCGCTTCCAGGCTAGACTTGAGACATATCGGACATGGGGCAGGACTATTCTTTCAGGGGGTATCCCAATGGCTTGCCGGGGAGTCCGCGGGGCAACAACGGCCGACGCCAACACCAGCGACGCGATCCTGGAGGCCACACGCCAGTTGCTTGCGCTGATGATCCGGCTGAACGGCATCGAGCCGGAGGACGTGGCCAGCGCGATCTTCACCACCACGCCCGACCTCGACGCCGAATTCCCCGCCTTGGCTGCGCGGCAGTTGGGCTGGCTCAACGTGGCGTTGATGTGCAATCACGAGTTGGACGTGCCGGGATCACTCGGCCGCTGTGTTCGGATCCTGCTCCACTGGAACACCGACACCCCGGCGAACCAGATCGTCCACGTCTACATCAAGGAGGCCGCTCAGCTTCGGCCCGATCGCTCACAAATCCCGCCGGTCGATTGGGAGGAGTTGGAGCGATGGATCGCCGAGCATCTCAACGCCATTCTCTGAAGCCCTGTTCGTGTGACCGTCAATCAGAGGAGCTGGAGCGATGGATCGCCGAGCATCTCAACGAAGGACCCAAGCCGAGCCACAAGTGAGCGGCGCCCCGATCGCCGCCTCCACGCGGTTCTTCGACGCGCCCCAGCGCTCCCCCCTTTAAGCGCACCGGAGCCCAAAAAAGTTGGTAACAGTTCAGCCAAATGAAGTGACTCGATGTGTAATAAGGAAAGAGGGGAAAGGGGGAAATGGGAAAGGCAAGCTGATGTGATTATGGCCTCCTCCAGCTTTGGAATTGCTCGCTTTCCATTTTCCCTCTTCTTACATCTACTTCAGATGGCTGAGCAGATACAAAAGTTGGAATACTCCGTCCGCGCGGTCTAGTCCGCCTGGCCCTTCTGGGCGGCGACCTGGGCCGTTCTGGCCTGCATGAGAGCCTGCTCGGCCTCTCGAAGCCGACCGGCCTTCTGGCATACCAAGCTCATGGCCACGAAGCTGAATGGGTCCTCGGGTTCCAGGTCACACACCTTCTGCCCGTGCTCGACCGCCTCGTCGTGCTTCTCCAGCTTGCTGTAGAACACGCTCAACGCGGCATGCGCCAGAGCGTAGTCGGGGTGCGCATCCAACAGCTCCAGGAGCTTGCCGACTGCCTCGTCCAGATTGCCCTTCTGCTGAATCGCGATGGCCTCGTCGTACATCTCTTCTTTGGTCGGCATAGTGCGTGATTCCCCTGAGTGGTCAGACGTCAAACGAGCGGCGCGAGCTGGCCCCGGCGGTGCCCCGAAAGTCAACGGTAAGTCTACCCCGGGCCGTCCTACGGGACCAGGGAGGTACGTTCGGGGGGGATGCGAATCCGGCTCGGCGGAAAACGGCGCCCGAGGATTTCCCAGGCCCCCTGTTATCCCCAGGCTGCCATGTCTTTCTGTTTGACCACGTCGGGCGGAAACTTGGAAGAACCGGCAAAATCCTCCATTTCGGCTTGAATTAGCCCGGATTCACCAACCGATAAGACTGCCGTGTGCCGTGGTAGGCTCAAAACGCGGCGCACGGGCTCGTCCAGCCCGGATCATTTGGTCAGCCGCCGTTTGTGATGACCGCATTCACGCGGTATCGAGCCGCTTCGGAGTGCTCGAACCCGATGAATCGGGTCACGACAAGCCCTTGTGAATGATCCGGGCCCGCCGAGGCGCCGTGTCGATGCCGTTGGCCAGGGCGGAGCCGACCACGTGGGCCGTTCCACACAACTCGTTTATGAGGTCATCTGCCGTGGCAATCCATCCAACGGCCGTGATCAGCCCAACGGCCAGGATCGGCGAGGATGTCGAGATCGGGCCCTTCTGTGTGGTTGAAGCGGGCGTGACGATCGGCGACGGATGTAAGCTGGCAAGCCACGTCGTCATCAAGCAGGGCGCCACACTCGGCCCCAACAACCAGATCGCCGAGGGGACCGTCCTCGGCGGAATGCCACAGCACATCAATATGCCCGAGAACCCGGGCGGCGTGGTCGTCGGTTCGGGAAACACGATCCGCGAGAACGTGACGGTCCACAGGGCCCTGGAGGAAGACGAAGCCACGATCATCGGCAACAACAATCTGTTGATGGTCAACGCGCATGTCGCCCATGACTGTCGGGTGGGCAACAACACGATCTTCGCCAACAACGTCATGCTGGCGGGGCACGTCACGGTGGGAGACCTCGCTTACCTCTCCGGGGGTGCTGCCGTCCACCAGTTTTGCCGGATTGGCACCCTGGCCATGGTCGGTGGTCAGTCGCACATCACCAAAGACGTTCCGCCGTACGTCACCGTCGACGGCCTGAGCAGCCTCGTGGTGGGGCTGAACCAGGTGGGGCTGCGCCGGGCCGGATTCAGCGTCGAGGACATCCGGCGACTGAAAGCGGCCTACCGCGTGATCTACCGAGGCGATTTGACCTGGAACGAGATCCTCGTGCGGCTCCGTGAAAAATTCGCCGAGGGCCCATCCACCCAGTTCTATCAGTTCCTCTCCACCACGACTCGGGGTATCGTCCCCGAACGCCGCCTCCCGCCTGGGGCGACGATCAAGCTCCACAGCGACATGGCCTCCGGCGACCGGCCCCAAGTTCGGGCGGGTTGATCCAGGTCTCTGAGGGGAGGGAACGTCGCACGGCCCTCTGCCGTGCGTTATACTCGATGTGTTTGACGTCGCGGTCGTGGACCGCGCCTGCCCTCCTGGTCGTACATGCTCCGGGGAGCTGGAGCGTCTGAACCGATGCATCGAACTCGACGTTCTTTCGGCTGGCTGATTTCGGCGGCGATTTGGCTCTCCGTCTGTCCGTTCGGAGCGCTCGGGGAGGAGCGGGGTGCTTCGTTCGCCCTCGCCCTGGAATCCATCCGGAACGAGCAACTCAAGGGGCACGTCGACTATCTGGCCGACGACGCGTTGGAAGGCCGGGAGCCCGGCACCGCGGGCGGCCGTGAGGCCGGACAGTACCTCGCCGAGAAACTCGAAGCGATTGGGCTCCGCGGGGCCGGCGTCGACGGCGGCTTCTTGCAGCCGTTCGAGCCCAACTACCGCAACGTGCTCGGCATGCTCCGAGGCAGCGACCCCAAGCTGCGCGAGCGGTACGTCGTCGTCGGCGCCCACTACGACCACCTCGGATACGGCACCAATCGCAACAGCCGCGGCCAGGTGGGCCAGATTCACAACGGGGCCGACGACAACGCCAGCGGCACCTCCGCGGTGTTGGAAGTGGCCGAAGCCTTCACCCTCTTGCCGGAGGCGCCCAAGCGATCGATTCTGTTCGTGCTGTGGGACGCCGAGGAGAAAGGGATGCTCGGCTCCAAGCACTGGATCCGCCATCCCACGCTGCCCCTGGAACAGGTCGACGTGATGGTCAACGTAGACATGGTCGGCCGACTCCGGAACGACCGGCTGATACTCTACGGGAGCCGGAGCGGCTACGGGTGGCGTCGGCGGGCCAGTTACGGCAACGAAGAGGCCGGCCTCGAGCTCGAATTCCCGTGGGATTTGAAGGGCAACGGCGACCACTGGCCGTTCTTCGATCGGGGCATCCCCGTCCTGATGTTGCACACCGGCCTGCACGACGACTACCATTGTCCGACCGACGACGCCCAACTGATCAACGTCGAAGGGATGGGTCGAGCGACGCGGCTCTTGCTGGCGATCGCGTACGATCTGGCCAACGGCGACGCGGTGCCCGAGTTCCGCCCGGCCGCACGCCAGGAGGCGTCCTCCGCCCGCCAACCACAACCGGAAGAAAGCCCCCAAGCCCCGGCGCGGCTCGGCGTGGAGTGGCAGGCGGAACATCCGTCAGACGATGGCATCCGGCTGACGCGAGTTGCCGCGGGCTCGCCGGCCGAGCAGGCGGGCCTTCAGCCGGGAGATCGGATCGTCGAGTTCGCCGGCCGAATGATCCAGACCAGCGATGACCTGAGCTGGGCCGTCGCGTCGGCCGAGACCCCGGTCCGGATCAAGGTCCGACGCAATGGGCGCGACCAACCGCTCGAGCTGACAGGCCAACTCGAAGGCAGGCCCTTGCGACTTGGCATCCTGTGGCGGGCAGAAGAGGCCGAACCGGGAACGCTCGTGGTAACCCACGTAGTTCGCGGGTCCCCGGCCGCCCAGGCCGGGCTCAAGCCCGGAGACTGCGTCTACCAGATCGCGGGCCGCGACTTCGCCGACGAGGCCCGGTTCGTCGAGCTTGCCAAGACGCTTCCCGCGCCGGTCACCCTCCTGGTGGAACGCGACGGTCGGCTCCGCACCGTCGAGATTCCCGTCGATCCGCAATCGCAGAAGCGGGCCGCGTGAACGGCCGCTCCCCAGAGCGGTTCCGGTTCCGTCTCGGCTCCGCGCCGGGCCCGGCGGAGACGGCCACTGCAAACAGGCCGTCAGTGGTCTGAATGGTCGTGGCCTTCGTGATCGTGATCTCCGTGACTGGTATGTTCGATCGTGCCGGTGAAGGGTTTGCCGTTGATCGTTACTTGCAGGCGTGCGCGGATTTCGTCTTCATGGCACAGGGCGTCGCAAAGGGCAGCATCGGCGATTTCAAATCGCGAAGCGGCACCCGCGGGGTTTCCTGGTCCTTGAGCTGCCTTCAAGGCGTACTTCACGAACTGCCCGTCGCGGAACAGTTGCAGGGTGATTTCCGGCAGGGGGACGGCAACAGTCTGTTTTGCGGGTCCGTCGAGTAGGTGGATCGTTACCGTGTGCGTGTTCTCATCGTGCAGTAGCTCGGCGTGATATTCTTCGTTTCCCAACTCAATGAGATGTCCGCCGTGCGGGCCTTCCGTAGGATGCTCATGCCCGGCGTCATCGCCATGGTCGTGCCCGGCGTGATCGTCGTGGTCTGCGTCCGCGGCGAGCGGCGGAGGCGAGCCTTCGATATTCTCGGTTGGTGTTTCAGTTGAATCGGAACCGCAACCGACCAGAGAGGCGCTCACCGCCAACACACTCGTTACACATAGAGAGAGAAAACCAATACGCATTGAAAAACTCCTTTCACTACAAGAATCCGAGGGTAAACGGTACAGCGCCTGCCCGAGGACCGTCCTCGGGCAGGCGTTCACGGAGTGCCGGTATCACCGGCACAGGGGGTGGGAAATGGGAATCATCGGCTACGTGTCTGCAATACCTCTCAACACCACGGGCAACAACGCCGCCAACCGCCCTTGGCGATTGGCCGCGCCGTCGGCGTCCAGGTTTGCTCAATGGTTGTGCCCGGCGTGCGAACCCGCACCGCCCCCCGGGTAACTTCCACCAGGGCTGCGCGAGGATGAGGTGCTGCCGCACCCGCTCCAACAACCCAGCCCGATGAGCAGTGCTATGACTGCAAGATATCGGGTTAATCGCATCATGCTTCTCCTAATCAAATGGCAGGGATGTCGACGGGACTTTCCGCGTCCACGCCTTCCGTTCCCTGGGATACCGGTCCTTTCACACGGACGCTTCTGTCAGCGGCCCGCTCTCTGAACTTGCACTTCTTCAGTGTTTGTGAGCCGTCTCGAAACCGAGTTTCTTCAGCCAGCTCTGCCACTGGCGGGCGGCGTCGTGACCGTCGAATTCTGCCTGACGCCACTTGGGGCAGCGGTAAGTCAGATCGAAATGTCCACCGTGGCCGCCGAGCTTGCTCTCGCAGCCCAGATTCTTCAGGGACTGGTGGTAGCTCTTCGCGGTCTTCTCGTCGTCCAGGTGCATCGTCTTCTGCTTCGCAAGGCGGTATTGCACAACCGCCTTTTCCGCCCCATGCGCGGCGTCTGCCGCGAGGCTGCCGAGAAACGCCGACACGACCGTAGCGAGCAGAACCGAATTCAGGCCCAACTTACCCATGACTCCACTTCTTTGAAAAGGGTAATACGTGGGTATGCGTCCTTCACACGCCCTTCATTTCATCCACAAGAAAAACGCCGTTGCTCAATGTCCTGGTACAACGTCTTCTTCCTCCATCGCGATATCCTGCTCGCTGTCCCCGACAACCCGTTGCGCCGCCCGCATGCCAAACTTCCAGAATAGCGCCGGGCGAACCAGGAACTCCAGAAGCGTGCTGCTGATCAACCCGCCAATGGTCACGGTGGCGATCGGATAGAGGATTTCCTTGCCCGGCTCACCGGCAGCCAAGGCCAGAGGGAGTAAGCCGATGCCGGACGTGAGCGCGGTCATCAGCACGGGTGCCAGCCGTTCGGTGCCGGCGCGGATGATCATCTGCCGCGAGAAAGTCTCCCCTTCGTGGCGGACCAAGTGCAAATAGTGGCTCAAGAGCAGAATCCCGTTTCGCGTAGCCGAACCGCCAATCGATATGAATCCCACTATGGCGGCCACCGTGAGCGTCTGACCGGTTACGACCAGGGCGGCCACCCCCCCGATGAACGCGGTGGGCGCGGCAATCATTACCTGCAACGAGAGGTTTACGGAACGGAACATCGTGTAAAGCAGCAGGAACACCCCTACCAGGGCCATCGCGAAAAGAACCGTGATCACGCGGGAGGCCGAGCGCTGGCTCTGGAACTGGCCCTCGTATGCCACGAAGTATCCCGTGGGCAGCGATCTCTCGATCGGCTCGAGCCGTCTCTGGATGTCTTGGACCACGTCTACCAGACCTCGACCGGTCGTGTTGCATTGGACGATGATTCGCCGCCGCACGTTCTCACGATTGATGGTGTTCGGCCCGGCGGCCGTGTAGATCTTGGCGACCGACTCCAGCATGGTCGTGCCACCGCCCGGCAAGTCGATGGAGAGCCGCTTGACCGCTTCGAGGTCTTCCCGAACCGGCTCGTCGAGCCGCACGAGCAAATCGAACGTGCGCTGACCCAGCAACACGTCGGAAACGACCTCGCCGTTCATGGCGGTTTCCACGAACTCGTTGACGTCCTCGCGCACGAGGCCGAAGGTCTTCAGCTTTTCGCCGTCGACTTGGATGCGAAGCTGCGGAATGTCAACCTGGGGCTCGACCTGGAGGTCGGTAACGCCCTCGACGCTGGAAATGGCCTGCTCCATCTCCTTGGCTTTACTGCGCAGGATCTCCAGATCATCCCCGTAGAGCTTGATGCCCACTTGGGCCTTGATGCCGGAGAGCATGGCTGAAATCAAGTGCGCCAGGGGTTGCTCTACGCTGGTCACGATACCGGGAATATCTGCCAGTGCTTCTCGCAAATCTGCGAGGATTTCTTCGCGGCTGCGGGTTGTGTGCGGATCGAAACTGGCGATGACCTCCGACATATTGACGGTGATCGCGTGCTCATCCAGTTCCGCCCGCCCCGTTCTGCGAACAAACGCCTGGAGATCCTCGATCTTCTTCAGACGTTCCTCGACCTTGCGCGCGATGTCCTCGGAGGTGTCCAGCGACGTGCCGGGCGGCAGAACAATGTTGATCTGAACCGCGCCTTCGTCGAACGGCGGGAGGAAATCGCTTTCCAGTTGCCATAGGACGAATCCGCTGACAGAAACGGCCACCAGAGCCGTCAGCAGGCCGGCAACCGGCGCTCGCAAGCTCAGTCCGATGGCCCAGCCTGCCAGTTTCTTGAGCCCACGCAGCACAAGCCCCTCTTTCTCACGGCCCATGAAACGGGCCTTGGGAAGCAGCCAGTAGGACAATACGGGCGTCACCGTCATGGCCACCAACAGCGAAGACGAAAGCGAGACGATGTAGGCGACTGCGATCGGCGCAAAGAGCCGGCCCTCCATCCCAGGCAGCGCGAACACCGGCATCACGGTGATCGCGATAATAGCGGTCCCGATAACGATGGGGTTGAGCACCTCGGCGTTGGCCTGGAACACGACCCGCAACGCCGGCTTGGGATGGTCGCTGCGCCGATTCTCGCGGAGGCGGCGAAACGTGTTCTCCACGCCCACGATCGCGTTGTCGACCATTTCCCCAATGGCCACCGCCAGTCCGCCGAGCGTCATCGTGTTGATCGATAGTCCAAACCAATGGAATACAAGCCCGGTGATAACGATCGACAGCGGAATGGCTGTAAGCGTGATGGAGGTGGTGCGGAAGTTCATGAGAAAGACGAACAGAATGATCACCACCAGGATGCCGCCGTCCCGCAGGGCCTCGAAAACGTTTTCGATCGCCAGATCGATGAATGCCTTCTGCTGGTAGAGTTCGGGGTAGAGGTGGACATCCTCCGGCAGTGATCCTCCGAGTTCCTCCAATGCAGCAGTAATCTTATCGGTGACATGTCTCGTGTCGGCGTCGGGCTGCTTGTTGATCGTCAGCAACACTGCCGGGCCGCCGGCAAACGTGCCGTCCGCCTGACGGGCAAACGCCGCGCTATTACCCCGCTTTACCTGAGGCCCTTCGATGACTCGGGCGATCTGTCCCATCAAGACCGATCGGTTGTCGCGGAACTTCACCACCACGTTTTCCAGGTCCTGGATCGTCTGGATGCGTCCCAGACTGCGGACGAGGAACTCGTTGGGCCCTTGCTCGTCCAGGTATCCGCCGGTGGCGTTTCGGTTGCTCCTCTGGGCGGCCTCTTTCACTTCGTGCAGGGTGACGCCGTACTTCAACAACTTGTCGGGATCGACGAGCACCTGGAATTGTTTCCGGTCGCCGCCCATCACGAACACCTGGGAGACGCCGGGGATGGTAAGAAGTCGCTGACGAACGACCCAGTCGGCAAGCGTGCGGAGTTGCATGGGAGAGGTCGTGCCGTCGTCGCTCCACATGCCCATGATCATGATCTGGCCCATGACTGACGAGATCGGGGCCAATTGCGGTGTCACCTCCGGTGGTAGCCGGTCGGCCACCAACGCGATGCGTTCGGCGACGATCTGGCGATCGTTGTAGATGTCGGTGCCCCAGTCGAACTCGACCCAGACGACGGAAAGCCCTACGCCGGAGACCGTCCGGACTGCCTGCACGCCGGTTGCTCCGTTCAGCGTCGTCTCCAAGGGAAACGTAATCAACGTCTCCACCTCCTCCGGGGCCATGCCCTGCGCTTCGGTCATCACGGTCACGCGAGGGCGGTTGAGGTTGGGAAAGACGTCGATCGGCAACTGGGCAATCTGCCAACCCCCGTAGAAGACTAGGAAGATCGCGATCGCGACCACCAGCACCCGCTGCCGCAACGCAAAACGGATAATCGGATTAAGCATCCTGTTGACTCCTCAAGCGGAATTGGCTCGCTTAGTGGTTATGACCTGCATGGGCATCGACGCCTCCTCCCGCCTTGTTCTTCATCGCCAAGTGCATTTGATAGGCACCCGAGGCAGCTATGACATCTCCGGGAAACAGGCACCCGTCGTTGTCGATCACCGCCCAGCGCTGATCGCGATACTCGACATGCACAGGCTTTCGATCGAACCGACCGCCATTCTGCTGAAAGACGAACCACTCCGCCCCTTCCTTGATGACCGCGTCGACGGGCAACACGATCCGGTTTTCCCACCGTTCAACCGGCACCAGCAGGTGCACACGTTGACCGGGCTTGAACCGCCAACCGATAAAGCGATGGCCGTCCTCGGTTTGCTCGTTTCGCACGAGTTCGTTGGGCAATCGCACGTAGAAGCGAAGGGCCCGGGACTCCAACTCGACTTCGTTTTCCAGGTAGAGGATTCTCAAGTCGGAGACGGTGTGCGTTCCCTTGCCGTTGGCTTCGATGACGGCCGTAATCGGCGAGCCCGCGTTGGCGGCATCGTTCAGTTCCCCGGAGTCTTCCTCGAAACCCTTCCCTTCGATGTAGAGCAAGGCGTGATCGCTCAGCACGCAAAGCGGATCGCCCGCCTGGACGTGCTGGCCCGGGGTGACTTCAACCTTGCGAACTTGGAGTAAATGTTCGCCGGTTCCGTTGTTCGACGCCTCGATGGGCTGTGGCGCGAAAACCGTCACCTGTTGAAGGAGCTTTCGGGTTGTCTTGATCTGGTCGACCTGCTCTTCGGTGATACCGTGAAGAATCATCGCTTGCTGCTGGGCACGAAGGCGGGCTTCGGCCTGCTGTTGCTCATACTTCCGTGCCAATAGCGTCTTGCCCGCGATGGCGCCGCTGGATGTCACTTCCTCAAGCCGGGCGACTTCCAGTTTGATCACGTCAAGCTGCTCGACGGTTTCCAGGAACGCGCTCTGGGTGTCCACCAAGTCCTCATGCGTCAAACGCAGATCGAAGAGTGGTTGCCCGGGCGGAACCGCTTCACCTCGAATCGGATAGATGCGGGTCACGATGCCGGTCATCGGAGCCGAGACGTTGATCTCCGTTCGCCCCGGGCGTTCCTTGACCATCGCCGGCACGTTGATGGTGCGATCGAAGGCCCGCGGCTGGACCGTCACAAGACGCAGGCCGACGTTCTTCCGCCCCTGTTCGCTCAATTGCAGTGATGTCGCCTCAGCGGGGGCGGCATCGGCATCCGCAGCGTTCTGGTCGCCCTCGCTGTCGTGCAAGCGTTCTTGCGCGGCGGCCAAGAACTGGGTGGCTTGGGGAAGCCACCGGTCGCGGGAGAGATACCCGGCAACGATGCCTGCGATGGCAACTACGACGGCCGCCGAAACAGAGAGTTGACGTCTCGTGAGTCGCGGAAGCCGAATCTTTGTCTTTTCCATGGTTTTCATTGGTTGAGAACGATTCGTTGATTCAGCACGATCGGTCCTTCGTTGAACCGCAACGGAGCGCTCGCGCGATGTAAGGGGACACATAGAAAAACCTCCTCTCGATGGAAAGAGCCCAAGGACAACGGACGACTGCAGAGAGCGCGCTAGCCAAAAGCGCGCAGCACAAAGCCCGTGAGCTTAGTTGAGAAGGGAAGGAATCAAAGCAAGAGTGCTTGATTCAGAAGATGTAGCGGAATTGGCTCGCCCAGCTTGCCAGGGCTTGAATCGACTCTGTCGATGCCACTGAGCGTGGGAATGCCAGGCGAAACGCAGGCAGTGCTGACGCAATCCGGGCCAAGCAACAGGCTGGAAGCGTCAGTGGGGTCGGCCCGCGTGAACACGCACCTATCGCCATCGCACTGTTGGTGGTCGGCCTGATGGTCGCGGGGCTGACCCTCGTGCCGATGGCCGTGGTGCTCGCATGGACAACTGGCATCGACCGAAACCGGAAAATCGATCTGGGAGCCGGAAGCATGCGCATGGTGGAGGCAGCACCCGCACACCATGTGTACGGCCACAGCCAGCACGATCCCAACGTGGAAAGCGCGGTTCATGATCGTTCCCGGTCGAAATACACCTCTCCAACGAATCATAGCACCATAGCTCCACACGGGCCACCCCTTCGGCGGGGGGGCATCGCAGACGGCAGAGTATAGTGGTATCGACTGGCGGCCCTAGGCCAGTTGAGCAGATTCTAGGGTTTCATGCTTTCGCCCGCAAAGACTTAGAGGCTGTCTGGAAACTAAGCTATTGGCACGCAACCATTTACGTCAGGGTGCGGTGCTCGGCCAACCCGCGGAGTCGCGGAAAACCTGCATTGTCAAACTAGGCAAGATCGCCGTAAGTCGTTTGCTCACATGAGCATCCTCTCCGGACAGTCTCTGAGTCACCGTCCCCCGAGCCTCGCGACGGCGCTTCAGCCCTGCAGGGCCCGCGGTTCCGGCCAGTCCAATCTGCCCGTGCCGGAAGGCGTTTCAGAGAAAGGCTTTGCGCGACCCCGGTCACCTCGGCCTATCCGACTTGGCTTCGGACGAACACCAGGTACGCAACGAGCACGACCGCCATCACGTACATCAGCCACTTCACGTCGCGGCCCTGGCCGGCAAGCAGTTTGATGATCGGGTAGCTAATGAACCCCAGGGCGAGCCCGTCGCCGATCGAGTAGGTCAGGGGAATGCCGGCGAGGATCAAGAAGGCGGGCATCGACTCGGCGTAGTTCGACCAGTCGATCTTGGTGACGTTGCGTATCATCATCGAACCGACGACGACCAGCGCCGGCGCCGTGATCGGCGGATAGCTGCCGACCATCGCAATGATCGGACTGAAGAACAAGGCGAGCAGGAAGAGCACGGCCACGACCGCCGCGGTCAGCCCGGTGCGGCCGCCTTGCTCGACGCCGGCGGCACTCTCGATGAAGCTGGTCACGGTGCTGGTGCCGAAGGCGGCGCCGGCGGCCGTGCCGAGCGCGTCGGACACCAGGGCCTGTTTCATCCGCGGAAGCTGGTTGTCCTGGATAAACCCCGCCTCCTCGCTCACCCCGATCAACGTCCCCAACGTGTCGAACACGTCCATGAACAGGAAGATCACGATGAACGGCAGCATCGACGGCAACAGGGCACGCATCACGTCCATCTTCAAGAAGGTCGGCCCCATGGAAGGGGGGTGCGAAATCACGGCGTCGGCCACGCTGAATCGCGTCATCAACACCGATTCGGTAACCAACTCGGACTGGGCAATCGCATCCGGCAGCCGAGGGAGTCCCAGCTTCAGCAACACGGCCAGCACGGTCGCGGCCAGAATCCCCCAGACGATCGACCCGCGCACTCGCCGCGCGTGCAGCGCGGCGGTCACCAGCAGCCCGAAGAAGAACACGATGAGATCCGGCGACGCGAAGTGGGGGTTCATCTTCAGGCCGCCCTCCATCAAGATCAGCGAGGCCGCCTGAAGGCCGATCAGCGCGATGAACAAGCCGATCCCCACGGCGATGGCGTTGCGCATGCTAGGGCTGATCGCCGCCATGAGCATTTGTTGAACGCCAAGGACGGAAAGCCCGATGAACAGCAGCCCGGCGATGAAGACCACCCCCAAGGCGACTTGCCACGGCGCACTGGTCCCCAGATCGAGGGCCCCCGTGTTGACCTTCTGCGTGATCAGCGCGACGGTGGCCACGAAGAAGAAATTCTCCCCCATCCCCGGAGCCTGGGCGATTGGGTACCGGGCGTAGAAGGCCATGAGCAAGGTCGCCAGCGCGGCGGCCAGGCACGTGGCCGTTGTCACCGCGCCGAAGTCGAGGCCGGTCGGCCTACCGGAAAGCATGCCGGACAGGATGGCAGGCTGGAGAAAAATGATGTAGGCCATGGTCAGAAACGTGGTCAACCCGGCGAGCACCTCGGTCCGCGCCGTGGTCTTGTTCTCCGAAAGCCGGAAGAAGCGGTCCAACATGGGTGGGTCTCCTACTCGAAGCGGCCGACAAGTGAAACGGGGCGGAGGACTATCCTCTCACGAATGTCTCTCGATCGGCGCGGGTCTCCCGACTACTGCCGTCAACACCCTTGGTCCATGTCCTTTGAACGTCTGCTGTCATCTCGCGCGGGACCTCCAATCGCTCGGGTCGCGATGTCCGTGAAACACGGCGATGACGCAGACCTCGTCGGCCTCGAAGGTGTAACAAACGACGTAGGGGAATCGTCTCACCAAGGTCTGCCGCACGGTCCGGTACGTGACGGCATGTGCTTCTGGCGTACGCCGCACACGATCGAAAGCCTCCTCGACGCATTCCAAGAACTCTCGCCCCAGGCCAGAACGCCGGTCTTCATACCAGCGATACGCCTGGGCCAGATCGCCTTCGGCCTCCGGACTGATGATGAGAGGGAATGCCATCACTCTCCCATGAGCCTCTTCTTGACGTCATCCCAGGACGATCCTCGCTCCGGCGACTCCTCTCGCTCGGCCAGTCTCCGATCCAATTCCGCCTTTTGAGCGTCCGTCAGTTCGACCTGCCCTTGGTCCTCGACGATGCTGTCCCAGATCCGTTCCACCAGATCAATACGTTCCGAGACGGGCAGTTCCCGGATTTCCGGAGGCAAGGAAGAGTCGGCCATGGCGTCGATTCCTTTTGCGAAATCCAACCGATTGAAGGGAACGTCGGCAATCGCCCTGGGCACCCATTGTACATCGACATCTCACGTGGTGACGGCGTTCCGCTTGCCCGGGCCCCGTCACTCCATCACCAACACGCCCGTCCCGTTGATCTGGTCGTTCGCGAGATCCTCAAGCGCCCGATTCGCCTCGGCGAGGGGATAGCAGGTTGTGTGGGGGCGGATGGGGATCTCGGCCGCTTCGGCCAACAGGCCGCGCCCGTCCTCGCGCGTGTTGCAGGTGACCGAGTGAATGTCGCGCTCGTAGAAGACGTAGCGGCCGTAGTCCATTTGGGGGATGGGGCTCATGTGGATGCCGGCCAGGGCCAGGGTGCCGCCTTTCTCCAACGCCTCCAGCGCGGGCGGAACCAGCTCGCCGGCCGGGGCGAAAATGATCCCGCTATGGACCTTCACCGGCATGTCCGCCGCCTGCTCGCCGACCCACACCGCCCCCATCTGCCGGGCAAGCTCGCGGTGCTTCTCGCCCCGGGTCACCACGTAGACATCGCTGCCGCGGTGTTGGGCAATCTGGATCACCACGTGGGCCGACGAGCCGAACCCGTAGAGGGCCAGCCGGCCGCCGTCGGGCACTTGGGCCCGCTTGAGGGCCCGATAGCCGATGATCCCGGCACAGAGCAACGGCGTGGCCTCCACGTCACTGAAGGCCTCGGGCATCGGATAGGCGAAATCCTCCGCGACCAACGCGTACTCGGCGTACCCGCCGTTAAGGTGATAGCCCGTGAATCGCGCCCGTTCGCACAGGTTCTCCCGCCCGGTGGCACAGAAGCCGCACGTGCCGCAGGTCCGTCCGAGCCAGGCGATCCCCACCCGTTGGCCGGGATCGAGTCGCTCGCACCCGGGGCCGCGGGCGTCGACCGTCCCCACAAGCTGGTGGCCCGGGATGATCGGCAAGGTTTCCTTCGGCAGATCGCCCTCGATCACGTGAAGGTCCGTGCGACAGATCGCACACGACCGGACTTTGACGCGAACGTGTCCCGCCTGCGGCTCCGGCAGTGGCATCTCGGTGAGTGTCAACGGGGAGCTGCCGATCGGTCCGATCGCGTTTAAGACCATCGCGTTCATGAGGTTTCCTCGCGACTCCGAGAAGGCGGTCTTGCCCAGCATGACACGTCCCCGTACTTGCTGCAAGGCGAGGCCCGCTCGTCCGTTCGCCTAGAATAGCGGCTCATGTGCGTATAGCGGGTCATGCGCGTGCCGTCATCGAGATCCGAACCCAGTCTGAGATTCTTCGGACGGTGTTGCCACGCGTTGAGGCCCTTGCGAGATGAGACGGCGGGGGTTAAGTTGGGCGCCTGGGAGAAGTCCGTTTTCCACAAGGCGGCAGCCCTCGGGGAGCATGGGCCCACAGTGGGGGCCACCTAGCGGGCTGTCGGCCCCCGCCAGCGCGCAGAAGCGGATGCAGGTTTGGCAGGCCCCTTTCACAAAGGGATTGCTGCCGCCTCCCTAGGAGCCTTGACGGAGCGAGGGACATCTCGTGACCTTGCCTCCCGGGTACCACGGCACGTCTACGAGAGTGGTGGAACTCCCGCGACCGACGAGCCGCTTCGTGCTGCCGTGCGTACGTGGAGGCAGGCTTCTCTCGGGCTCACGGGCATTGAAACCCCACCGTGGGGGGGCGGTTTTTCCCGGACGGGCTGGTAATGAGCGAGGTTCACCGTTTAGACCGTTTCACATAGAGGAGACGACCGGTGGTCGATACTCACGTTTCGGAGCAGGCGGCAAAGGAGAAGTCTTCCAGGCCCAAACGACGCTTCGTGACCATCGAGGGGAACGAGGCGACGGCTTACATCGCGCATCTCACCAACGAGGTGATGGCCATTTACCCGATCACTCCCTCCTCCGGTTTGGGAGAGATGCCGGATGCATGGGCGGCGGCCGGGCGCAAGAACATCTTCGGAACCATCCCCGACGTGACGGAGATGCAGAGCGAAGCCGGGGCCGCCGGGGCCGTGCACGGGTCCCTCCAGGCGGGCGCGATCACGACCACGTTCACGGCCTCCCAGGGCCTGCTGTTGATGATCCCCAACATGTTCAAGATCGCCGGCGAGCTGACCCCTACGGTCTTTCACGTGACCGCCCGAACCGTGGCCACCCACGCGCTATCAATCTTCGGCGACCACAGCGACGTGATGTGTTGTCGCTCGACGGGCTGGGGGCTCCTGGCTTCCGGCTCCGTCCAGGAAGCGCACGACTTCGCCCTGATCGCGCAAGCCGCGACCTTTGAGGCGCGGGTGCCCTTCATCCACTTCTACGAGGGGTTCCGCATCTCCCACGAGGTGAACCGGATCGAGCAACTCACCGAAGACGACTGCCGAGCGATGATCGACATGGAGTTGATCCGCGCACATCGCCAGCGGGCTCTGAACCCGGATAAGCCGGTCTTGCGCGGCACGGCCCAAAACCCCGACGTCTTCTTCCAGGCCCGCGAAGCGTGCAATCCGTTTTACGACAAGTGTGCGGGCATTGTGCAGCAGACGATGGACAAGTTCGCCGGCCTGGTCGGGCGGCAATACCATCTGTTCGACTACGTCGGGGCCCCCGATGCGGAGAGGATCATCGTTGCGATGGGCTCCGGGGGCGGCGTGGTGGAAGAAACAGTGGAGAAGCTCGTCGAGGATGGTGAGAAGGTTGGCGTGGTCAAAGTGCGGCTCTACCGCCCCTTCGATGGCGAGGCGATGCTCCAGGCTTTACCCAAGACGGTCAAGGTCATCGCCGCCCTGGACCGGACCAAAGAACCGGGGGCCCTGGGCGAGCCGCTTTACCAGGACGTGATCACCGCGCTTGTCGAGGGTTGGGCGTCGCATGCTCCGGACGCGCCTGTGCCGAAGGTGATCGGCGGCCGTTACGGGCTTTCGTCGAAGGAGTTCACGCCCGCCATGGCCGCCGGCGTGTTCCGCGAGATGGCCCAGAAGGAGCCCAAGCGGCACTTCACCGTGGGGATCCACGACGACGGGACCCAC
>CAZDHR010000042.1:0-27249 GCA_964505295.1 uncultured Planctomycetaceae bacterium
CGGTCATCCTCCATGCCATCGTAACCACGCGCGGCGCACCGCGCACCGCAAACTGTAAGATGGTATAACAGCATGGAACCGATCGCGCTAGCCCGTCTAGATTGCCTATTTATGCGCGCTGGCCCTGGGGCCAATCTGACGATCGAGACGGCCTTGGGCCCGGGCGGCGCCGTGGGCATCCAGTGGCGCCCCAAGGTGGCCGAGGGCCTGGTCGATCGCAGCCTCACCGCCCGAAGCACGGCCGTCCTGGACGTCCAGGAGGACGGGCTGCGGCTCGTCTGGGGGCTGTCGCTCGAGTTCCGGCGGAGTCAGCGCGAGGTGTTCAGCGTCCAGGTCCCCAGCGACTATCTCGTCGAGCGGGTGGAAGGGACCAATGTGCGCGGCTGGGAAGTCGGCGAAGAGGAATGGCACCAGGCGATCGAGGTCTCGCTCTTGAAGGCCGCCCGGGACCGCGAAAGCTTCACGATCCACCTCTGGCGGCGGGGCCCCGTGGGCCAGGGTACATTGCCCCAGTTCGCCGCGCCTGTGGTGACCGTCCCCGATGCCGCGCTGCAGAACGGCCGGCTGACCATCCGCCGCAGCCCGCTTCTCGACCTGCGCACGACGACCAAGACGGGCGTCACGCGGACCGACCTTGCCACCGACTCCGCCCCTCAAGCTCAGGGTCCCGACGGCGCCGATACCGACGAGAGCCCGTTGGGCATCCGGCCCTACGAGGCGTACGACTACGATTCGTGGGGCCGCGTGGCTGCGTCAAGACAAAGCGACGCGAAACCGGGCAGATGGAGTGCGGGGTGCTTGCGCCCACGCGGCTTCTGCTCACGATCGGCGGTAGATCTCGAAGCCCGCTTTGGCCAGCAGGCCTGGATAGCCCCGGATAGTCTGCCGGTTGAACTCCTTCTCCCCATCCGGCAACTTCGCCCACGGGATCAGGTCGGGGTTGGTCTTGGCTTCTTCATCTCGGGTTGGGCCGTAGACCCACCCACCGAGCAGGCGTTCGACCATCCAGCGCTCGTGCTCCATCTTGGCCATCGTTTCCACGTCGTCGTCGGGGAAACGAAACGATTCCGCCTTCCAGTGGACGAGCGGCCCAAGCGAGCAACCGACCGCCCGGAGCTTGACCAGGACGTGCTCGGCTTCGAGCCGGTTCGACTCCCGGTAGACCTCGGGGAGCTCTTCCCACGGCCGCATGGCCGGCCTATTCTCGGGCGTCTCGCCTTTTCGCTGGAAGAATTCCACGAAATCAAGATGGAAGAGCCGGGCGAGGACTTCGTAGGTGCCGTAAGGGAGGAAGCCGGGGTCGCGGGTGCGATCGAGCACGCCGAAGACGCGGAGATTGGGATATCCCTGGGCGCCGCCGCGGGGCTCGCCAAGCAGCATCGCCAGGCCCGCCTCCTCCGCGGCGCAGACGACCACCGGCACGTTCGGCTCGGCGTACCGGCTCGCCAGCGACAGCGCGGCCGACAACCCGGCCGCCTCGTCGTCCAGACACACGTAGACCACCGTGACGTCGGTCGGCAGCTCGGCCCGTTCCAGGTGGGGCGAGGCGACGTCGATCGGCCGGACTTTCAGCTCGCAGGCGTCCTGAAGCTCGGGGTAGGAGGCGCGCCACGCTCCCTCCCAGCGTGGGGCGTCGCGGTCGATCAGCGTGATTCGCAATCGCTGGCCCGTCGACTCGTGTCGCAGTTGCCATCGGTCCACCGCCTGGTGCATGAGGCTTTCGCCCATCTGGCCCAGACCGACCACCAGCAGGTGCGGCGGCTCGTCAACTGCGACGCAGCCCTCGCCGAACACGGGATACTGGCTCAGCAGTCGCCGGGTCTCGCTGTCGCAGACGTTGAAGAATTCGAGCCGAAGGCTGGCGTCCTCCTGACGGACCATCTTGTGCTTGTGGATTGAACGGAAGAGCTGGGAGTTCGCGATGTGAATCAGGCAGGTCAGACGTTTGCCCTCTCGATTCTCGGCCAGCCGGCCGGCGTAGGAGGCGACCTCGGCGTTGGCCGCGTCGTCGCCGCAGACGGAGATCACGTACTTGGCCCGGTGCGCGGCGGCCTTGCGGAGCCATCCCCAGTCGGCCGCGTCGCCCAACAGTACGATCGCCCCGCGCGAACGGCACTGGCCGATCTTGCCGTTGGCCTCGTCCTGGTCCAGCACCACGACGCGCTCGCCCTTGTCCAACAGCCCTTGGGCCAGGAGCAAGCCCTTGTGCCCCAACCCGCAGATGACGCAGTGCCCCTTGCGCCACCGCAGGCGAAGCGAATCGATCTGCTCCTGCAAAATCACCACCAAAGCCTGCACGGCCGCATACGCGGCCACCCCCGGCGCCAGCCACCGCGCCACCTGGAGCGGCCAGTTCACCGGGCCTCGCAGGGCCCCCGACTCCAGCGTGAACAGTTGCAGCGTAAGGTAAAAGACGCCAAGCCACGTCCGCGCCGGCTCGCCCGGTTCGATCGGCAACCGGGCGAACCCCCAACATCCCAGGACGATCGCCACTAGCGCCACGGCCAGGATCACCGTCCACTGGTAGTCGTGCCACCAGCGACGGACACGGGCACGCCACAACATCTGCACCCGGTTCATCAACCGCCGCCATCGGCCGATGCGGGGTCTGTCTCGATCGGTTTCAGTCATCGCCGCCGCATCCCCTTCGAGCAGTCAACGGGAAGTGAGATCGAAGTCGAATTCGTTCGGGCCTTGGCGGACCACCTCCACCGTCAGCCCCGAAGTCTCCGCGTTGGAGTACTTGGGAGAGACAATCCACTCGGCACGCCCATCGGGCCCGGTTTTCTTCAGGACGACGACCAGCGCATACGCCCCCGGCGCGGCGCCGTCGCCCGAATCGAACGTGGTCAGCGAGTACTTGCCGTTGCCGTCGGTCCGCGCGGCGGCCGTCCGACCACCTTTCGCGCGGGGCACAAATGTCACCGTTGCGCCCGCGATCGGCTGGCCGTCCAGCGTGATCACGCCGCGGACCGGGACGGTCTGAAGGTGAGGCATCGGGGCCCCGGAAACCAAGCTGAAGTGAAACGCGTTGGCCCCATCACGCACCACTTCTACGGTCAGTCCCGAGGTCTCCGGGGTGGAGTACTTTCGCGGCAGAAGCGACTTGGCACGCCCGTCTTGGCCGACCATTTTCAGCGCGACCGACACCGCGTACACCCCGGGGGCGACGCCGTTGCCCGAGGGGGACGTGCTCATCGTGAACCAGCCGTCGTCCTGGGTCTTACCGATCGCCGCCCTGCCTGCCCCGTCAGGCGTGAACGTGACGGTGGCTCCCGCAACCGGCTGGCCGTCGAGCGTGATCAACCCCCGAGCCGGCACCGTCTGCGCCAGCGGCATCTGCGCGTCGACCGCCTCGCGCCACGCGTGAAGCTGCCGCCGAAGCTGCTCGGCCCGCTCCGGCATCTCGGCGGCCAGGTCCTTCTCTTCGCTCGGATCGTCGCGGAGGTTGTACAGCTCCACGTGCATGTCCTCGTGAAACTCCAGAAGCTTCCAGTCACGCGCCCGTACCGAACTGACCGGCGTGGTCGTCGGGTAGTAGTGCGGGTAGTGGAAGTACATGGCGTCGCGGTCGAGCTTGGCCTGCGGGTCTTCCAAGAGCGGCACCAGGCTGTGGCCGTCGACGTCGGCGTTGTGCTCCGCGTCGCCGTCCAGGCGAGCCATCTCGAGGATCGTCGGATAGAAATCGGTCGACGCGACCGGCTCCGGGCACGTGGCGCCCGCGCGGGTCACGCCGGGCCAGTGGATCACGAGCGGCACGCGCACCCCGCCCTCCCAGAGCGACCCCTTCCCGGAACGGAGCGGCGCGTTGTTGGTCACCGTCCGGCCGCGATACTTGTTGATGAAGCCGCCGTTGTCGGATGTGAGGAAAATCACCGTCCGGTCGGCGATGCCCAGCTCGTCGATCTTGTTCAAAATGCGGCCCACGTTCTGGTCCAAGCTCTCAACCATCGCCGCGTAGGTCGCGTTCTGGTGGTGCATGTCGGGCCGAAGCTTGCCGGCGTACCGCTCGACGACGGGCCCCTTGGCCTCGATGGGCGTGTGGACCGTGTGCCAGCACATGTTGAGCAGAAACGGTCCGGCGTGGACGCGCTCCAACACGTCGAGCGCTTCGTCGGTGAGCCGATCGGTGAGATACTCGCCCGGCTTGCCGAACTCCAGGTGCGGCACGTAGCGAAACTCCTTGCCGAAAGTGCCCGTGCCCGAGTAGGGATAGAAGAACGTGGTCGGCGCGCCCCAGAAGGTGCCGCCGATGTTGACGTCGAACCCCTGGGTCTGCGGATAGTGGCCGGCGTCGCCCAGGTGCCACTTGCCCACGTGGGCCGTCCGATAGCCCGCCTCGTGGAGCACCTCGGCGATCGTGACCTCCGAGTGCGGCATGTTGCCGACGGTGATCGGCGGCACGAGCCTGCGCCCGCGCGGCGGATTGTCCGACGACTCGTACCACACGGTCATGTGCAGCCGGGCGGGGTACTTGCCCGTCATGATCGACGCCCGGGTGGGCGAGCAGACCGGCGCCGCCGCGTAGGCCTGGGTGAACTTGAGGCTCTCCCGCGAGAAGCGATCGATGTTCGGCGTCTCGTGCAGGTCCGCGCCATAGCAGCCCAGGTCGGCCCAGCCCAGGTCGTCGACGAGCAGGATGACGAAGTTCAGCGGCTTGGCCGGTGCGCCCGCCTCGGCGTGCAGACTACCCGCCCCCACGAACAACAAACCGACAATTTCAACCAGCGCAGCGCGAGCAATCCACGGGTGCCGCATCATGACCCAATCCCTCCCGAGGCACTGCCGCCGTGGGCGATAGGCTCTCCACGGCCGGGCAAGAGATAGCGAAACCGAAACAACTACCGATCAGCGTACGCCGGAACGAGCGGGAAGGAAAGCCCCTCGCCCCGGATTGTCAGGATCTCGCGGTCGACCGTATGTCTCCCCGACAAACCGCGGAGACCCGCGATCGCGTTTCAGCGGGATCAGGAGACCCGCGCCGAGCGCGGCGTCGAGCGCGGCGAGCGCGGTGTGCGACGGTCGGCTACTTCGCCTCGATCAGCTTCTCCAACTGCGGCTCGCCCGGCTCCATTGCCGCCGTGTGGGCTTCGGCCAGCTTGCGGAGCTCGGCGACGACTTCCGGATACTTCTCGGCCACGTCGAACCTCTCCGACGGGTCGTGCTCCAGGTGGTACAACTCGGGCGGGTCGTGGTGCTCGGCCTTGCCTTGGCCGTAGGCGGGTCGGGTGATGAAGTGGGCCTTGAACGGCCCCTTGCGCACGGCGTAGAGCTGTACGCCGCGGTAGAAGAACATCTCGTCGCGCGGGCTCGGGCCGGTGCCGAGCAGGGCGGGCGAGATGTCCGTCCCGTCGAGCACAAGATCGCCGGGCAGTTTCGCGCCGGCCAGCTTGGCGCAGGTGGGGAGCAGGTCGAGCGTCGAGCCCAGTTCCCGAACCACGCGGGGCGGGATCGTGCCGGGCCACCAAAACACGGTCGGCTCGCGCATGCCGCCTTCCCACGTGCTCCCTTTCCCGTCGCGCAGGAGGCCCGCCGAGCCGCCGTGCTCGTCGAAGATCAGCCAGGGGCCGTTGTCCGACGTGAACGCGACCAGCGTGCGTTCATCGAGGTCCAGCTCGCGGAGTGTGTCGAGCACCTGGCCCACGCTCCAATCGATCTCCTCGATCACGTCGCCGTACAGCCCGCGGAGACTGCGGCCCTTAAACGCCCCGGACGCGAACAGCGGCACGTGGGGCATGCTGTGGGCCAGATAGACGAAAAACGGCCCCTCCTGGTTCGCCCGAATGAAACGGACGGCCTCCTCCGTGTACCGTTTGGTGATCGTGTTCTGGTCGGCGGGCCGCTCCGCGATCTCCTCGTTGCGCATAAGCGGCACGTTCCAATACTCGACCTTCGGGTCCCAGAAGGCCGCCCGGCCCTTGGGCGAGTCGGCCACGCGGTCCATGTCGTTCGAGTAGGGGATGCCGAAGTAGGTGTCGAAGCCCTGCTTGGTGGGCAGGTATTGCGGCAAATGCCCCAAATGCCACTTGCCGATGCACGCCGTCTTGTACCCGACCGGCTTGAGCACGTCGGCGATCGTCAGTTCCTCGGGCCGGAGCCCGCCAGCCGAATCGGGGAACAGCACCCGACGGCGGTCGCTGCACATCCCGGTCCGGATCGGCAGGCGCCCCGTCATCAACGCCGCCCGGCTCGGCGTGCAGACCGGCGCCGCCACGTAAAAGCTCGTCCACTTCTGCCCCTCCCGGGCCATCCGGTCCAGGTTCGGCGTCCGGATCGTCGGGTGCCCGAAACAGGCCAGGTCGCCGTAGCCCAAGTCGTCGCAGAAGATGATCACGACGTTGGGCCGCTCGGGGGCCGCGCCTTCGCGCCCGTCGGCGCCGAATGCCCCTAAGCCAATCACGCCGGATACCAGCAACGCGCCGATCATCAGGACGGTTCTCATGGCGAAGCGTCTCCCTTGATTATCAAGGCTGATGTGTTCACGGGCATAAGGACCAAGATCAGCGGCAGGCGCTAGCCCGTCCGCTTCAGCACCTTGTTGACGGAACCATGCCGTTGTTTCGGCCCTAACCCGGCATCGGGTTTCCTCATAAGAGCCGCCAGGCACAGAGCATGACGGCGAACGCTCCGCCATACAGACCGGGGATCAGATAGAACGTTGCGGCGCGCCGCCGAGCGTCGACCGCTTCTGTCGCGACGAATTTGCGAACGACCGCTGCGCTGACCGAAATCCCGATGGCGATCAGAGCCAGCGAGAGCACCGTCATGGTTGGTTCGCGCCAGCCGGGCAGCGGTGCCAGTTGAACTGTTCCGTCCAGAACGCGATGCGCCGTTTTCACCCCGATCGGGTCACTCAAACAGTACTCCCAGTAGGGGATGCGCGAGGTCATTTTGAGTAGCGCCTTGACGGCGTGCGCCGCCGCCATGATTGGAATGAACGCGACGCCAAGGCGACACGCGTATTCTTGCAGGGGTATTTTTCCTCCCGCCAGGCGGAACAAACCGTAGGGCACCATCCAGATCAGTATGGGCAAGGCCACGAAAAGCGACAGCGACCTGATCATCCCTTTGGCCCAAACGCCCTCCGCACCCAGCCAGAGTCCGATCCGTTCCGGCGTCCACAGCAGTGGCCCTTTCGTCACATTCCACTCAGTGAACACCTCATAGATTACGAAGCCTGACACGACAAGGCAAAACGCGGCCTGCGCGGTGGTCAGCGGCTTGAGCGCCAACACGTCCTTGAACCAAGGCCGTCGGAACCAGCCGGGATTGGGTCGCCCCTCGATGCCGGGATTGTTCTGATCGCAGGCCTTCACGCATTGTCCGCACAACAGGCAGACCGTGTTGTCGTCGACGTCGGCGGGGGTCAGGCCGACGCCGCAGCTACGTCCCTGAAATCGGTAGGCGTTTGCCTTGGCGATGCAGGAATGGTCCTTGCATTCCCGGCACAACGCCTTGTCGCGCACCCCCCAGCCCAGGGGCGACAATCGGGCATAGAGCCCCAGCAAATGGCCCACCGGACAGACGTGGGCACAGAAAGCGTTGCGAGAAAACAAGAGGCCGACGAAGACGGCGGCGCCAAGCAGGATCAGCATGTACATCGCCATGCGGAACGGCACGCGATGGATGGCGAGCGTGTGAATGCCGACGAACACGATCAACACGAAGAATAGCGTGATGACCCACCCAGACCGCAGGAAAGCGGGCGGCCGACGCTTCAGGCCGATCCGCGCGGCCAGCGACGTGACCAATTCCATCGGACAGACCATACACCACACTCGCCCGAGGACGATCGCTGACAGAACAATCAGCGGCCACCAGTACGACCAGACGATCAGGTTCGCCAAGTTCGTGTTGCGCAGCACCTTGGCAAAGGCCATGTCGTCCGTGTCCGCCGTCAACCCGCCGACAACGAGGAGGACGAACGCGGCGAGCGTAAGCAGTTGCAGCGTTAAGGGGAAATACACGTAACGAAAGATACGATTCATGGGTTGGCTCCTCGGTTTTCTGAATCGGCTGGCTCGGTGTGTATATGCTCAGATTGCAAGCTATCAGCGAGCGGCAGTCAGCTTTCGGCTTGGATTCCTCGAAAACCGCGCGTCCTTCGAGAGCTGGTCGCCGAAAGCTGATGGCTGAGTGCCAGTCTGCGTCCCTTCACCGGGGCTTGGGTATCACACCCCGCATCTCGCTCGCCGTATTCTCTGGTTCCCAAGCTGGAGCTTGGGAACGAGGGAAACGACGAAACCCCTGACGCACGGCGAGAGAGCCCCACAATCCCGTGCTACGTCGAACGCCAATCCACCCCCGCCATCAAACCGGCGACGGACAGGTCCTCATCCAGCTCAGGCCAGTGGCGGCTGACGCCACCGCCGCCGATCTCGTAATGCTTCAACTGTTCGGGCGACGCTCCCCGCAATAGCGGGAACCACTCCAGCGGCACGCTCAGCACGCGCCCGTCCGTGAACACAACTCGCATTGCGTGTTCGTCGAATTCGAGAGACTTCGCCAGCGCCGTGGTGGGGACGTACGCGCTCGGTTGCCTCACGTCTGAGTCACCCCCGATGCTCGTGGGAAAGAGAGAAGAGGCATCACTGACTGGATCAAGTGTTTTGCCTCACCGATCGCTACCCGTGATGTCTCCTTCCGTTCGAGGTCACTTCCTGGGGACTACCGGCTTCGCGGGTCTAGGTTGCCGCGTGACGACGTTCCGACGGGAGTTGCGTTCCTTCTGTTTCAGATCTTCGAATATTGCGTCCAGATCGAAGTTGAATTTCTTCGCGTGCTCCTGACGGATTCGCCGGATCTCCTCGACGATCGGGTCTCGCATCACTGTTCTCCGATCAGTTCTTCAGGCGTGCAAATCACCGGCGGCTCGTAGCCCGCGTTTCGGCACACCTCTTCAATTGCGTCGCGCCGGCGAGCGTTGGCAATATGAGCACAATTCCACGTCAACAAGTGGTGCATCCCGTGGACGGCGGCCACGGCAACATGCAGTGCATCTTGCGCAGAGTCCGGTGGAATTGCGTGGGCGATCAGCAACTCGCTGGCCAACCGGCGACATGCCTCAGTCAGTTCGAGTTGTGGAATCCCCTCAAGGGCGGCGAGCCTCCTGCCTGCCTCCCTGGGATCTCCGGCACCCGCTTCCTGGACAACCAACTCAGAGACGTAGAGGTCGAATTCCTGCCTATGGCCATCCCACCATTCCTGGGTCACTTGCTGATGTCCGGCGGTCACCAAGTCGCGACTCAGCCGAGCGGTCAGGTGGCCCAGGATCGTCGTCTCGATATACGCGGAGAACTTGGCACCCGACTCGGACTCCACCGTACTCCCCTCCGTATATGCGGACCCGAAAGACTGCCCCAACTCCAACCCTCTACGCCGACTCGTCGTCTCGACTCAAAACGCAACGGGGGCAACACCGAACTCGACGGTCCCATCACCCTACCGCGCCGCCCACCAGGCGTCAATGAGCGCCCGCAGGTGGGCCACGCGGTCCGGGCTCCCGTCCGCCAGGTTCCGTTCTTCGTGCGGATCAGCAAGCACGTCGTACAACTCCACGCCGCCGTCCGGCACGTTCGCCGCGTTGGGTACGAGCAGCTTCCACGGCCCCTCGATACACCACCGGTACTCCAGGCTGGAGGCCGGGGCGTGGATGTCTACGGCGTTGTGCGTGAACGTTTCGCCGAAGATCGCTTTCCGCGCCGACAGAGCTTCGCCATCGAGCAGGTCGACGCCCTGCATGTCGGCGGTGGCATCGAGCCCGCAGGCCGACAGGATCGTGGGCGCGAGATCGACGCTGAGGACCGGCGTCTTTTCGTCGCGGGCCGGCTCGACAGAACCGGGCCAGCGGAGCATGATCGGCGTGCGCAGGCCCCCGTCGTACGGCGACCGCTTCGACTTCGGCGCATAACTGCGCGCATCGCGGCGCTGGATCCAGCCGTTGTCGGTGACGAACACCACGAGCGTGTTTTGGGCCAGCTTCTTCTTGTCCAGGAAGCCGAGCAACTGGCCGCACGTCTCGTCGAACCACTCGCACATCGCCCAGTATCGGGCGACGTGGATCGAGTCGGTCTTGTCGCGGTACTTGGCCAGCAGCCGCTCCGGCGGGTTGTGAGGGCTGTGGGGCAGGAACGGGGCGTACCAGAGGAAGAACGGCCGGTCGCCCGCCTCGTCGATGAACTGGAAGATCGGCTCCAGGCCCTCGCGCCCGATCTTCAGGCCGTCGTCGCCGTGGCGTCCGCCCGGCTCGGGGGCGCCGCGAGTCATCCCGTGGGTGAACCCGCCGCGGCTGAAGCGGCCTTCCCACCACTTGCCCGTCTGGAGGCTGAGGTAGCCCTTTGCGCCCAGCATTCGCGGCAGCGTCGGCACGCGCTCGATGTTGGCGATCTGCTCCATGCGCTGGCGCAGGAACTCCTCCTTGGGTAGGCCCTTGGGCGGGTCGTTGCTGGTGATCCGGTGCTGGTGCGGATAGAGGCCCGTGGCCAACGTCGCTAGGCTGGGCCGGCAGAGGCTCGCAGGCACGTAACCCCGCGTGAACACGAGGCTCTGCGACGACAACCGATCCAGGCTCGGCGTCTCGATCACCGGATGGCCCATGAACCCGAAATCGGTCCACGCCTGATCGTCGCCGATGATCATCACGACGTTGGGCGGCGCGGCAACCGCTTCGCCTCCGAGCATGCAAGCTGCCGCGACGGAAAACAGGAGGAACCTGAGTCTCATTGCATCACCTTTATTGCGGTTGTGCACCGAGTCGTGATTCGAACGAGGATTTCGCGTCAATCCCACGGGACGCAGCCCGTGGGCTTGTCAGAACGCTTGTCAGAACTTCTCAAAACTGCTCTTGCCGCCGGCCTTGATGTACCGGTCGTACCACGGCTGGTTGTGCGGCAGCGGTCGGCCGTCGCGGGTCCAGCCGTCCCGGCGGCGCTCGGGCGGCATCTGGTCGTCGGTCTCGACGCGCCAATTGTCCAGCATCGTGCGCAGCTTGTACAGCTCCGTGCGGTGCTTGGGATCGTCGACCACGTTGCGGAGCGAGTACGGATCGGTCTTCAGGTCGTACAGCTCCTCGAACGGGCGCGGCTCGACGAACAGAAATCGCTGGGCCGGCGTGAGCTTGCCCGCCTTGTGAACCTCCATGAACCCCTTCCAGGTGAGCGCGTTGAGCGAGTCGACGCTGTTCCAAAGCGGCTTGTCCCAATAGTAGTTGCGGACCAAGAGGAACCGCTCCGTGCGCACCGCCCGGGTAAACTGCTCGAAGTCGTGCCAATCGGCCTCGGCAAAGATCGCCTCGCGCACGGTGGCCGCCGGGTCTTCGAGCATCGGGATCAGGCTGCGGCCCTGCATGGTCGTCTGTTCCACGCTCGCCAATTCCAGGATCGTCGGGGCCACGTCGATCGTGCTCACCAGCCCCGCGTGCACGCTGCCCGGCTCGACCACCGGCGGGTAGCGGACGATCAGCGGGGTGTGGATGCCCGAGTCGTAGAGCGTGGTCTTCGCGCGAGGAAACGGCATGCCGTTATCCGAGAGATAGACGACGAACGTCTGGTCCAAGACGCCCTGTCGCTCCAGCTCCGCGCGGATCAGCCCCACGTGGCCGTCGAACCGCGTGATCTCGTCGTAATACTGGGCCAGCTCCTTGCGGATGAGCGGATGGTCGGGCAGGTACGGCGGCACGACCACCCGGGCCGGATCGTGCGGCTCGGACACCGCCTCGTCGTCGAACGGGCGGTGTGGGTCTTTCGTGGCCACCCAGAAGAAGAACGGCTTGTCCTGCGGGCGGTCCTTGAGGAGTCCGAGGGCCTCGTCGGCCGTCTCGCAACCGGCGCATTCGACCACCCGATCCCAGTTCGGCCGCTCCGCGTCGCCGAGATGCCACTTGCCAACCGACATGCAGTGATAGCCCGCGCCGCGCAGGTACCGGGCCAGCGTCTTCTGGTCGGCGGGGAGCGGGTCGTGCAGGTCTTCGGCGCCCGTGTTGTGAGGATACCGTCCGGTCAGGAAGCTGCATCGGGTGGGGCTGCACGAGGAGATCGTCAGGAAGGCCCGGTCGAAGCGCATCCCCTCAGCCGCCAGGCGGTCGATGTTCGGCGTCCGCAGCACCGGATGACCATAGCAGCTCAAGTCGCCCTCGCCCTGGTCGTCGGCAATGAAGACGACGAAGTTGGGGCCATTGGGTGCAGGCGGGGCCGCCGCCGGCGCAATCGCGGGAGAAGCACATGCCAGGACGAGCGGTATGAGCGGAAGTAGTCGTCGCATGGGGGATTGCTTCCTCGGTTGGGAGGGCGAAGCCGCAAGCGGCTGGGGCGGTTTGGTAATCGACGACGGGGCCGCGGAACCCGCGCGTCACTTCGCGCGCTCGTGCCACGCCGTCCACTTCTCGCGCATCCGCTCGAGTGTTGCCGCGTGCGCGGGATCGTTGGCTAGGTTATGGGCTTCGTCCGGGTCCTTTTCCAGGTCGTACAGCTCCTCGCAAAGCGGGTCGCTCTCGACGTAGCGGATGTACTTGTAGCGCGAGTCGCGCACGGCCTCCGAGCAGGGGATCGTCCGGTGCTTGAATAAGTGCTCGTAGAAGAACTCCGTGCGCCACTCGGGCGTCTCGCCTTCCAGGAGCGGCGTCAGGCTCCTTCCTTGCATCGTATTGGGGACGGCGACGCCGGCCATCGCGAGCATCGTCGGCGCCAAGTCGATGGTTAGGACCGTCTGGTCGCGGCGCGTGCCCCGCTCGGCCGCGGGGAGCCTCGGGTCGTACACGACCAGCGGCACACGGATCGAGACTTCGTGCGGGTACCACTTGCCCGCGAAACCTCGCTCGCCCAGGTAGAATCCGTGGTCGCCCGTGTAGAGGATGATCGTGTTGTCCGTCAGCCCCTTCTGCTTGAGTCTGGCGACGATTCGTCCCACGACCCGATCCACGCCGCTCACGAGCCGATAGTACGACTTGACCGAGTGCTGGTACATCTCGGGCGTGGCGAAGCGCAGCTCCCAGCGACGGCGGTTCTCCGACGTTCGGAGGAACTCCGGAAGGGCGTCGAAGAAGGCGGGATCGGAAAGTGTCGCGGGCGGGATGGTCACGTCCTGATACAGCCCGTGCAGATGGGCGTCGTAGGGGAACTGGCGAAACGCGGGCTGGCCGTCCTGGCAGTGCGGCGACTTGAAGCTGAAGGCGAGGCAAAACGGCCGATCGGCCGGGGCGCTGTCCAAGAACTCGAGCGCCTGGTCGCCCATCTTCGTGGTCAGATGTACGCGGTCGCGTTGCCGGGCGACGAGGCCGTCCTGGTCGGGCCCCGGCGTCAAATACGTGAACGGGTCCTCGCCCTTCCGTTTCTCGTAGTACCGATTCTGCCCGGGCCAGCCCCGGTTGTAGTCGAGCAGGTCCTCGGGCGGCTTTCCCACGCCCCACTTGCCGATGAACCCGACGTAGTAGCCGGCCCGTTTGAGCAGGGCCGGGTACGTCTGGGCGAGCTGTTTCGGTGGGAAGCTGGTCTTGAAGTCCCAAATCCCGTGCCGGGCGGCGTACTGGCCCGTGAAGATGCACGCTCGGTTCGTCATACAGATCGCCGTGGTCACGAAGCACTGATCGAAGACCACGCCCTGGGCGGCCAGGCGGTCGACGTTCGGCGTCTTGATGATCGAGTTCCCCATGCAGCCGAGCGTGTCCCACCGCTGATCGTCGGTCAAAAGGAAGATGATGTTCGGCCGCTTGCTCTCACCGGCCTGGCAAGGGCCCACAACCGGGCGCAGAGACGACAGGATGCACGTCAGAAGCATGCCCAACAGGAGCCATCGCGCGAGAAGTCGCATCGGTAGTCCTCCGTTGTTGATCGATTTCACGCCATTGCACGTTGCCTTGTTTCGACCGCTGTAGCAGGCACACGGCGTGTGGGCTGCTACCTTCACCGAACGCCGTGGACGGTCACGATCATCCTACGAGTGTACCCTCACCGGCCCGTCGCGGTCTACCGTTTGAGCGTCCCGAGCCGCCCGATGTGCTCCGCCGCCTGGCGACGGATACGCCGGTAGTCCGCCCCGTCGAGCTTTCCGGCAAGCCAAACCAAAAGCGGGCTTTCCTCCTCGATCGGCTCCAGGTCGACGTGCCCCGGCGTGACCCCGCGGCGGAGGCTTTCCAGCCACGTTCGTGCCGATGCCGCCTCGGGCGTGCCCTCGTGCTCGGCGACCAGGGCTTCGAGCGTCGCGAGATAGCGCATGTCGTCGACGCCCTCGCGGAAGCCCTCCCAGTGACGCGTGGGGACCATCCGGTTCGGGTCGTCCGGATCGGGCACGGCGTAGGCGAAGTCGCCGCCGCGGAGCCGGGGACCGTCGGTCGCATCGAATGGGTTGCCCTTGAACGAATAGTACATCCAGGGCACGTGGACCTTGAGCGGGCTGGTCCACAGGTAGTAGCCGTTGACCAGGCGCGTCCACTCCGCCGGGAAGAACGCCCCGCGGATGTTGTGGTAGAGCCAGGCTTCGTCGCCGGACTCATCGAGCTGGCGGCGGAGGTCCTCGAACGTGCCCGCGGCGCGGATCCACGAGTCCATGCAGTGCCCGTTGTAGCACCGCACGTCGACGTAGGGATCGCACTGGCGCATCATTTCGGTCACGTCGCGCTTGGGATCGTTGTGCAGGGTGATGTACACGCGCAGCGACGGCACCTGACGCACCGCCTCGGTCAGCCGGATGTACCGCGGAAGCCTTTCGCGCCCGAACACCTCGTCCATGTGCGTGGGCAGGAACTCGAACTCGGGGTACTTCTCGGAAAGCTCCACGAGTCCCTCCATCGCCGTCTTCACGAGTTGGAGAAACCGCTCCCTGGCCGCTGGGTCGGCGTCATCCTCCACGGGGTTGTAGCCGACCAGCCGCGTCAGGTGCTCGCAGCCCGTGCTCACCGGGAAACGACCGTGAAACCCGTGCTTCCTCAGCATGGCCAGCCCGCGCTCGAGTCGAGCGTACGACGGCGTCACGTCTTCGTCCGCCGCCTCGAACTCCACGCCCAGGTTGCTCTTGAGCATGTTTCCCCCATGGGCGCGGACGTCGGCCAGCTCGACGTCGACGTGCGACCAGTCATCCTCCATGGCGGGAAACCGATAGTAGACGCCGTACCCCCGCTGCGCGAGCGCCCGCAGACGGAACGGCAGGACCTCGAACGCAAGCGGAAGCTCGAGCGGTGCTTCGCCGGCCGGCGTCAATCGGACCGAGCCCGTGTACTTGCCCGGCTTCGCCTCCTCCGGCACGTGAACGATCAGGTGATACTCGCGGAGCGTGCCGGCGGGGACGTCGAGCTTTTGGTACGGCAGGATGAATCGGGACACGACCGTGGATCGCTCCGGCGGGAGCGTGTACAGGTCGCGCATCAGGCGCCGCAGGACGAAGCGCACGTCGATTCGGCTCTTCGGCAGCACGGAAGCGCCCGCGTGCAGGTCGGTCACCTCCACGGCGAGGTCGTCGAGATCCCGGGCCGCGTAGACCACGAAGTTGACCGGCTCGTACTCGCCGGGCGTGGCAAAGGCCTCGAGAGGCCGGCCGATACTCTCGGGCGCCGGCGCCCGGGCCGGGTCGATCTCGTCTTCCCAGCACTTGCCGGCCACCACCAGCGGCGACGGCGTGTCGAGCGGGAAGGAGTAGTCGTCGGCCGCCTCTTGCCGGCGGTACACGTCGATCTCCGCCGGCTTGATCTTCGCGGCGACCCGGAGCACTTCGCCCTCCGTGCTTCGTCGCAGGACGGCACCGGCCCAAATGCCGTGGCCGGGGCGCCCCGCCGCCGTGCCCCCGCGCCGCGTCGCCAGCGTGAGCTGCTTGACCCCCGCGATCTCGACACGGACGGAGAGCGGCGATTGTTCAACCGTTCGCGGCCCGGACTCGAAAAGCTTCTTGCCGTCGCCCTGCACCTCGAACGAGCACGTCGCGCCCGGCGGCGACAGAGGGCAAACGCCTACCGTCGCCTCGAACGTCGCGAAAGGCTCTTCCAGGCGGGTCGATATTTCCGCGCCGCAGAGACACGCGATCCCCTTCGAGTATCGCGAGCCGTCGAGGATGAGCGGGATGGCGACGTCGCCCAGCAGCGTCCGCTCGTCGAGCATCGCCGCCTCGGCCGGCGCCCACGGCACGTCGCTCGCGTATCGATACGGCGGATCCAGGGCCTGCTCGATCGAGGCCCGGGCATCCTCGACGGTGAACGTTCGCTTCGAGATCCGAAACGCGTCGATCACCGCGTCGGCCCCGATGAGGTTGATCGATTCGGGAGCGTTGCTGGGCATCCGGGCGTCGGTGGCCGCGCGCGGGCCTTCCTCTCCGTCCACGTACACGTGCAGCTCGCCGCGTCCCCACGTGAAGGCCACGTGGTGCCATGTGTCGGGCTTCCACTCGGCGATGAGGGCGTCGGCCCGGCGCCACGTCCAATCGTCGCCCTCGCCCGCGGCGACCGCGATCCCCAGGCGCCCGCCGCCCAGGCAGTTGACGTTGACGTACTCTTTCTCCCCCATTCGGCAAGAGACGAAGCGGTGCGTCTCGGGGTCGTTGCCCGGCCAGTGCGGCTTGACCCAGAACTCGATCGTGCCTTCCGCGGGCTGGAAGTTGCCGTCGCCGCCGGCGAAGGCGATTCCCTTCCGTGCGGCCAGGTCGACGCCGCCGCGGAACCGCCCGCCTTCCGGACCCGTGGTGGTCACCCGCGTGTCGGCCGAGGCCGAGCCGACCGCGTAGTCGGCATCGACCGACCGATCGAACTGGGCCAACAGCAGCGTATCGCGGTCGGGCACCGGCTGGCCCGACGCCACGACGGGGATCAGCGTCATCCAGGCAATCAGCCAGTCCGGCCAGCGCGGTCCTCGAGCCGGCTTCCCGTCAAAACGAGTCTCACTTCGCAGCATCATTGCTCCCCTTCTGGCGTCGAACAACCCTTCACGTGTCTGAGATCTTCCGTCCGCATGATAGTCGCGATCGCCCGCGCACGCCAGTTTCCAGACCAGACGACCGTGTTGATCTTCAACGCAGAACGGCATAGGATGGACACGAGCGATTAGCCCTTTCTCTCGATTCCTCCGTGCCTGTTCGTGCTGAGGGTGACGGCGCAAGATGGATTCAGACGTTCTCGCGAGAAACCGGGCCTCCCTCGGGTCGGCCCTGGAATACTGTCCTTTTGAGGGGCAACCTCGCCCGGGCATTCGGCGCATTTTCCCAGGAAATCGCGCTCCTGCCGGTCGGCCTTCGTGCCATGAGGAATTTTCCGCTTACGAGGTCATCGACGGGATCGAGGGGTGATGCAGCGTAGCAGTATTCGCGGCACGTGCGCAGAGGGAAGACGGCTGCTTGCGACCACCGCGGTCGCAGTTGCCGGGTTGGCGTGTCTCGTGGCCGGTTGCCGGGAGGGCGGCGTCGACCGGATGCAGGAGAAGGGGCCTTCGCGGCAAGAGCCTGACGACGACCGGCCCCCCGGCGCCGGGGCGTCGGGTCCCGTGGCGGGCTCTCATCCCGGCGCTTCTCTCCCGGCGAAGATCGCACGCGACGAGGAGACGCCTCCCGCCGAGGGCCCGATCGTGTTGCGGAGCGTGACCGACAAGACGGGAATCGTCTTCCGGCACACCGACGGGAGCAGTGGCAGGCTGTACATCATGGAGACGGTCGCTTCCGGATTGGCGACGTTCGACTACGACGGCGACGGCCTGATCGACGTCTACTTCGTCAACGGCGCCCCCCTGCAAGGCACGAAATCCGACACCCTGCCCAGGAACCGGCTCTTTCGCAACCTGGGGGAGTTTCGCTTCACCGACGTGACCGGGGAGGCCGGCGTCGGCGACACCGGATTCGGCCTGGGGGTGGCCGTGGGCGACTACGACAACGACGGGGACCCGGACCTCTACGTCAGCAATTTCGGGCCGAACGCGATGTATCGGAACAACGGCGACGGGACGTTTACCGAGGTCGCCCGCCAGACCGGCACGGCGGCCGGCGACGAGCGGAAAGTGGGGGCGGGGACCTGCTTTTTGGACATGGACGCGGACGGGGATCTGGATCTGTTCGTGGCCAACTACCTGGCTTTCTCGTATGACATGGAAGTGACCCACTCGCTCCGTGGCGTGCCCATTTACCCGGATCCCAGCCGTTTTCCCCCCTGGCCGGCCAACCTGTTTCGCAACAACGGCGACGGCACGTTCACCGACGTCGGCAAGAAGTCCAACGTAGCCTTGTCCCTGGGAAGGGGGATGGGCATGGTGTGCGCCGACTACGACAACGACGGCGATACGGACATTTTTGTGAACAACGACGGTCCGCCGGGCAATTTTCTGTTCCGAAACGACGGGACCGGAGCATTCGAGGAGGTCGGCACGCTGAGCGGCGTCACCTACGACGCGGCCGGCCTCGCCCACGGAAGCATGGGCGTGGATAGCGGTGATTTCGACAACGACGGGCGGTTGGATTTCTACGTCACCTCCTATCAAGACCAACTGGCGACGCTCTTCCGGAACCTCGGCGAAGGTTTCTTCGACGACGTGACGCAGCCGACCGGCGCGGGACTCGGCTCGTTGAACTACGTGACGTGGGGATGCAGCCTGGTCGACCTGGACAACGACGGACACAAGGACGTCTTCTTCGCCTGCGGCCACCTGATCGACAACATCGACGGCCTCGACGACTCGACGTCCTATCGGGCGCCGCCGGTCGTCCTGCACAACATGGGCAGCGGCCGGTTCACGAACGTCTCGGAGTCGTGTGGCGATGGGACCCGACAAGCGTCGGTCGGGCGCGGCGCCGCGCTGGACGACCTGGACAACGACGGGCGCGTCGACGTGGTGATCAACAACTCCCGCCGGCCGCCCACCGTGCTGCGGAATGAGTCGGAGACGGGAAACCACTGGATCCAAGTCCGCCTTCGCGGCGTCAAGAGCAACCGCGACGGCGTGGGCGCCCGGGTCACGGTCGTCGCAGGCGACCTGAGGCAGATCGACGAAGTGCACAGCGGGCGCGGGTATCAAAGCCACTTCGGATCGCGGCTTCACTTCGGCCTGGGTGCGCACGACCGCGTCGATCGCATCGAGGTACGCTGGATCGGCGCCGGAGTGGACGTGCTCGAGGACGTGGCGGCGGATCAGCTTCTGACGATCACCGAGGGCGGTACAAAGCAAGCAGACGGAGACTCCCCCTGAAGTGACCTGGGGACGATCATCGAGCACTTGACGCAGTAGGATCGCAATGGCGGAAGGCGTAAAGCAACCATCGACCGACGACGCCGAGCCGGCCCCGAAAACGCCGTCCCGACTTGGGCCCGTCGGCAAAGGCTTGCTGCTCGTCGCGGTCACCCTGGCCGCCGGTCTCCTGGGAGTCGGCTCCGGTCGGCTCCTGTGGCCGGCCCGCGACGCGGCGGACGACGGTGTCGCGGGGCGCGCCGAAGCGCAGGCTCCGGCTCCCCGACAAGCGACGACAACCGCCGCGGACCTCATCCTGGACCCCCAAGCTCCCCTGCCCGAGACGGCCCAAGGCCTGATCGACGAGGCGACCCAGGTGGTCGACCGCCTCCAGGAAGCGTTTCCTGAGAACACGGATTGCCTGGAAATGAAGGCCCGTCTGGCGGATTGGCTGGGCAAGTCCGAACAGGCGGTCAAAACGTGGAAGCGATGTCTGGAGTTGGACCCGGAATACGCGCACGCGTACGTCGGCATGGCCGCCGTGGCCGCCAAGACGGGAGATCATCACAAGGCCGAGGAGCTGGCCCGCAAGGCGATGCAAATCGCGCCGGACTCGTTTATGGCTCGCTCCGTGCTGGCCGAGAGCCTGCTCCACCTCGGCCGTGCCGAGGAGGTCGAGCCCGTGCTGGCCGACTTCCTCGAACGGGATCCCCGATCGCACGGCTACTTCCTTCTCGGGCAAGCCTACTGGCAGATGAAACAATACGAGAAGGCGAAGGATGCCTACCAGTCGGCGGTCCGGAAATACGCCGACTACGCCGAAGCCTACTTCGGACTGGCGAAGGCCTGCGCGCGCCTGGGCCGGGAGGACGAAGCGTCGCCGGCGATGGCCAAGTATCGGGAGTTGATGGCCGAGCGGGAGCCGACTCGCGCGGGGGGGATGCACTCGCCGTCGTCCGATCTGGAGTCGGTTCGCTTGAACGTCGCCACCGCCTATGCCGACACCGCCCGAGTCTGCTCCGCTCGCGGGAAACGGCGGGTAGCGGAGCGGCTCTGGCGGCGCGCGGCGTCGCTCGACGCGGAGAACGTCGAATACCGACAGGCGTTGGTCTCGCTGTACCGAAGCGAGGGCAAGGTGCTGAAGACGGTCCAAACTCTGGAGGAGCTTGCGAAGATCGAGCGGGAGAATCCCGGCTATTGGATCGAGGTTGGCCGGCTGCGCGCGAGGCTGCTCCAGCTCGACATGGCCGAGGAAGCCTTCCGCGAAGCCTGCCGCGTCGCTCCCCGGAACGCCGGATGCCATGCGTCGCTCGCCACGTTCCTCCTGCAATCCAGTCGCAGTCTCCCCGACGCGTTGACGGTGGCGAAGACCGCGGTCCGGCACGAGCCGACGGCCGCACATCATGCGCTGCTCGCAGCGGCCTGCCGCGCCAACGGCGACCGTCCCGGCGCCTTGGCCGCCATTACGCAGGCCGTCATCCAAGAGCCTGAGAATCCCGCGTATCGCCAACTCGACGAGTTGCTTCGGGCCGAGCCGTGACGCGGGGAGATCGCCTCGACCGGAAACGTGCCCGTCGGCGACGGGCGTGGGTTACCTTTTGGGGGCGAAGGTGTAGGGTGCGTGAAACGCACCATTAAGCGAATGTGGTGCGTTTCACGCACCCTACGCGGCTCAATCGGCCTTAGCCGATTGCGTCGTGCTCCCCTGCGTCACGATCAGTTGGCGGTCGGCGGCAACGTCTTCCAGAACGTCGGTCCCGCCGCCAATCCAGCGGACCTCGATGCGATCGACGCGGTCGTGCCCGCCAAGGCCGAAGTGGAGCCGCGATCCGAAGTGGCTCTGATACGCGCGCCCGCTGTGGACCTCGGCGATCTGCGTCAGGTCGCCCGCCACCACCGTCACGCGCGACCCCACGCCGTCTCGGTTCGCGGTCGCGCCTCGAAGCCGGACTTGAATCCAGTGGTTGTCGTTCGAGGTGTCGTTCCGTAGGATCGTCGGTTCCTTGTGCGAGTTGAGCACGACCACGTCGACGTCGCCGTCGTTGTCCAGGTCGTCGAACGCCGCGCCGCGGCTGGCCAGTTTCACCGTCAGCCCGTCGCCGCTCGAATCCGACACGTTGACGAACCGTCCCTCACCGTTGTTCATGAGGAGGACGTTGCGTGCATGGTAGGAAGTCGTTTGATCGACGAGCTCGATAAGGTCCTCCACGTGCCCGTTGGCGACGAACGCATCGCGGTCGCCGTCGTTGTCGAAGTCGACCAGCCCGACTCCCCAGTTCACGTAAGGGAACGAGCCGTCGCCCGCGCCGGCCACCGCGGTAACGTCCTCGAAGCAGCCGTTCCCCAGGTTTCGATAGAGTACGGGCAGCTCTCCCTGGTAGGAGGTCATGAACAGGTCGAGACGGCCGTCGTTGTCGTAGTCGGCGCAATCGGCGCCCATGCTGCCGGTATGGTTCGCGTAGAGGTTGTATCCAACCCCGGCGGTCAGCCCGACCTCCCGGAATCTGCCGTGGCCGTCATTCTGGAAGAGGAAATTCTCTCGGACGTCGTTGCAGACAAACACGTCCGTGTCGCCGTCGTCGTCGCAGTCGAAGGCGACCATGCCCATGCCGGTCCCCGCGTGCCGCGCCACGCCCGATTCGAGGCTCACGTCGGTGAACGTTCCGTCGCCGTTGTTGCGGTAGAGGGTGTCCGGGTCCGGCTCGAAGTCGCGTGGGCCGGGATACCTGGGATAACCGCCGAAGAACCGAGTGATGTGGTCCTCGTAGGGGGCCTTCACGTAGTTGGCCACGTAGAGATCGAGATCGCCGTCCAGGTCCGCGTCGAGAAAGCACGCGCCGGCCCCCACGCGGTTGCCGTTGGCCACGCCGGCCGGCGCCGTCACGTCGGTGAACGTGCCGTCGCCGTTGTTCCGATAGAGGACGTTCGGGCCGAAGTTGTTCAGGTAGAGATCCGCGTCGCCGTCGTTGTCGTAATCCCCCACCGCGACTCCCAGGCCGTAGCCGGTGTCGCCGACGCCCGCCTCCGAAGTCACGTCGGTGAATTTCCAGTCTCCCTCGTTCCGATAGAGGGCGTTGGCCGGCACGTCGTCGGTGACGGTTCCCCGCAACGGCGCGCCGTTGAGGAAATAGACGTCTTCGTCTCCGTCCCCGTCGTAGTCAAAGGTAGCCAGGCCCGCGCTCACGCTCTCCATGATGTACCGCCGGCCGCAGCCGCCGTGCGTGTGGACGAACGTGATGCCGCTCTGCCCGGTCACCTCCCGAAACAGGAAAGGCCCCGTTGCGGATTTCACCCCCATGCCCCCCGGGAAGCAGCGCGGGGCCGCCTCCGCGACGGCACGAGGGGACGACGTGGGGGGAGAATCCGGGACCGACGCCTCCGGGCCCGGCCAGTGCAACGAGGAGACGAAATACAAGCAGGCCAGCCCCGCCGCGACGAGCGAACACGCGACGCACGCGGCTTGGTACCCCCAATGCACGCTTCTCTCTTCACGGCTTCCGGCGAGTCGACTCATACAGTGCCCTGTAGCGAGGGTTCTCCGGATCGAGAGCCATGGCCTGCTCCAGCGCCTGCCGGGCACCGGCGTAATCCCCTTCCTTCTCACGGATCGCCGCAAGGATGAAGTAGTGCCAAGCCGTCGGTTCCAGGCGAACGGCCGTCGCTGCCAGGGCTTGGGCTTCGGGGAGCGTCTTCTCGGTACGCAGGCTAAGCTCGGCCAGGCCCGCGTAGCCGACCGCCCGATCCGGGGCGATCGCGCAAAGCTCGCGAAACGTGGCCTCGGCCGCCTCCAGATCGTTCATCCGCGCCTCGAGGATCCCGAGATTCCTGCGATGCGCCAGATTCCAGGGCTCCAGATCCTGGAGATCCTCCACGATTCGCGCCGCCTCCTCCAGGCGCCCCGCCTGATCGTAAAGCCCGGCGAGCGCCTCGCGACATTCCGTGTCCGCAGGGTCCAACTCGGCCGCCCGGATCAAGTGCTCCTCGGCGAGCTCCAATCGGCCGTGAGCCAAGTAGACCTTCCCGGCAATCCCCATAATCCCCGCAATACACCGCGGCACGACGTACTCGTCGGACAGCACCTCTTTGGTTCCGCGTACGACCTCGTCCTCTTCGGATCTCAACTCCTCGAACTTCGCCCGGTACCGGTCGGCCTCCGCTTGGTTGCCGAGCCTCGCACACGCGCTGGCCAGCCCATGGTACGCCCTCGCGGACCCCGGATCGAGAAGAAGGGTCCGCTCGAACTGGGCTTTTGCCTTCTCGTTCTCCTTCGCTTGCAGATACAGTTGGCCCAAGAGCAGCAGCGTCGCCGGCGACGCGGGATTCGTCGCGACGTGGCGCTCCAACACCTCGACCGACTCCTCCAGCCTGCCTTGGCTCAAGAGCGCCTCTGCCAGGAGACCGGCAAACTCCGCGTGCGAGGGATCTCCTTTCAGCGCCTCGCGGAGCAGGGCTTCGGCCCGCTCATGCTCTCCTCGATCCATCGCCCGCAACGCCAAATGGTGATAGGCGGACGAGAAGCCGGCTTCCAACTCCAGGCATCGCCGCCAGCACTTCACTTCCCCGGCTTCATCATGAGCCAGATTGTGCAACAGCGCCAACGCAGCCACCGCCCACGCATCCGTCGGAAACGACTCCGCTAATTGACACGCGACCTGGCCCGACTCTTCCACCAAAGCCCGGTACTGCGGGTGTAGATCGGGCGACAGGTTCGGCACGGGGAGCCCGGCGATTTCAGAAGGACTTTGTGGGTCGGGCGCCCGGTCGTCCGGATGCCGCCAAAGCCGCGCCGCCAGCAGCCCGGTGGTCCACGCCGAGAGAGCGACCACGGCGACCAGAAGCCACCCGCGTCGTCGGCGCGCGGCGATCGGGGGCTCGTGACGCGGTTGTGCTTCCTCCGGCCTCTGATCCCCGTTATCCGGACTTCCTCCCATGGCTGTCGACCTCACGCGACCTGCGATCCTATTGATGTTGGCATTGCCAACGATCACCCGACGTGGACCGGAACCATCCGTCCCAGGCTTCCGATGGAAGCCCTCCCTTCATTGGCTATGCAAGCCTCAATAGGAAAGGCCCGGCTCAGAGCGCGCACGAGCGGCTGCGCACTTCGCCGATTTGGCTGCCTCCTTCGAATTGTAGCCCGACTTGTCCGCCACGGCAATTCAGCGGCGACCGGGCCGAGCCATCAGTTCCTGCTACCCAATTTCTTTGGGTGCAGACTCGTTTCTACGTACTGGAAAACAAGGGTTTCTTTGACGGGCACCGCCCTCGGAGATGCAAAACACGTGTGGTTTCGGGGGTATTCCAGTCAGATTGTCGAGCAAATCTCCTGAAAACTGGTAACGTGGGGGCTTTGCGTGGGCTGGCGAACGTAGAAACGAGCCCGCACCCATTTCTTTGATGGCAATCACTTAGCTTCTGATGAAATTCCCGGCATGCGGGGGCGCAGATCCGCCGCGGCAGTGTTCGCCCGGTCTCGGCGGGGGGGTTGACATTCGTCTTCCCCGCGGACAAACTCGGACCGTTCTCCACAAAGTAGCCTAGGATCGGCGCATCAACGACTGTCGCAATAGTCGCTTTTCGCTCCGCGAAAAGACGCTCGTTCGCTCCAGCGAACAACGACACTCATTGAAGTGTCGGTGCTTACCTACGTGCGGGGGGCGGTGGCGCGGGAGTCGCTCCCGCGAAACTCAAGCATTCCTTGGCGCAAGCGCGGGAGGTTGTCCATGTTTCGATCAAGCTGGCTTTGCTTGCTATGTCTTCTGTTGGCGGCTTTCGCCGGCTGTCCCGGTAGCGGTACCGGGGTGGATACCGTCGCCGTGACCGGCACGGTCACCCTCGACGGCCAGCCCGTCGAGGGGGCCAACGTCGCCTTTGCCCCGAAATCTGCGGACGGCAAGGCAGCGGCCGGAGCCACCGATGCCTCGGGCCGCTTCACGCTAACCACCATCGAGGCCGGCGATGGTGCCGTGCCCGGGTCCTATGGGGTCACCATCACGAAGGCTGCCGGCCAGGTATCGGCTCCGGCCGAAGACCCGCGAGCCATGGGCGGGCAAATGACTCCGGAGCAAATAGAAGCCGCCACGAAAGCGGCAGAGGCCGCAATGAGTGGCGAAGCACAGGCGCCGGTCGAGTCGGCTATCCCGGAAAAGTACGCGTCTGCCGATACCTCCGGCTTCACGGCCGAGGTGAAGGCGGGCGGGGACAACGACTTCAAATTCGAGATGACCGGCCAATAACTCAAGCGCCCTCTCCAGCCGACAGGAAAAAGGTGACAGGCACCTTTTGTGCGAAGCACCCGAAGGGCCTTTCAGGCAAAAGGTGCCTGTCACCTTTTTCCGGATGCGAGGGGTCCACGAGGCGGCGGGTCTGCTGGGGCCCAACGCGCCCGGCAGGGAGTGATATGCACCCCGAAATAACTAAACGTCGGCGGCTGTGGCGGAAAATCGCCAACTTCACCGTTTTCCGCTCAATTCGCTTGCGATTTCGCGGAATCTGGTTTATAGGATAGTCGGTCCGGTTCTGCCGATGCAGGAGCCGGGCGGGGTTTCGTCTGTTTCAGACTTGTCAACCTTATTCCTTCTGGGGGGGAGGGTGTGCCATGTTCCGATTCATGTTGCGACGGGCATTCACGCTCGTCGAGCTTCTGGTGGTGATCGCCATCATCGGCATCCTGATTGCGCTTCTCTTGCCGGCCGTCCAGGCCGCCAGGGAAGCGGCCCGACGATCGCAGTGCGCAAACAACCTCAAGCAAATGGGGCTCGCGCTGCACAACTACCACGACTCGCACCAATGCTTTCCGAGCCTGGGGCAAGGAACAAACGCGGGCAGCCCCCGCTATCAAACGTCCACGTATGGGCACATGAGCGGCGTCGTCGTGCTGCTCCCATTCATGGAGCAGGGGCCTTTGTACGATCAGTACACGTCTCCCCAATCCAGCCCGGCTTGGCCGGCGTGGGGTCCGGTGCCCTGGTACGGATGGAGTTTCCAGCCTCACCATGCGCAGGTTCAAACGCTGCTCTGCCCCTCCGACTCGGCCGGCAAGATTCAGAATCTCGGCCAGCCCTACTGGTGGCAGGGCGACAGCAACTACAACTTCTCCTTGGGAGACGAGATCAGCGTAGGGAGTAGGGGCGAGCGTCGACCGCGGGGCTTGTTCGGCTGCGAGAGCTTCGTCTCCATCCGCGACATCAAGGACGGCACCAGCAACACGATTGCCGTCAGCGAGCACGTGGTCAACAAGAATGGCCGGGTACCGAACATTCACGGCGGTTACGTTCGTAGCGTGGGGGAGGGTTCGCTGAGGAACAACCCGGCGAGCTGCTTGGCCTACAAGGGCCCTGCCAACACGATTATCAACGCACCGGTAATCGGCCAGTTGCGTGGCGTCATTTGGGCGTGGGGCTGTGTTGCCACGTCGGGCTTCACCACCGTGCTGCCGCCCAATTCCATCGGCTGCAAGGCCGGCGGTAATGAATGGGGGACCGATGCCGTCATGCCCCCGGATAGCTTCCACCCCGGCGGCGTCAATTCGTTGTTCGCGGACGGGTCGCAGCACTTCATCAGCGAGACCATCAACACGGGGAACCTCAGTGCGGCGGAGGTGCGTGACGGGCCCAGCCCGTACGGGGTTTGGGGTGCGTTCGGCTCGAAGTTCGGCGGGGAGCCCGCCGGGCAGCTCTGACCCGATTTGCTGCGCGAGCAGCGCCGGTAATACCGAGTTCTCCTGGCACGCCACGCAGTGGGCCTGCCAGGGGCGCCTTGGATCGTGTACGATTCCCATGAGCCCTCGGGTTCGCAAGGCCCGAGGGCTCTCTTCGTGACCGGACGGTTCCGTCAACGGCTGCGGCCCAAGACCCGCGAGGTATCTGCGGCCAGTTCACTCCGGAGCAGGCCGAAGCCGGCACGAAAGCGGCAGAGGGCGCCGCACAACAGGCGCCGGCCCAGTCGGCTATCCCGGAGAAATACGCGTCTGCCGATAGCTCCGGCTTCACGGCCGAGGTGAACGCAGGCGGGGGAAACGACTTCAAATTCGAGATGACCGGCCAATAACTCAAGCGCCCTCTCCAGCCGACAGGAAAAAGGTGCCTGTCACCTTTTTCCGGATGCGGGGGCCCGTCAGGCGGCGGGTCTG
>CAZDHR010000043.1:0-27044 GCA_964505295.1 uncultured Planctomycetaceae bacterium
CTCCTGATAAAATCGCACCGTTTGTGACTAAGCCAACAACTCCTGCGGCTCACGCCCGTTCCCAGGCTCTGCCTGGGAACGCACTACTCGGCAGGCTCTGCCTGCCCTGCCCAAGTGAACACCGTCAAGCCCGTTTGCTCCCCCGGCCTCCAACGAACCACGCGCCGCCGGCCGGCGCGGAGCCTCGGGTGAGTGGGTTCCCAGGCAGAGCCTGGGAACAAGGAGGATGGCGACGCAGAGCCTGGGAGCAAGGAGTGAACACCCCTGCTTCGGGCGGGCTGCTGGGGAGCGAGCCTACGGCCCCTGCGTCTCCTGGAGCGAGCTGCCGCACTGGTGGCAGAACTTGGCGCCCGGCACGATGTGCGTGCCGCAACTCGGGCAGGGAGGCGAGTCGGGCGTCGAGCGGCCGGACCGGCGGGCGACGGCGAAGACCGTGACCAGGATCGCGATCGGCACGCCGAGGCAGACCAGGCCCATGAAGAGGATGATGAGCATCTCCATCGGGCCGGGCATGAAATGGGGCGACATGGCTTTCTCCTTTCGTCGGGCAGGCGGCCCGCCGTGCGGCTTGACGCGCTCCGTGCGGGCAAGACCGCTCATCGTAGTCTGACACGTGCCGAGTTGGTTGTCCAGCGCTTCGCCGCAAGTTACAATAATCCCAAGCGACGGCCGGGTCCGGTTCACGCAGTCACGTAAAGGAAGCCCCAGTCATGCCGAAAGTCTTGATGCCCATTGGCGACGCCACGGAAGTGCTCGACACGATGTACCCCTATTTCCGTCTGCCGGAGGACGGCTTCGAGGTCGAGGTGGCCGGCCCGGAGGCCCGGCTCTATCACATGGTGCTGCACGAGGTCCCGCCCGGCGTGGACCCGCCGTGGGACATGACCCAGGAGCGGCCCGGCTATCACATCCAGGCCACCGTCGCCTTCCGCGACGTCGACCCCACGCAGTACGCCGGCCTGTTCCTCTCCGGCGGTCGCGCCCCGGAATACATCCGCTACGATCAGGACCTGCTGCAAGCCACGCGCCACTTCTTCGAGGCCCAGAAGCCCGTCGCCTGCGTGTGCCACGGCATCGAAATCCTCACCGCCGCCGACTGTATCCGGGGGCGCACCGTGACGACGGTGGCCAAGTGCGCGATCGACGCCCAGCAAGGGGGGGCCACGTACGTCGACGAGCCGGCCGTGATCGACGGGAACCTCGTCACCGCCCGAACCTGGAACGACAACACCCCCTTGCTCAAACACTTCGTCGAAATGTTGAAGGCAGCTACGACCTAACCGCGAGACACCCGACATGAGCAACACCACGCTGAACCGACGCGAAATGTGCCGCATACTGACCGCCGGGCCGGCGCTTTTGGGCCTGGCGCCCGGACTCCTGGCCGCTGCCGAGCCGAAATCGTTCGGGCTGACCTACATGGTCGCTTCGAGCATGTACGGCAAGCTGAAGCTCGAGGACGTCGTGCCCGAGGTCCGCAAGACGGGCGCCGACTCGATCGACCTCTGGCCGCTTCGCCACGCCGATCAGCGCGAGCAGATGGAAGCGATGGGTCACGAGAAGTTCGCCGCGCTGCTCGACAAGCACCACGTCAAGCTGGGCATGACCACCCGCTACGACCTAGGCCCGTTCGGGCTTCAGGACGAGATGCGGGTGCTCAGAAAGTTCGGTGGCCGGCTGGTGATCTCGGGCAGTAAAGGCCCGCGGGACGTTGAAGGCGACGAGGCCAAGCGGGCGGTGAAGCAGTTCATCGACGAGATGAAGCCGCACGTCGAAGTGGCCGAAGAGTTGGGGGTCGTGATCGGCATCGAGAACCACGGCCACGCGCTGCTCTCCACGCCCGACTCGATCCGCTACTTCGGCGAGTTCAGCCCATCGAAGCACCTAGGCGTCGCCCTGGCCCCGTATCACCTGCCGCAGGACGAGAAGCTCCTGGCCAAGCTGATCGAGGACCTCGGCCCGACGCTCGCCCACTTCTACGCCTGGCAGCACGGCAAAGGATGCATGGAGAAGCTGCCCAAGGAGCTGGAGCTGGAGCAGATGCCCGGCCGCGGCGTGCTCGATTTCAAGCCGATCCTGGCCGCAATGAAGAAGATCAACTACCAGGGCTGGACCGAAATCTTCATGCACCCGGTGCCGCGGGGTATCCCGATCATGCCGACGCTGGAGGAAGTGACGGCCGAGATCAACCGGGCGCGCGCGTACCTGGGGGAGTGTCTCCGTGAAATTCGCTGAGAAGCGTCGACATATGCCACGGCCCTCGTTGCAAGGCTTCGCCCGCGTGGCCTTCATTCGTGGCCCTCGTTCCCAGGCTCTGCCTGGGAACGCACTACTCGGCAGGCTCCGCCTGCCCTGCGGAAGTGAACGCCGCCAAGCCCGCCTCCTCCCCCCGGCCCCAACGAAGCACGCGTCGGCGGCACGGCACGGCCGCTGCCGAGGGGGAGCCTCCCGTTCGTGTGGTCCCAGGCGGAGCCTGGGAACAAGGAGAAGTCAGAACTTGAGTCCCACCCCACAAGGAATCGACCCATGAGCCAATCCCACCCGACCCGCCGTGGTTTCCTCAAAAAGTCGGCCGGCGCCCTGGCCGCCGGTGCGACCATCCCCTACGTGTTCACTGCCAACGCGGAAGAGAAGACGAAGCCGCAATCGAAGAACGACCGCTTCCGGATCGGCTCGATCGGCATGCGCTACCAGGGCACGGTGATCGCCCTGAAGGCCCAGGAGCACGGCGACATCGTGGCCATCGCCGACGTGGACCGGCACGTGCGCGAGCAGGCCCGGGCGGGCTTCGGGAGCACGCCCAAGATCTTCGAGGACTATCGCCAGCTCCTCGACCGCAAGGACGTCGACGTCGTGACGATCGGCACGCCCGACCATTGGCACACGCGGATGGTCATCGACGCCTGTCGAGCGGGAAAGGACGTGTACGTGGAGAAGCCGCTCACGCTGACCATCGACGAAGGCAAGCTCTTGTGCCAGGTGGTGAAGGAGACGGGCCGGGTCGTGCAGGTCGGCTCCTGGCAGCGGAGCGATCAACGCTTCCGGCTGGCCGTGGAGATGGTCCGCGCCGGGCGGATCGGCAAGCTCCAGCGGGTCGACGTGATCCTGGGCAAAAACAAGACCGGCGGACCGTTCCCCGAGCGCCCCGTGCCCGGCAATCTGAATTGGGAGCTGTGGCAGGGCCAAACCCCCGCGGTGCCCTATATCGAAGAGCGATGCCACTACACGTTCCGCTGGTGGTACGAATACTCCGGGGGGCAAATGACCGACTGGGGCGCCCATCACCTGGACATCGCCCAGTGGGGCATCGGCTCGCTGCCGGTCGAAATCGAGGGCGAGGCGAAATACCCGGACGTGCCCGACGGCTTCAACGTGGCCGTCGACTTCGCCGTCCGGTACAAGTACGCCAACGGCGTCGAGATGACGGTGGCCGACCACGGGCGCAACGGGATCATGTTCACCGGCACCGAGGGACGGATCTTCGTCAACCGGGGCACCGTCGACGGCAAGCCGATCGAGGACCTGGCCGACAGCCCCTTCCCCCGCGACCAGTTCAAGGTCTACGACTTCGACAACCTCGACCGGCCCGAACGGGTGGGTAAGCTCGACGCGATCGTCAACCACATGGGCAACTTCTTCGACTGCATCCGCCAACGCCGCACGCCGATCTCCCACGTGGCCTGCCAGCACCGAAGCGTGTCGACCTGCCACCTGGGCAACATCGCCATGTACCTGGGCCGTAAGCTGACCTGGGACCCCGAAAAGGAAGTCTTCGTCGGCGACGACGAGGCCAACGCCCGCCTCAGCCGCGCGCAGCGGTCGCCGTACGAGATCACGGCGTAACGGCGAAGCTCGATCGCGTTCAAGCCAGTCTCGTCCTGGTGAGCCTTGCACGGCCCATAAACCGAGGGCTTCCACCGGAAGCCCAGGACCGAACGGTCCGGTCCACATCGGGGGGACATTGGCAATGCAAACATCAATAAGTGCAAGAAATCGTGCCGCCAGGCGATTAGAATCTTGGGGAAATCCTCGCGCGCGAGGAGGACGGGCCGCGAAACCCCCTCCCCATTGGGCAGGTTGCCTTTGGCGGGACGGCACCCCATACTGAAGTTGGACGCACGCCCGAATCCCCGGATCGCTCGGATGACCGAAGCCAGCAATCAGCAGCACGAGCCGATATCGGCCGATCTGTCCGGGCGGCAGTTGGGAGACTATCGTCTGTTGCGGCGATTGGGCCGCGGGGCGATGGCCGAGGTCTATCTGGCCGAGCAGGGCTCTCTCAACCGCCAAGTAGCCGTCAAGGTGCTCAGGCGGGAGCTGGCCAACGATCAGACCTACATCCAACGGTTCCAGCGTGAGGCCCAGGCGGCCGCTTCGCTGGTCCACGCCAATATCGTCCAGATCCACGAGGTCGGGTGCATCGACCAGGTCCATTTCATTGCCCAGGAGTACGTCCAAGGGCTCAACCTGCGACAATGGATCGCCCGAAACGGGGCGCTCGACCTACGAATGGCCCTGATGGTCATGTGGCAGGTCGGCGCGGCGCTGGCCAAGGCGGCCGAGCAGGGGATCGTGCACCGCGACATCAAGCCGGAAAACATCATGCTCACCCGCTCGGGGGAGGTGAAGGTGGCCGACTTCGGCTTGGCCCGCGTCCCCACGCGCGGCGATGCCGTCGACCTGACCCAGGCCGGCATGACGCTGGGCACCCCGCTCTACATGAGCCCCGAACAGGTGGAAGGCAAACCCCTCGATCCGAGAAGTGACATCTACTCGTTCGGGGTGACTTGCTTCCACATGCTGGCAGGGTCCCCTCCGTTTGGTGGCGAGACGGCCCTGGCCGTGGCGGTCCAGCACCTGAAAAAATCGCCGGAATCGCTGGAAAACCTTCGCCCCGACTTGCCGCCCGGTCTCTGCCGCATTGTGCATAGGATGCTCGCCAAGGCGCCGGAGGACCGATACCAGACTCCCCGAGAGCTGCTGCGAGAGCTTCGGCAAGTGCAGCTCGAACATCTCGACGAGGAGTGGCCCGAGGACCTCCCCGGTTGGGAAATCCCCGACCTCGACACGGCCACCTCCCTTCACGAGACCACCCAACAGCTCGACGCCCTGATGAAGACCGCTGGCCGCGGCCTACGTGGCCGTGTCCGCGGGATTCTGGTGGCCGCGGGCCTGGTGATCGCCTTCCTCGTGGGCGGGACACTCGCCTCCCTGTCCGGGCGCGAGCAGCCTTTGCTGGCCGAGACTAGCATCGCGCGCCAGCAGGTCCCAAAATTCGAAAACGCGATCAGTCAGTGGATCTACGCGGTCCACGTAGACACGGAAGACGCCTGGGAGGCGGTCGTCGACTACTTCCCCGACACCTACTGGGCCCACCGGGCCAAGCAGCAACTGGCCTGGCTCTACCTCCGAGCGGACGATTATGACCGAGCCAAAGCGAAGTTCGAAGAGCTTGCGATGCTCGACGGCTCGCAGCAGGAGCTCCGCGCCTTCGGTTTGGCCGGCCAGTACTGGGTCTTGAAGCAGCAGGAAAAACCTCAGGAGGCCGCGGAAATCCTGAGCGAATTGTTGCCCGTCCTCTCCAACCTCCGTGACCGGCAGATGGGCCGCATGATTTGGCAGCTCTTCCGAAAGAGCGAAGAGGCGATCACCGACCAGCAGATTCAACAGTGGGTGGAACAGTTCGAAGAGGAGGCCGCCGAGCCCGATTGACAGGGCCACCAACCCTTGGTAAATATTGAACTCCAGGGCAAAGCCGGGACGATACCCTTTCAGCCCACGCCCCCTTCGTCTAGTGGCCCAGGACATCGGATTCTCAGTCCGAAGACAGGGGTTCGACTCCCCTAGGGGGTACTGAGGGCATTTGCCCTATCTCGCCACCACTTGCCACGATTGGCCTAAGGCCCTTGGCAACAAGGGCTTGCGTCGTTTCTTGGTACTCGTGGCGAATCGTGGCGGACGCTGTCTGCGCCGCCTTTTGCGCCGGGAGTGCGCCGGATTTTGCGCCGCGCTCGGGGCCGGCCTGGACGGCCGCCGCGTAGTCGGCCTCGGTCACCTGAAGGTAATGCTTCGCCGCTACCGCCGCCGTGTTGCCAATCCAAGCCGTTGCCACGTGAAGCGGGAACGATTGGCAAAGCTCCGTCTCGCGAGACGCCCGAAGGTTCTGGAAAAGTCGCTCCCAGGGCTCCACGCCCGCCCGCCGGATGATCTTCTCCGCCGTGGTGCGGAGGTTGCCACTCCTGATGCGATGCTTGTGGATCACGTGGACCGCGCCTTCCGGGGCCTCGTCCCAGACTTCCTGAAGCGGCGCGTGTAGCTCGGGGAACAAGGGGATGATCCGATACTCCCCGCCCGGGTGGTGCGCGGTTTTCGGGGAGCATACCCGGATACGCTGCCCCGCCCAGTCCACGTCCGCCCAGGTGAGTGCGAACGTTTCGCTCGGGGTCCGCAGCCCCCCGTATCGCGCCAGGGCGAAGATGAGCCGCCACTCAGCATCCGGGCAGGCTTCAAGCACCTTGGCGATGGTCACCCCGTCCACGAAGCACTCTCGTGCCTTGTTGACCTGCTGCGCAGCCTTCACGTCCTGCCAGGGGTTGCTTGGGATGACGCCCTTGCGCACGGCCACACGGAAGAATTGCCGGGCGCGTTTGACGTTGCGGCCGGTGGTCGCCGGCCCCCGGCCGACGGTCTCCTGGTGAAGTGTCCAATCGTCGCACTCGCCGGGGTTGATGGTCCGCAAGTCGCGCGACTCCCCGAAGTATTCGACCAGTGCCGAGCGAGTCGCCAGGTAGTTGCGGCGAGTGTTCGGTTTCATGTTGGGCCGGGCCGCCACGATCGCGTCGATGAACGCACCCAACCCCACGGCCGCCGCGTCGGCTTCCGGCCGGGCTGCGACCAGCCCGAGAGCCGCTAGCTTGCGAAACAAGTCCGGCCCAAGGCTCGCCGCCCACCGCGCCGTGTCGCTGTCCGGCGAAGTGCCGCTCTCTGCCGCCCAGACGAGGGCTTCCACGTGGGCCTTCATGGTCTGCGCGGCCTTCACGGGCATCTTGCCCAGCCGGAGACATTTTCGCCGGCCGCCCAGCATGAAGAGAATCCGTTTGGTCCCGTCCTTGTCTCGACATAGGCTCGCCACGTGTCACCTCCGTTTCGTTTTCTTCTCGTCTTTCGACGCCTTCGTCGGCCGTTTGGTCACCAGTTCCAACGCGAGGGTCGTGGCCAGCCGGTCCAGCGTGTCGGTGGTGAGGCCCGTCTTGCGGTTGACAAAGCGGCTCAAGGCTGCCTCTGGAACCCCGGACTGCTTCGATATCTGATATCGGCTCATGCCGCAATCGGCGATGATTTGTCGCAACTGGTCAGACAGCGTTTCGGGCTTCTTGGCGTTCATGCTTTCGATTTTACCTGTTACTTACATGCTGTCAAGTGGTGTCTTTCGATTTTCCGCCACGGTCGCCCGTTGTCGCCCGTTGCGGCGCGCTTGGAAGGGCCGATTTCCAGCGGCGCCGGCACGCTCGCCTCCGGTTGGTAGCGGGAGGATTGGCTGCGGGTGAGGCCGAGGTCGTCGAGGGAAAATGTCGCAGGCTGCGACATTTGTTCGGGACGCCCCTTCGTGGCCAACTCCCCTCGCTTCTGCATGAGCCGTATCGCCTCCCCCGCCTTGCGCGTGGTCTTCGTGGAATCCAGACGTGTGTGTCCGGTTTCTTGCTCGTCACGCCATGTCGGCCAGTGCCGCGGCGGCCACTTGTCGAGCCTCTGCCAGGAAGCCCGCATCCTTCTTCTCTTCGTCGATCTCGTAGTTCAAGGCCGCAACGTCCATCACGCTGTCGATCGCGTCTCGCAGTAGCTCCTGCAACGTGTCCGGGGGCAGGGCTTCGAGCTCGAATACGTCGTGCCCGTGCTTCTCGACAAACCGCTTGTACGTCGACGAACCCTTCTTGGCCTTCATCCGTGGGGGAAGGTTGTGCTCCGCCACCTGGTCCGCCGTGAGGGCCACTTTCAGGGCGTCGACGTTCTTGATGCCGAAGTCGTCGCGCATCGACCGGACGAACGAGTGCGCGATTTCCTCCCCGTCCGGATCGAAGTCGCGGAGCATCAAGAGCACCAGCCGATCCTTGCCGCTCTGCTCGAATCGTTGGGCCAGCTCGTATCGGGGCTGCAAAGAGCAGTACCCGCGGCCGATGATGTAGCCGACGCAGTACTGGGCGCAGACCGGACGGATGATGCTCTCGACGGTGTTCTTCTCGCCGATCACGACCGTCAAGTTGGGCTGGCTTTGCTGCAAGTCTCGCCAGTAGTCCTGGAACATCGAGTCCAGTTTGGTGCGGAGGTAGGTCGACACGTCGCCGTGTAGATCCCACGCCACGACCGCCCGCGTCGGATCGGCTATGGCTTCCCACGCGATTTCGCCTTCCAGCCGTGCGCGAGTCAACAGGTCGCAAGCGGCTTTGTAGCACCGCTCTTCATTGGCGTACACGCTACCCGGCTTGCTCGCGTGAATCCGCGGCGGATCGTTCAACAGAGCGTAATGGATGCTCCGGTCCGACAACGGCCAGAAGTCCCAGCGGTCGTCAAGGATTTGTTGCACCGCGTCGACAAAAGGACGCTTGGCGTCCGAGATAGCGGCCCGCGTCTTCTTGCCGCGTATCTCGATGCCCGGGCCTGGCAGCCGGATCGCGGTCGCCTGGCGGTAACTCAACAGGCTCGCGTAAGCCTGGTCGGGATCGGCCGAAACGGCCTCTTCCCGTAGCGCCTCCGTCCGGGTCTTCACCCGTTGCCGGTTGCATTCTCGCAGCAGCGACAAGAACTTGTTGTGGTGCTTGGCTCTGCTCACACGGCGGTTCACCCGCACGGGGACCGTTCTGAGCCCCGCCACCTGCGCCGCCACGTAGCGGCGGTGGCCGTCGTAAAGGTAGCCGTCGCTGGTCAGGAGTAGGGGCTGCTGAATGCCGTACTCCCGGATGCTCTCCGCCAGCGCCTGGATGTCGGGGTCGTCCCGCAGAATCGGCCGGTACAGCCGCTCGTTCTCCGGCGACATCTTCACGTGCTCGACCCGCCGCCGCTGAATTGGGACATGTCCTGATTTCGTCTTCCCGTTCGTGCTCATGCCGCAACCCCTTCCGTTTCCAACTTCAACGCCCTCGCCTCCGCCTCCAGCTCCGCGATCAGCTCCGCCAACTCCTGCACTTCTTGACGCGCTCGCTTCAGGTCCATCCGGCGCGACGGCAGCTCGTTTTGGATTTCGCACAGCCGCCGCTCCGCGTCCGACGGGCCGCTTCGCCAACCTGGTAACCTCGTCCGAGTACGGCATCTCTGCCCTCGCCTGGATAGCTCGTACGGCTTCCGTTTCGCGGGGTCTGATGTTCTTCGTCACCAGGAACCGACAGTATTCGACGGGCAGGGTGTCGATCCGCTCGCCTTTATGCTTGCCGAACGGCATGGTCGGGAGCCAGCTCTCCGTCTGCTCTATGCACGCCTGGGAGTGCCGGAGGCGGCCGCCGCAGAACCAGCAGGGTGCCGGCCAGTGACGCGGGCCGGTGAGATAGTCCAAGTCCTCGTCCGTGATGAGGCTCCACCAGTCCTGGTCGTCCCACGTGCCGACGGCGGGCTCGTCCTGGGGCTCCAGCGGGTCAGGCAGGGCGTCGGCGGGGGCGATCTCAAGCTTGGGGGCGTCGCGTTGCCCGACGCACGGGCCTTCGTCGGCGTCGATGCCAAACGGATTTTTCCAGTTCATACCCAATACTCCCCGTGGAAGGGACTTTCTCAGGCGTAACCTGTTGGCCGGACAATTGTTGCGGCGACCATGAATCGGCTAGCGCGGGACTAACCCGGCTGATATGGCGACGCCCGGCATGCTGTCAATACGCGACGCGTTGCTCTATTTGTCCGCATGCTAGCATCGCTATTCGCCCTCGGTGGGAAAGTCCCCCGTGGAATCGTGGAATCGGTCAGCAAGTCCTTATGGTCGAACAGGTTGCGATTCCAAAGCCTGTTTTGGAATGGTTTGGAATCGTGGAATGGCTCACCCGGCTCCACGGTTCCAAACCGTTCCAAAACTGCCGGCGGAATGCTAAGTCATTCTGCGGTAAGGGTTTGTGTTGCGGTTCCACGATTCCATGCCGGTTAGGGTTCGATGTGTTCCAGCTCTTCGGCCTCAGGCAGCAAGGTCAGCGACTCGCTCGCCTCGTCGGGCGACTTCGCGACCTTCCACCGGGCCGGCGCGTTGCCCCGCTTCTGTTCGACCAACTCGACCAGCCCGCTCCCAGCCAGGTCGGAGTTCCAGCCGTAGACCCCGGAAACGGAGTGCGTTTCCCGCCCCCTAGCCTCCGGGATGCTGTACTCGCCCCCCACGCCGAACCACTCGACAAGCCGCCCGAGAAATCGCAAAGCTCCCTCCGACACCTGCCGTCCGAGGAGTCGACCAAGGGGCTGGGACAGCAACGCTCGGGCCACGCGGTAATCGTCCAGCGTGGCGAGAAGGTCGCCGTCGCCGGTTACCTGCCGCTGGCGCTGGTGCAACAGTGCCGAGGCCTCAATCATTGCCAGCACGTACCCCGCGCCGCGCCGAATCTCCAATCGAGTGGAAGGCAGCAAGTCCATCAGCGCGCGGGCGTAGGGAATCCTTACCCGCATCGTGCGTAACATCCGCTGCGCGGCATGATGCTTTTCCACAACACCACTCGGGTCGCCGCACGCGCCATGGTCGTATTTCTCCGCCAACCGATGGAGCACTCGGCGGGTCTGCTCGGGTGTTTCGTCCGTCGCCAGCAGCAACATGCGGTTCAAATCCTCCGTGAACACCTGGGAAGTTGCCAGCGTAGTGCTTTCCGCATAAGCGATGGGGCCTTCTTGCTCGACCAGCTCCGACGCCGGCGCGCCGTCGTGCTTCTTGACCGTCACCAGCCGCGACAACCGGCCTTCGCTCAGGAGTTCGCGCAGCGCTCGCGTCACTTCCGCCTGGTCTTCATCCGTTTTGCGCGACCGCTCGCCGCACACCACAAACCGATGTCGAAAGGTTCCCGGTGGGGCGTAGTACAACGACAGCGTGCTTAGGGTCGTAGCACTAAACACCGCCTCGGGCGGAAACAGCTTCGCCACGGCTCCCAACACGAGAGACTTGCCTGAGGAGGAAGGGCCTTGAACCAACAGCGCCAGCGGCCGTTCAAGGAGACGCGAAACCCCACTCAAGTAGACTGTCCCCGCGAGAGTTCGTTCCCCTGCGATACCGACAGCCGAGAAGTCCTCGCCGATTCGCTCCAACAGGTCGGGCGATTCGAGCATCGCCCGGGCCGCCGCCTGCACGTGCTCGGGCATAGCCTTCAGCAGCTCGGCGGGGTCGGGGTGGGCCGGTGTGTCGGTCGCGCCATCATCCCGCGCCCGGCACGCTTGGTCCGCCGCCGCTCTCAGCAACTCCGACTCCACCGCTGCCTGGTCGATTCCCGGGCGGCCGTCCGCCACCGCAGTCGCAAAGTCCCGACGTGCCTTACTCCGCGTGAGGTCGAAGGATTCCACCGCCAACACGTCGCCGGCCAGCCGCGCCGTCACGGTCGCCTTGCCGTTTCGGCCCGATGGGGCGTACTCAAGGCAAAGCCCCGCTGGCTCGTTGTGAGGCTTGCTTTCGTCGGCCATCGCTTCACCTTCGTCGCGCTGCCACTGTGAGTTGCCGAACCGTCGCCGCGTCGATTGCCCCCAACACGTCCGCCGCCGTCGCCCCGAGTCGCCTCCATGCCCTCGCGTCCTTGATTCCGGCCGGAGGGGTAATCACCTTGACTGCCGGAACATAGGCCACTAGCACGGAAGCCAGCCGCTCCGCTCCGCGCTGATCGGCTTCGTCCCGGTCGGCGACGACCACGACTTGCTCGGGCCGCAACCGTTTGGCCAGCTTGGCGAAGTCGGGCCTACCATCCGCGTCGCTTTCGAGCAGCCGAACCGCCTGGCGTATCGTGCGGGTCCACGCCGGCCACGCCGTCGCACTCGGGCGGAGACGGTGCAACCAGCCGGCGTCGCCGATGCGCTTGGGAGATTCGGTCCGGGGGCATATTACCGCTTCGGGTGCATCGGGTGCCCCCGCGAAGACGCACCAATCGGGTCGCCCGCACACCGGGCAGGGCCGCCGCGCAGCCTCTCGGCCCCGTCTCGTAGATAGAAGGGGGCGTGTTCCGTATTTCCATCTCGATCGCGGCGGCCATGTCGTCTGCGAGGTCCCCGTAGCAGACACCGCGTATTCCGGACCACTCAACCGGCTCCCTCGGGCCTCGCCGACTCAAGACTTCGAGCAGCAGCTTTCTTGCCGTTCCCGCCGCCGATAGCCCCCCGCGACACTCTTTCAGCCATTCATACGCCTGCGAGAACGCTTCCTTGTCGCCTCTCTGCGCGGCGTTTAAAAGCCCATAGAGCGCCGCGGCCAGAAGAAGGGCCGGTTTCTCGTAGTCCGCCACAGTTGAGTCTGACATGATCCTGCCTTCCCCGGGCTGGGCCGAACCCGGCAGCGCCGCGGAAGGCAGGAACCGGCGGACGCCTGCCGGGTTCATTTAGGCCGGCGCGTTGCGCGACGCACCAGCCGCCCGAGCGTTCATTCCGAGTGATGTTCGCACCCCACACCCCCCGGCCGGAATTCTACGTGGTGCGTGGGCGGGAGGGTACCTCAACGGACGGCAGCACGGTCCCAATGGGACCCCGCGAGGCCAAACGGGTCCGCGCGGCACGTGGCCTCATTCGAGGATTGCTTTCATGAATGCGTCCGCCGGGTCGGCGTAGAACACGATATTCACCTTGGTCGCCATTTCGTCGGGCAGATCGAGTAGCTGGCGTCGCGATGAGATGGGCATTAGCAGTTGAGCCGCGCCTTTCTCGACAGCCAGCTCGGCCACGACCGCCGGATTGGGGATCATTTCCACGGAGCCGCCGAGGTTCAGCGAGCCGACGACGATTAGGCCGCCCTTGGTGCTCCGTTCCATCAGGCTTCCGCACAGCGCAAGCAGCACGGGCAGGCCCAGACCGTGGCCGGACCGGTCCGTGTCCATCGCCCGCAACTGCACGGAGAACTCGTGGCTGCGCGGATCGCGGTCCCCGACGAGTTCCCTGGCTTGCGAATAGAGGTTCTGCTCGCCATACCGAACGCTCTCGCGAAACGCCGGCGGCACGGGCGCATTGAGAATCTTCACGCCGCCGCCCGGGCCACAGGTGGCCTCGATGCGATAAAGGGACGGAGCCGCTTCCTGTGCGCCGGGGCTGATGGCCCACACCTGTCCGGGCGGCAGCGGGTCGGCCTCGATCGCCTCGTCGCTGTGCAGCTCCGGCGTCGCAACGAACTGCTCCACGCCATCGATTCCCATGAAGTAGCTGAAATGGGTATTGCGGAACTCGGTCTTCAGGCACCGCTTCTGCTGTTCTTTGACCCGCCGCCGCGCCTCCAGGGCAATCCGAAGGACCGCCTCACACTCTCCGTCGGGGATCGGCATCTCCGGGTCGGGGAAAAGCAACTTGAGCAGACCGCTGACGGTCTTGTGCACGGCTTCGATATCGCGGCCGCTGAGCGCCCCGCCCCAATGTGCCCGGCCTTGCAGCGCCGATATCCGGGTGCCTTCGCGCAGCTTCGTCCAGCACTCCGACAGGTAATCGGTCACCAGGCCGAAGTGATCCGTCAGGTGATTGTCGGCCTTGAGCTTCGGGAACTCCCAGCCAGGCGCGTAAGCATGGATTCGGTCCATGAAGGCCGTGTCGTTGCGCATCTCCGGCGGCAGCGGGCTGAGAAGGTGGCCGATTCGCTGCTGCTGCTCCACGTCCACGTCGAAGTTGCCGACCATGACGAGCCCGCCGGATGCCCGGATGCTCTCCTTGCCGCGCGAGAACTCGCCGGCCGCCATGTAGCCCTTGAGGATGTTCACGCCGTCCTTCTGATCGAAGGAGATGCCCGACACCTCGTCGAAACACACCACGTCGTAGAGACACACCAGCCCCCGTTGGCCGCTGGACATGTTCACGAACATCTTCGCGACCGTCGCCTTGCCGCCCGATATCAGGTGCGAGTACGGCGAGACTTGCTGGTACAAGTGGCTCTTGCCCGTGCCGCGAGGGCCCAGCTCGACCAGGTTGTAGTTCCGCTCCACAAACGGAACCACTCTCAGCAAAGCAACCCACTTCGCCCGTTCCGACAACGCCGTTGGCTCCAGGCCGACCGAGCGAAGGAGAAAATCCTTCCACTCGGCCGTGGTAAACCGCTCCCGGCCCCTGTTGAGCGTCGCCAGTACGTCCGGCTTGGAAAGCTGGATCGCCCTTAGGCCCTCGATGGCGAAGGGCCGGCCGCGTTTTTCGTCGGCGATGGCCGCGTCGTAGCTCAGCGTCACCTCGGCGTAGAAGCCGTCGGTCAGCATCCGCTCGTGCTCGTGGACGAGCGCGTCGGCGATCCGCACGTCGCGCAAGCCCAGGCTCGGCAGTTCCACCAGGAAAGAGTCGGTCTTCGCGTCCAGCCGCGCCTTCACGATGTCGATCAGCTTCACCGCGCCCTTCTCGCGGGCCCGCGCCTTGAAAAGCTCCTGCTCGCTGGTGCGAACCGTGCGGTCCTGCAACTGCCGCTCGACGATCTTCAAGCCCTCCTCGATCTCCTGTTCGTCCACCGTCGCGCAGTACCGCCCAAGCAGGAATTCCACGACGTAGGTCGGCACGGGATACTGCCGGCTGTACCGCCGCACGAGGTCTTTGCGCACGAGGTAAGTGTCGAAGGCCGACGCCGCGATTCTGTCCAGATGGTCGAGTTCCATGTTACTGGTCGCCTCCCACGGTGGTGGCTTCTTTGCAGACCACGCGCCCGGACGCATCGACAAGGACCAGACTCACCGTCGTCCCTTCCAAGGAGTCGTCGGCGACCAAAAGCGAGGCCTTGCCGTCGGCGTCCAGGGCCTTGGGCTCCGTAATGCTGGAGTGAGGGACGTTCGGCTTCGTCCGCAGGTCGGCCAGCAGCCCCTCGGCCGCCGGCTCCACCGTCACCCGGCAGCGCAGGCCCACCCACCGCACCTCGCTCACCGTGGCAACCACGCCAGCCGGCGCACCCGTCGAGGCGAACGCCAGGACGGGAATCAGGCACTCCTGCAAGCTCGCGCCGCCGTGGGCGTACTCGTGTCCGGCCACGAAGCAGTGCGCCCCCGGTGCGTAGGCAAACCGCTCCTGCGGATTCCATGACCAGGCGGCTACGGGCACTTCTACGTGGGAACTCACCTTGATCGAAGCACAACGCGACCAGCGGCTCTCGGCCAAGTACTTCGGAAGCTGGACCTTCGGCAATCCACCGGGCGCCAGCAGCCAGCCGTGGTCGGTCACCACGCGCACCCGCTTCCAGCCGGCCTCCAACAGCCCTTGCACTCGCTCCAGCAGAAGCTCCAACTGGTCTTGGATGCGGGCCGCCAGCTTCCCCTGGAGGGCGTGCCCGAGCTTGTCGAACTCGCCGTACTCAGTCCACGCGCGGGCGTTCTTGCCCCGGGCGTCGCCTGTCTCGGCCGGCGCGAGCACCTGGAAGCCCACCGCAGAAAGCATCCGCCGAAATCGCTCGGTGTTCAGCTTTTCGCCAGTGTCGACCGTTTCTGGGCAGAAGTCCGCCTCCAAATTCCCACCGCGCATCTTGGCGGCAACCGGCGACGACGCCGGCTTGGCCGTGGCCGTCACTGTGGGCAGCGCTGCCCAGCGCCAATTGGCGGACGCCTCTATGTGCCGCTCACTAGCCATCGCGGCGAGCCGCTGGCCGATATCAAACCGCAACCCGTCGGCAAACAGGATGCACTCACCCGTGTCGGCCTCAACGTCTTCTTGCTGTGCAACCGTCGGCAGGGCCTTCGCCGCCACGCACTCTTGGAAGTGTCGAGCTGTGTCGTCGAGCCACGGCAGGTACACGCATCGCACCGCCGCTTGGACGGCCACGGCGTCTTCCGCCGTCTTCACGCACGCCAACGCCCGCAGCACCGCGTCGTCCGCCAAATATCCACCCTCAGCGTACAGCTTGGCCATCGCCTCGACCGAGTCGCCGCCCAGCGTCGACGCGGTCCACTTGGCCAGCGCCGCAAGATGCTCCAGGGCATTCGCAAGCGGCGACATGCCCAACCGTGCCCACACCCAACCGCGGCGAATGCCCTGTTCGGCCTCCAACTCCTCCAAGCGTTGCCGCGCATCGACGGGCTTCATCGAGCCGACCTCCACCAGGGCCGCCCGAAGGAGTTCCTCCATCTTGTCGTTTTCGTCCGGCCAGGGGTCCTTCTCGAAGGTCAATAGCTCCTTCGGCTTTGCCCGACGCAACAGGTCCGGTATCCCCGGATACAGGGCCGGTGACTCGGTGAACCGTTCCCACACGCCGTACCAGGCACCCTCACGCTGCCCGAGCTTCTCGCCGCCGACGATCTCGCCTTCGGCCTCTGGGTCGAACCCGTAGTCCTGCCGGCAGCGGTTGCGAAACGCCGACCACGTTCCTTCGTCCCACTGCCCGCGCGTGCCCTCCGGGTCGCCCAGCCACAGGAGCAGGTCGCGCGGTGTGTCGCCGATCACCAGCCGGTCGAAGTCCTCGGCCTCCACCCGCCGGCCCCGTAGCCGTGTTATCGGCGTCACCGCCAGTTGCCTGAGCGCGCCCTGCATCGCCTGGAGCGTAAGCTTATCCTCGGCCACGTCCAGCCCGAGCCCATCGTCGTCGTTGACCAGAAAGGCCCTAACGGTCCAGTCCTTACCGTTTCGTTGCGTCCAGACTGTCCCGCGGTACTGAAGCTCCACCAGCGGCTTGAGCGCGTCGGGGCACTCCTCGACCGCCCGCAGCGTCTGGCGGCTCACGCCCGGCATGTAGATCACCGGCACGGTGCCCGCCGGCCAGGCCAGCGCAGGGAACGTGTCCGCCCGCACCACCGGCTCGATCACGCACCGCAGCCAGATCGACGGCCCGGTCCGCGTCGCCGCGTCGTAGTCGCCCAGCGTGAGAAGCTCGGGCATGAGCCCGCGCAGTTGCTCGACCACCGGCCGCCACTGGCCGTCGGCGTCGGTCCACAGCACGGCCGCAGGCGCCACCACGTCGCCGGGGTTGTACCGTGCGGCATGCTCCAGCGAGGCCCGCACGGCCTCCAGTAAGGTATTGCTCATCGTCTTGCCCGCTTTCTACTTTCGGTTCATCCTGTCTTCCAGTTCCCGCAGGCCCCCCACGATCTCCTCCCAAGCCGGCGCATCGCCGAAAATCATCTCCCGCATGCGGGCGTAGTCGGCCCGAAGAGGGGGCATGCGTTCTTGCGGAGGAACGAGGTGGAAACTGCCCGGGACGGCCGTTTCGTAGTGCGCCCACGCCGAAGCGAAGAAGAGCCGCTTGTGCACGACGACTCGCTCCAGCAGGTCGAGGCGATCCAGTGCCTCCCGGCCGATATCCTGTTGGGATAATTGGCAGAGATCATAATGATGCCGCGACAAGCCGTCCGCCGCAGCCTTGCCTACCGGTCGATGGAACTCGGCGTGAAGGAGAGTCGCCTTTTCCCAGAAGGTTCTCCTCGCGTCCAATACATGAGCGCGGCACGAGGCGGCTATCTCGAATGCCGCAGGGAAAGCTTCTGCTGCGTCGGGCCGAATCTCACGATCCTCTGCCGGCCAGTCGTCAGAGCGTGCCCCCATCTCAAGTCGAACCGCAGGGCGGATCGCCTCCGGCAGGCGGCTCGCCAGTTCGCTCGGCGGATAGGCGAAGATCACCGTCTGGGGGTCGGCCGCATCAAGCTCCACGCTCCAGCCTCGCGCGCCGATCACCGACGTGAAGTCCGCCCGAAGCTCCGGCAGCAGTCGCTCCCGGATTGTCTCCCGGCACGTCGCGACAAGAGCCCCGATCCGGCGCCGCGACTCCTTTCTGCTGATCCCCGCCTCTTCCGGATCGCGGCCCTCGGCGAAGCCCAGGTCTCGACGGCTCAGCGAAAGGTCGACGTCTTCCGAAAACCGCTCGATCGCCTTGTAAGCCTTCGACAGCGACGTGCCGCCCTTGAAGATCAACTGCGGGCGGAACCTCAGCACGTCGTAGAGGCGATAGAGCGCCCAACAGACCCAGAAGTCCTTCTCGATGATCGCGGGCGACCGCTCCGGACGCAGGGCGGCCGCCGAACTCCGGAACAGCTCGGCACGTTCCCCCGATTGGGCCGCGGCAATGCGATCCATCAGCGCGTCTCCTCACGGGCAATCTCTTCGATCACCGGCTTCATCCAGGCAGCGGCGTAGCGGAGATTGCGCCTCAGTTCGGCCTTGTCCTTCCGGGAGAGAGTCGATCGCAGGTGGCGGATGACCTTGGGTGTGACGCCGTTTCGACCCAAGTGGCGCAGCGCCTGGAGAACCAGCGGAGCCACCCGGCCGCGGACATCCATTGTCTTCGGCCCGCGATTGAGGAGTCGAACGGTGTACGGCCCCAGCTTCAGCGTGCGGGTTCGGCCGTTGGTGTAGTAGACGATCTTCGCCGGGACCTGCGTGGAAACCCCGAGCAGATTTGCCGCCTGCGCCCCGGACGGCACGACCCGCAAGCCGTGGTTCCTGGCCCAGGCGCGAACCAGCTCGTCGGGCGATGGGACCACCGGTTGGTCGAGCAGCCTGCCCATGCGCGGCAGCTCGTACAGCCCCCGGCGGACCCGTCGGATCGCCCCCTGCCGCACCAGCCGTGAAAGGGCCTGCCGGATGGCGGCGGGAGTGCCCAGGTCGCGGAAGTCTTTCGCAGAGACAGACCGGCCCCCTCTGGCTCGTAGCCTCCTAAGTATCTTTTCAGCAATGGGATGCGTCACGTTCATTGGCCAATATTGTCACAAATAACGATCGCTTTTTGTGACATTATACCACGCGGGTTCGCCGCCGTCACCCGCTTTTCCCCGCCGCCTCGCGGGCCTGTCGTCTCGCCTTGTTCGTGTAGTGGCAGCCGTTCCAGCGGTTGCCGTCCGGCTTCGCGCCCACGCCCATGAAATCCTCGGTCTTCTCGTCCCAGCCCCAGAACCAGGGATACTCGGCTTTGGGGCGCTCGGGCTCCTTGCCGCGGTCTTTCTTCCACTTGATGTTGGGTTTGTGGCGGAGGATGCCGGCACCCTTGCGCCCGTTGGGCAAGTCGCTCGCCAGGAATGGGCGGATGTTCATCCGCACGCCGTCGTTGATGTCCGGCTCCCAGCCGACGGCTTGCTCGGCGAGCGGCTTCCAGCGGACGAACAGGTCGAACGGCGGCTCGCCTTCGAGAATCGCTTCGAGACGCTTCCGAAGTTCAAGCGCCGCCGCGAGCCGGTCTTCCGCGCCGCCTTCGCCGCGCTTCACGCCATCGGTCTGCCGGGTGATCCAGTCGCCCAGGTAGGAGTAGGTCAGCGACTCCAGCACCTTCCGTCCATTCCCGTTGCCTTCGGCCAGCTTGTGATAGTTCACGAGGGCGTGGAAGCCGTCGCGCTTGCGCCCATCCCAGACGTGCCACACGAACGGCCGGTCGTGGAACAGCTTGCAGTGCTGCTCGAAGAAGCGGTTGCGGAGCCAGTCGTCGAGGTCGGTCCCGCCGGCCAGCTCGCGCACTCTGTCGGGCTCAATGCCGCAGGCGGCCAGGAGCGCCAAGAGCCGCTCGGCCGCGGGCTCCTCGCCGCGGACCGACGGGATGCACACGATGCCGTCGTCGTCGACGAACTTCGCGAGTTCCCCGCACCGCTCCGCCATCGCCCGCGCCCGCTTGCTGAGACGCATCTCGTTGTCGAGTTCCGCCGGCCAGCGGTAGCCCAAGACCCGCGCCACGGCCACCTGAAGCGGCGCGGTCGATTCCTCCGGCCGGCCGTGGAATAGCCACTGCGTCGGGGCGTCACTCTCCGGCTCCGGCAGGCCGTCGGGGTACTTCTTTGCCGCGACCTTCTGCCAATGAGCGAGGTCGAAGGGGACCTTGACGAGTGTCGCATTTGCCACTTGTGTCTTCTGGTTGATTTTGCGAACTTCCTCCAAAAAGTTCGGCGAAGAACAGAAGCACCATATCGGAAGGAGATTCGACTCCTCATGCGGAACTATGGCCGCTATGCTGTTGTCGTACACCGCCCCCAAGTAAATCGCTGTAGGGAGTGTGCCCATCCATGAGCACGCAATTCCTGTCTTTCCCCAAACGGGTTGCCCAGAGAACGCGCCGCCCAGCCGGCCTTCGGCTTTCAGGGCTTCTGCCGCCTCCCAGAACGCACCCCCGGGCCGACGCTGTATGCTCACGAACTGCAATCCCGAGTAAAGCGATCCTCCCTTCGGAGTGCTTTGATGAAGATTCCAGTTGGACTTCACCGTCACTTCCCAAAAGTACATACGGAAGCGTTCGATCTCGACTGTAGATGCCCCCTGATATGAGTCCGCATGTACCGAGAGAGGCTTGAGACTAGACGGAGCCTCAAAGATGATCGAAGCATCGGGATTCCTGAGTTGATCCGCCTGCGTCACCACATTCACGTCCATTTCCTGAAGCGCGGCCGCCTTCTCGTCTGGCGTATTGATGTTGACGAGTTCGATGCCTGAAAGAACACTATTTTGCGGTCTCTGATGCGTTACACTGAGCAGAGCAACGCCGAAGTCCCACATCGGCGTTTGAAACGCCTTCGGTCCCAGCTTTGCAGCCATCTTCCATGTGAGAGTCTCCAACAAGCGCTGTCGAAACTTCTTGTATGTCGCAAGGAATAGACAGTTTTGCATTACGACCAGCGCGACCGTGCATCGTGGTGCGGATAGCTCCAGGCATCTCTGCACGAAGCAAGTGGCTAGGTCAAGGCGCGCGTGTCGGTAGTTATTGTCACAATGCGATCTGAGGATGTCATCCTGCCGTATCCGTCCCAAATACGGCACATTCGTAATGACCAGCGTGTACTCACTCGCCAGCAGATCCGCGGCCCTGACCATGCCGGCGGCGGCGATGGCCCGCTCGCGGGTTTCATCGTCGGCCTTCTCGGCTTGGAGGACCGCGGCCAAGTACGGCTGGATCGTCTCGTAGTCGGCGGTGAACATGTCGGCGGGAAGCTCGGTCGGGTTGATGAGCGACCCGAGCGTCGGCGCTTGCGAGAAGAGCCGGTGCAGGTTGCGCAGCCCATCCTTGATCGCCTCGCGCCCGACCACGGGCATGGCGATGCCCGACTGCTCGGCGAGCTTGACCCACTCCTCGGCCGAGCACTGCGGTCCGATGCCCGTGCAGGCGACGTGCAATTCGGGCAAGGGGCGATAGCCGAGCGGCTGGGCGCCCTCAGCGCCAGCCTCTCTCCCGCAAGCGGGAGAGGGGAGGTTTGGGTACGTCCAGGCGGCCAGCGCCAGGGCGAAGGCGGCGATCTGGCAGCACCGCTCGTCGATCTCCAGGCCGTGCAGGTTGTCGCGGAGCACCGCGTCGACAGCCTCGCGCGACGACAAGCCTTCCTCGGCCATGCGAATCGGTACGAGGTGGTCGAGCGCCGCGACCAGGAAGTGCCCGGACCCGCAGCACGGGTCGAGCACTTTCAGTTCCGCGGCAGTCTTGGGCCAGCCGTCGAACGTGCCCGCGGCCGGCCGCCAAGGCCCGCTCTTGCCATCCACGCCGCGGACGAACCGCAGGTAGTCCCACGTCACGCCGGGCAGGGCGAGTTTGCTGCGCAGTTCGTCTTCGGATGCACATTTCTCATAGTCGCCACTCGTCAGCTTTTTGCCAGCCCACCATGCGCCTAACGAGTTGTGCAGGAGGAAGCTGACCATGTACGGCTCGGTGAAAAGCTGCGTCACCGCCGAGATTTCATCCGCGCCGATCTTGACCTCGGAGCGGTTGACCTCATCTTTCCGCTTGCTCTGCCAGAACTGGTAAACCCACCCCAACGCATCGGAGGCTGTGAAGACCGCCTCCGGCAGCGAGTCGAGCAGCCTTTCGAGCTTGACCCGGTGTTCCCGCGCAAAGGAAACCTGGAGCAGCGGGTCGTCGGGGCGGAAGATTTGCGGCAGCATCCCTTGGGCGCAGCGCGAGGCGAACACCCACACGTCCACGCCCTCTTCCTTAGCCAGCTCCTCGGCCTCGGCCAGGCTGATGGCCAGGTTCTCCTCGGGCTCGATCAAGAGGCCGTTCTCGGCCAGGAACCGGGCAAAAAGCATCCGATGCCAGTGCTCGTAGGCGCACTCGCCCGCCAGGTGGCCGATTTCGTGGTCCTGCCCGCTCTTGTCGGGCTTGGGCAGCTTGCGGTCGCCCAGTTGCCGCGCCCGGGCGCGGAGGTGGTTGCGCAGGCCGCGCTGGCCGGGGTCCATGTGCGGATACGGCTCGTGGTGATGAACCGCCAGGGCTTCCAGGGCCGCCCGAGCCCCGGCCTCGGCCACGTCGCGGGCGTCGATCACCACACGCTCCAGTTTGTTCCGCAGTTCGCTTGCGAGTGTCGGCATCGTTCCACCCCTGTCACGAAATCACAATCGGGCCGTTCTTGCGCTTCGCCAGCAGGTCTTTCTCCGTGCTGGCCAGCCACGCCTTGACTTCCTGGTCGGTTTTGAGCGTTCCGCTGGTCAGGTGGACGCGCTGAGTCTTCGGCTCCAGCAGCTTGGCCGCGGCGAGGGCGGCGCGGGCGAACTGCTGGGGCAGGGCGTCGGTCTTGGTCTTCCACGCCGCCAGGGCGGTCTGTTCCAGCGCGCGGATCAGGTCGGCCTCGGTGCCGACGGATAGCGCCGGCAACTCGTCGATGCCTTCGTCGACGAGGATCGCTTGGCGCTGATCAGCCTTGAGTTCCTTCCAGTTGTCGCTGGCGGTCAATGTGGCCATCTGCTCCTTGTGGGTCCGCTCGTATTCGCCGTGGGCCGCGGTGACGGCGGCGCGGAGGGCGTCGGTTGCGGCCTTGCGGATGTCCGGAACGGGGTCGCTGGCGTCGAGCAACCGGCGCTCGGACTTCACGGCTTCGGCCTGCTTACGGAGTTCGTCAACTCCGGCCATGGCGTCGGCGTGCTTGAGCAGCGTGCAGAGCGTTTCCCAGGCGGGCTTGCGCTTGCCGGCAAGTTCGGCCAGCCTGCCCCAGTCCTTGGCCTGCTGGGCGAGCGTGTCATGTGCCTTCAGGATTTCGGTCAGTTGCTCGGTCCCACCGAAGCCGCGGAGCGTGTCGAGGTGAGCGGTCGTAGGGCGGGCAGGCATGGGCGGCTCGCCGCCGGCGTGGTCGGCCAGTTCCGCCAGGCGAGCCAGGAAGATCGGGGCCTTGGCGGTTTCCTCGTTGGACTTGCAGTCCACGCCGGCCGCGTGGAAGAGCTTGCGGAGCCTCATCTTCTCGCGGGTGTTGGGTCCGGGCGACTCCGCGCGGAAGTCGGTGACAGAAATCTTGCCCTGGTCAAGCTGGCCCTGCGAGAGCGTCATGCCTTTGTGGGTGGCGCGGAGGTGGCCGGCGGTGTGCAGCGTGATGAGCGCGGCGTCCACGGCGTCGCGCGGCCAGCCGTAGGGGCTGGCCTCGAAGGCGTCGCGGACCTGCTTGCCGCGCTTGCCCGAGCCAACCTCGGAGAGCACGGCCGCGCAGACGGGATGCTTCTCGGGCGCGTCGGTCCAGTCCACGGCGGACAGGGCCGCTTCGTCGCCGTTCTTGGCGCGGTTGATGACGCTGGCCCAGCGGTTGTCGTCGGCGTCGCTGAAGTTCGGGAACAGACGGTCGAGCGACGCTTTCGCTGCGTCCTCCACCTTGACGACCAGGGTCAGGCCCAGGCACTCATGCCCGCCTCCTTGATAGACCTTGGCTTGGTCGATTACGTCGCCTACAAGCTGGTTGCGAGCCGATTCGGCGGACGCCATGCGTGTGGCCATCGCGTTGCGAGCCTCGCGTCCTTCGTCCGTGGTGGGTGTGCCCTTGAATTCGATGGTGGACTTGGCGGCCTCGTAATCGACGATCGCTTTCTGGAGGTCGTCGGCGCCTGCCTTCGGGACGTAGACGTAGATGACGGGTGAGTCGCTGCCGGCGGCGCGGGCGTCGCCCACTACGGTGCTCTCCTTCTCGCCCCAGCCATCGCGGACCCATACGGGGATTTCGGTCCCGGCGGCCGGCGGGGCTTCAGCGCCGAAGTGGACCGAGAGCTTCCGCCGCTCCTTGCATTTGCCCTGCGAGAGGTTGATGCCCTTGAGGGCGTCGTCGCAAGCCGCGCTGATGAGCGAGCCGCGCTTGCTCGACAGGGAAGTCAGGTCGCTGTTGAGCCGCGTCTGGCGGTTGCGGAACTCGCGGTCCCACTCGCTGCTCTCGCGGGTCTGGAGGCTGTATTCCTCGTCCAGCCTGATAAGCGTGCCCACGTCCACCAGCTTCTTGAGAATTCGGGGGACATCCCTTCGAAGCTGCGTGCCGTCGTTCGCCAGGTCGCACACCAATAGATCGGCCAGCATCTCCGGCGTCGCGCGGACGCCGACGTCCGCCACGGCCTCGCGTGGGAGCTTGCGGACCAGGAAGATCAGGCCGCAAAGCCGCTGGGCGAGCCGGCCATCATCGGTGCCGTCGTCGAGGTTGCGGATCGTCTCGTCGATCTCGCGGAGCAGGATGCCGCTGCGGAGCAGGTCCGGGTGAAGCTGGCCGAAGATGAAGTCCGCCGGGACGACGGTGCCGAGCGAAGCCTCAGCCGTCTGGCAGACGGCCTCATGCACGATCTTGAGTTGCGTGCGAAGCTGGCTGGCTGTGCCGGGCACGTCCACCGCGCGGAGCACATGCTCCCAGAACCGCCGGCGAACCGGCAGGAGCGGATAGTCGTCCACAATAATGTCGCGATCAACCGCGCACGCGGCAATGCGTGTACCCGCAAGTTGGCGGTCGATCTCGCCGGCGTGGGTGTTGACGGAGTCTTCGATGACCTTCCGCTTGTCGGCCTTCTTGGCCAGGACGACGCGGCGGGTGACCGTCTCCACGTCGGAGTCGGAGAGTTCCACCGGGATGGTGAACCGGCCGATGAGCCGTTGTAGCAGCGGGAGGTTGCCGGCCAGGGCCGTCTGGCCCGCGCCGATCAGAAGCACGCGGCTGTCAAGCTGCTTGCAGAGGGCCTCGGCGACTTCCTGCACGTCGGTCGAGCGGCCCAGATCGTTGCCGATGAAAAGTTGGATTTCATCCAGCACGATCACGGTGCAAGGAATTTGCCCATCGACCGACAACACCTCGCGGACCATGCGGATGAACTCACTGGTGGAGATGTCTTCGACCAAGGGGAACTGCGCCCGCAGCGCCCCGCGGGCCTGCTTGAGGTCAGCAGCGAAATCGGGGTCGATGTCGAGGACAGCCTTGGCGAGGACGGGGCTGACGTACAGGTCGTGGAGTTCGCCGAAGAACCCCCTGCCAGCAGCCTCGACCGCGGCCTTCACCTGCTCAAAGATGCCGTTCCTCTGGAGCCAGATACAGAACTGCGCCTGGGGCAACGCCTCGGGTAGGTCCCTGGAAGCAAGGACGATGCTAAGCACGGCCAGGCGGACACTCTCGCCACCGCCGGAGGGTAGCGTCCCCGACGCGGCGTGCAAGCCGCCGCAGCGCTTGCCAAGCATGTCGAGTTCCCGCAGAAGATCTTGCACCTCCTGCGGCAGCCGGGCCAAGCCGCGAGCGGTTGCGCCATCGGCGAAGACCGTGTTCGCCCATAGATGTCGCAACATCTTCAGTAGGTGCGACTTGCCGCTGCCGTAGAAGCCGCTCACCCATGCCGCCTGCTGGGTCGTCGAATTGACGTTGCCGAGGTAGGACTCCAGAATGCGGATCAAGCCGTCCTCGTATTGGCCCTCGCATACGAAGTGCTCAAGCTCGTACCTGAGCGTCTCGATTTCCTTGTCGCTTGCGGCCTCGCGCACGGCAGCAACGCCATCGTTCAGCAGCTTCGATATCGCAGGATCGCGCTGGAAGAGTTGCCGGTTCTTCATCAGTCGTTTACCCCGTTGTGAAGCGTGATCGGCACGGCCAGGTAGTTCCAGCCGTCCCTTGCGTCCAACAGCCGGTAGTTGTTGTCTTCGTACGTGCCGGGGAAGAAGACGACGAGCCGGCCCCGGATGTCGTTGACCACTTCCTTGAGCACGAGCGAAACGCGCGTGAAGCCGAACAGGCACGCGACGCCCTGGACGGCGACCACGGTGTCTTCGTCCACGCCGGGCGCCGTAAGGGCTTCCCGGAGCCGGCCGGCCGCGTACTGGACGAAGTCGCTTCGCAGCTTCATCGCGATCGTCTCCGGCTCCTCGAAGTAGATAGACACGACCGACAGAAGACCGCAGTCGCGTTGAATGGCTGCAAGTGCAGAGCCAGCAACGAGTTCTATCCAATTTGGGGGTTGGCGTGGCGCCCCGGGTCGATACACTCAACGCATTGCTACAAAAGGAGTTCGATCAGCAATGCGATACGCGAATGACCCGCGACAAAACCGGCTGTTTGACGTCTTCGAGGAGATCCTGTCGCCGCTGGCCTACAAGGAGTTGACGGCCGGTTGGCAGCATCTGTTTCGCCAGACGATTCTGGAACGGATGCCGGTCGACACGGTGAAGGAGCACTTCGATCCGGTGATCGGCCAGCCGACCAAGGAACTCTACTCCATGTGCGGGCTGATCTTCCTCATGGAGTTCAACAATTGGACGGCCGAGGAAGCGGCACATGCATACATGTTCCATGCCGACCTCCAGTACGCGTTGAATCTCGATCCCGAAAACCAGAGCATGTCGTCGCGTACCGTCGAGCGATACAAGAAGCTGATCGTCGAGGACAACCTGGCTGGGGGGATTATGGAGGAGATCACGGGCGCGTTGATCGAGAAGCTCGATTTGAGCATCGCCAAGCAACGGCTCGATTCGACGCACGTCCAGAGCAACATGGCCCAGTTCGGCCGCACGCGGATGATGGGCGTGGCGGTGAAGCGATTCCTCACGCAACTCCGGCGTCACGATAGGGAGGCCTACGACGCGTTGCCCGAGGAGCTTCGCACACGATACCAGCCGTCGGGCTACCTGCTCTTTGGCGACGTGAAGAAGGATGCCGAGAGCCGTCGGCTCTTGCGTGAGCAAGTGGCCCGGGACATGTACGATTTGATCGAGCGGTTCGCCGACGATGAGAAGCACAACACCCGCAGTATCTTAAAACGTGTGACGGGCCTGGGTCGCCTCCGCGTGCGAGGCAGCCCGGGCG
>CAZDHR010000044.1:0-26538 GCA_964505295.1 uncultured Planctomycetaceae bacterium
GTGTCACAACCCAAGGCTAACGCCGAATACGTCAAGAACCGTTTGGTGCTAGCATCGCTTGCTGCCTCTAGGCGGACCGTGGCGACTGAAGGGGAGGAGATCGATGAGGACACGAATCGGCTGGTTGACGACGCTCGGCCTTCTCGTGGCGATGGGGCCGGCAGCGGGCCAGGCACCGCAGCGACAGCCGGCCGCGGCGCGGCAACCGGCGTCGCAGCAGTACCCGGCGGCTTCCCCCGAGGCTCTGGTGCCCCGCGACCCGCAGCTCGTCCGGCGCGACGCGGAGGCGGGGGCCGCGGCCCCCTTCGTGCTGACGCCGCAACAGCAGGCCGAGCTGGACTGGTTGCTCGAGCGATGGGAGGAGCACGGCGGCGAGGTGAAGACGTTCGAGTGCAAGTTCACCCGTTTCGATTGGGACCCCGCCTGGCGGTCGGATCAGCCGATGCACATTGTGCGGGGAGAGATCAAATATGCGTCGCCGGACAAGGGGATGTTTCGCGTCGACGGGGAGATCGTCGATTTCCGGTGGAGCCAGGGAGAGGCAATCGGCGGCCGGTTTGTGAAAGGACAGCAGGCGGAGCAGTGGATCTGCAACGGCAAGTCGGTGTTTGAATACGACTTTCAGCAGAAGCAGCTCGTGGAGCACAAGCTGCCGCCCGAGTTGTGGGGCCAGGCCATCATCAACAGCCCGCTCCCTTTTCTGTTCGGGGCCAAGGCTGAGCAACTGAAGGAGCGCTATTTCCTCCGGGTCGAAACGCTGGACCAGGCCAAGGACCAGGCCTGGCTGGAAGCGCATCCGAAGCGCCAGGCCGACGCGGCGAACTTCCGCCGGGCCACCCTGATCCTCACGCTCAGCACCATGCAGCCATTTGCCCTGGAGAGCGTGCTTCCCAACGGCACGGCCACCACGGTGTATCGGTTCGAGAATCCCAAGCTGAACGTCGTAAACCTTCTGGACCCGTTGAAGGTCTTCGACAACAACTGGGTGCACGCCCGCACGCCGACTGGGTGGAAGAAGGTCGTTGAAGAGGCTCCCCCGGCTGAAGCCCGGCAGCCGCCGGCGCCGGATAGGGTCCGGTAGGCAGCGGTCAGCGCGCGGTGCGCATCGGAGCCGGCGAAACGGCGTGGCTGCTCACGGAACACGGCGTGCCGCCTGTTACCCACTGCCTTCCAGTCGCTTGACCGTGGCGCGGTCTGCCTCGGCCCTGGCCTTCTGGCCTTTCTTCTCGTAGGCCATCGCCCGGTTGTCGTAGGCCCTGGCATTCTTCGGTTGGAGGCGGACCGTTTCGGTGAAGTCGGCAATGGCCTTGTCCAGATCGCCCTGGATTCGGTGGACGAGCCCGCGGTTGTAGTAGGCGTGGGCGTATCTCGGATCGAGCCGGATCGCTTCGTCGTAGTCGGCCAGGGCGGCGGCCACGTTGCCTTGTCGGGTACGGGCGACGCCCCGGTGGCAGTAGGCTTTGGCGTCCTTCGGATAGAGCTGGAGCACGGCGGTATAGTCGGCGACGGCCGGATCGAGATCGCCCTGGGAGCTGTAGGCGATGCCGCGGTGGTAGTGGGCCTTGGCACACTTCGGGTCGATTCCGAGGGCGGCGGTGTAGTCCTCGATCGCGCCGGGATGATCGCCTTGGGCGGCCCGGGCGAGTCCGCGGCCGACGTAGGGGTCGACGTTCTTCGGTTCCAGCCGAATGGCCGTGGTGAAGTCGGCGATGGCCAGCTCGGTCTGGCCGTTCTTGGCGTGAGCCAATCCCCGGCTGTAGTACGGCCTGGCAAGCTTCGGCCGGATCCGGATGGCTTCGGAGTAGTCGGCGATCGCCCGATCGAATCTTCCGAGCTTGAAGCTGGCGGCGGCCCGGTTGCAATAGGCTTTGACGTCTTTCGGCTGGAGTCGGATGACCTGGCCGTAGTCGGCGACGGCCCTCTTGTGGTCTCCCTTCCCCTCGAAGGCGTTGCCCCGATTGCCGTAGGCTTCGGCACAGCCGGGCTCGATCCGGACGGCTTCGCTGAAGTCGGCGATGGCCGCGTCGTAGTCGCTCTTCTGGAGGCGGACGAGCCCCCGGGCGACCCGGGCATCGGCCTCGTCGGGCTCCAGAGAGACCACTTTGTCGAAGTCGGCCAGCGCCCGGTCGAGCTGCCCCGTCTTTTGATGGGCGAGCCCCCGGTTGTAGTAGGCTTTGGCGTACTCCGGGTCGAGGCGGATCGCTTCCTCGAAGTCGGCGATGGCCTGGGTACGCTGGCCCTGCTTGGCGTGGGCGACTCCGCGGTTGTAGTAGGCGGCCGGCTCGTTGGGGCTGAACTGGAGCACGGCTTCGTAGTCGGCGATGGCCCGGTCGTGTTGGCCTTGGGCTTCGTACGCGTTTCCCCGGCCGTAGTAGGCCTCCGTGTATTTCGGGTCGATCTGGATGGCTTTGCTGAAAGCGGCGACGGCCAGGTCCAGGTTGTTGTCTTCCTGGTGGGCGACGCCGCGGTGGAAGACCTCGATCGCCTCCAACATCGTTGACTCCTTACGGTTTCGTTCCTCGATTCGAGGTGTCTGGGTGGATCATTCCTTGCTAAATCGGAATCTCGACGTACTCCGCTCCGAGGCTGGGCGACTCGACCAGCTCAGTCTTCCGGCCGTCGTGCAGGAAGGACCGGTTCGGCCCGGCCTCCTTGGCCTCGCGGAGTGCCTGTTCCAGTCGGGTGAATAGTGCTTCGTGCGTGTCGTCCGGCACGACTTCGGTGATCCCGCCGCCGACGGTCACCCGGATTTCATCGTCGCCGGAAAGGAACGTGATCCGCTCGATGGACTGGCGGATGAACTCGGCACTCTTGATCGCTTTGCGGGGACCGAGGTCGACGATCATCAGGAGAAACTGCTGCCCGGCGAAGCGCCCCACCACGTCCGCCTTCCCGGCTTGGCCCTGGATGACTTGTGCGATTTGGTAGAGGATTTCGTCGGAGGCGAGCACGCCGTATCGCTCGTTGACATAGCCGAACGCGTCCAGGTCGAATAGGGCGGCCGACATCGGGCGCGACTGGTGGCGTCCCTCCTGCCACCACTGCCAGAGCGTGGCTTCCAGCCCGATGCGGTTGGGAAGCCTTGTCAGCGCGTCGTTGAACATCCGCTTTTCCATTCCGTCCAAGCGGTTCTCGTACCGGGTGATGGCCAGGAAGGCCCTCTCCTGGTCATCGCGGAGCTTGTGTCGCGCGACGCGCAGGTTCTTCAGCTCTTCCAACAGACGCGTGTTGGCCGTTTCCAGGTCTGACTCGAAGTCCATGAACTGGAGGTTGTTGATGGTCGTCTCGACCTGGGCGCTCTGTTCCAGGTTGGCCATCTCGATCCGGTCGCCCAGTGCCTTCAGCTCGCCCAGCTCGTCGATCCGTTGACCGAAGCGCTCGGCCGCCTGGCCGTGCTCGGCGAGAAACGCCTGGCAGTCTTCCAACAGTTCGTCCCGACACCTCCGTATCGTCTCGGCATCGCTTTTTCCCCGGACCGCCCGCAGCCGCGTATCGATGTCCGCGGTTCTCGCCCCGCTTCGGATCATCGCGATATTCAGCTTCAGGACCGAGACCTCGACGAACCGCTCGTCGAGCTCCCAATCCTCCGGAGCGTCGAGCTGCGGTTCGTCGGATCCCGGCTGATGCTCCTCGTCGTACGCCTCGTCGTGAGCCCCGTCGTAGGCGTCGTCATACGCCTCGTCGTACGGCTCATCCAGCATCTCTTCGAGCGTGGGGCCGACGTCCTCTTGCGGCGGTGCGTCGGCCGGCCGCGCGTCGGGCGGCGGTGCCTGGGCGACAGTCGGTTGGGGCGGACGGTTGGCCAGCAGCACCTCCCAGCCATCCACCAGGCCCGGCGGCCCGTAGCCGAGCCGCACCGCCAACACGTAGCCCAAGCACAGGTTCAACACGCCAACCAGCAAGGTCAGGATGATGGTCATCGGTCTGCTACGGCGGTCGCGAGCCGGGTCGGGTAAAGGCAGGGCGCTGCGAAATGGGGCGGCCGAATACCCAAATATAGGGCGCGGGAATGCATGCTACGCAGATGGGGGGGCCAGCCCCCGGGGCGAGCGGCTTTCAGACCGCGTGCCCCCACGCCGATGCGTCTTCTGAGCCGAAAGGACCGCTGGCGCGCGTTGGAAGGCCGGGGATTCCCGGAAGGGCGCGAGGCAAAGCCGAGCGGCACGCCGTCTTCTGGGGGGAAGGATGTCGACGGGGCCCCGTGAAGTGGGCCGAGCCCCCCTGTCAGTGTGCTTCCGCTCGGTACTCGAGGAGGGTTCTCGGCGCGGGTGACGAATGGGCCGAAGGTTCGGCTCGCCCATGCTCTTGCCCGGTGCCGGGGATCTCGAGCGAAGTGAGGTGTCGCGTCGCTTGACGCGGGCTCCGCGACTGGGCGGCAAGTTGCTCCAGGAATGCCGGCGAGACACGGTCGAGCACGATGATCTCGCTGGGGGCGTGGGGGTCTGATCGCGATCGGACGACGCAGATGACCTCGGCGCCTTGCTCCTGCCGCTCTCGGATCTCTTCCAGTGCTGCCAACTCCTCGCCGCTGAGGCCTTGCGTCGGTTGGCTGCGGTCGAGCGGGCTTGTGCGATCGGGTTGCCCCCGGCCAGCGAGATCGCCGGGTAAATTGGCCGGAACGTCCGCTTCGCAATTCGGGTCCCCGGGTCGGGGCATCCGCTTGGGGACCGGTGGCGGCGTGAGAGCCACCAGCGGAACTTCGGTTGCCGACGATCCGCCGGCGTGGTACACGAACGCCAGACCGGCCTCATTCAGCTCGGCTTGGACGGCGGCCAGCGCCGTGTAGAGGCCCTCGTTATCGGCCGGATCGGCCGCATTGCAGACGCCGATCAGCAGGCCGTCCTGAGAGAACAGTCCGCCCCCGCTGCGGCCCTGTACGGGGAGCCCGGCCACTTCGAGGTTCGGCGGCCCCAGATACTTGTCGATGGAGGTGACGCGGCTGAAGCGAACGGAAGGCGGCTCGCCGTTGTTGCAGCCCACGGTGACCACCCGGTCCTCCTTTGCCACACGATACCCGGCAGGAGCCACCCTCGCCTTGGTCACCGGCCCCGGAGCACGGATGGCCAGAAGCCCGATGTCTCGCTCCAGGTCGTACGCCAGCAGGCGGCCTGGCACCCGCTCGGCCGGGGTGGGACCGAACAGGTCGACCTCGATACGCCCTCGGCCCTTGGAGTCGCGGAAGATGTGTCCGCAGGTGAGAATCAGTGCCTCGCCGTCTTGCGCGTCGATGATCGTCCCTGATCCGCACGACTGCCCGTCGGGATCCTCGATCCGCAGCCGGACCGTGGTGGCGATCAGCCGGTCGGCGCACGACCGCGTCGCGTCGGGCCTGGTTGCCGCATCGGTACTCGCCAGCCGCCATGGGCCCGCGGAGGCAGGGCTGGTCGCCGGCGAGTCGATGGGACGGTCGGCGGGCTGCTGCTCGGTGGCCACGGGAAACGCGAGGTCCCTACCGGCCTTGGGAGACACGGGATCGGCCCCCATGGGTGGAATGGGGGCCGGAGCCGGGTTTTTCGTGTCGGCTGCGGCCCGCTGCACCGCCGGTGGAGGGCTCGAACGGCGATCCTGGCCCACCTTGCACATCCGCTCCAACCGGCTGAACGTGGTCCCCCCGACCACCCGATCCACTACCCGCCCGTCGACCACCATCACGAAGCTCGGCAGGCGGTCGACCCCATACTTGGCGGCCAGCGCCGGATTGCGATCGACGTTGACCTTTTGGACCGGATAGCCTCGGGCCATCAATTCCTTGACCGCCGGGTCCATCTGCCGACATGGCATGCACCAATCGGCATAGAAGTCCAGCAGGACCGTTTCTCCTTGTCCCTGTGCGCCGGTCAACAGGGCCAGGGCCAGCAGGACCGTCTCGAACGAAGCCATAGGCCGCCTCCTGATTCTAGCGCCGTTCAGCCCGCCGACGCCAGGACGCCGTGGCGGGGATGCGGCAACGAGTCACCAGGAAGGGGCTTGCGGCGTTTCGTGTTTCGGGTGCCGTTTCCCAAAAACGACTGGGCGACACCGGCCGAGACGAGAAACGTGTTCTGGCGACCTCCCTGTCACCTCGGTTGCCGTGGGCAGCACGCCACGGGACGACACGCCGCGCTAACGGCGACCGGGGCATTGCGGGGGCCCCGCGTCCGCGAAGGCGGGCATCACGGTCACTTCGGAAGTCCGTTTCCTACTTGCACGGGTTGGTCAAACGAGCTTGGCTGAGTCCACAAAGTGCCACATTGTTGCGGGAATCTGCATTTCTTACAATCTCAACTTGAGCGTCGCCGGGGAATCGTTGGCGGGCAACCCGTAAGCTCTTGCCGGAGAACCCGTTGCGGCCTGCACGGCGAGAGGTTCCGGCGACGGCTCGCTGGAAAAACAATTCGGGAGCACATGGTGTGCCGTTCGGTCTCCGGGACCCCCAAAAACGGCGAAGTCGCTCGCGCGGGACAATTGTCGGCAACCTCGCAAGCTTCTATACTGCCAGACTCCCCACGTCTCACTACCCCCTGGGATCAACCGAAGAAAAAATCCCCCGTTTGCGGAGTAGTAGGAGTGGGTAAGGGAGTGGCGGCCCACTCCCTCCCCGTTCGCTCGTTCCCAAGCTCCGGCTTGGGAACGCCCTTGAGGGAAGCGGCCGCTTCCCCAGGGGCGAAGCAGAGCTTCGCGGTTCGGGGTTCCCAAGCTGGAGCTCGGGAACCAGTGAAAGTTGTTTTTCGGTCGATCCTTGGAGAAGCGTCTTTCGAAAGGTTGATCCATTCTCATGACACACCAGCGCGAACCAATCCTCGCAAAGGATGGCCAGGCGCCGTTTTTTGCAGGGGTCGATCTCGGGGGCACGAATATCAAGGTCGGCGTCGTCGATGACCTGGGGCGGGAGGTCCGATTGCTCGATGACCGGGGGCAACCTCTGGTCGACGAAGAGGGGGCGCCGGTCCTCAAGCTGAGCGTCCCCACGGAGGGCGAAAAAGGGGCCGAAGATGCCACCCGAAGGATGGGGGAGGCCGTCAAGCGGGCCATTCATACCGCGGGGATCGACCACGCTTCCGTCCCGAGAGTCGGGCTGGGATCGCCCGGAACGATGGATATCCCCGCCGGCAAGCTGATCGACCCGGTCAACCTCCTCGGCCCCGGATGGAAAGGGTTCCCCATCCGCGATCGGCTCCGCGAGCATTGCGGAAAGCCGGTCGCCTTTGCCAACGACGCCGCCGCCGCGGCGTACGGCGAGTTCTGGGTCGGATCGGGCCAGGACTTCCACAGCATGGTGCTGTTGACCCTGGGGACGGGGATCGGCTGCGGGATCATCGTGGGCGGGGTCTCGATCGACGGCGAGCACAGCCACGGCGCCGAATGCGGCCACATCATTATCGACTGTTCGGAGAACGCTCGGGTGTGCGGCTGCGGCCAGCCGGGACACCTGGAAGCGTACGCCAGCGCGACCGCCGTGATCAAACGAACCCAAGAGGCGCTCAGCGCCGGCCGGGCCAGCGCCCTGCCGGAACGGATCCGGCAAGAGGAAGAGAAGCCCGAGGAGCAAAGAAAGGGCATCCCGGAACTGATCGCGGAGGAAGCCGAGGCGGGGGATGAGCTGTCGCTGGAGCTGGTGATGGAAACCGCCCGCTACCTGGGCGTCGGGATCGTGAGCCTGATGCACACGATTGATCCGAACGGCGTGTTGTTGGGCGGGGCCATGACGTTCGGTGGGAACGAGGCGGAATTGGGCCGACGCTTCCTCGGCCGAATCAAGGAGGAAGTTCAGCGGCTCGCGTTCCCCGTGCTGGCCGAGCGAACCGCGATCGATTTCGCCTCCCTGGGCGGCGACGCGGGGTACATCGGGGCGGCCGGCATCGCCCGGACGGAACACTTGAAGGGATGATCCCCGGTTACCGCAGGGTCGCTTGCTTGTGCCTCTTCGCTTCGAGAAGGTACTGGTCGGCCTCGTCGTTTTTGCCCAGGTGTCGGGCCATGGTGGCCAGGTTGGTGTAGGGAATTTCCAGAGCCGACCGTTCCATCGTCTCGCCTCGGACGGCTTGTTCCATGAGCTCGACCCCGCGCTGGGTCAAGCGGACGGCCCGATCTTGCTGGTCGCTCTCCCAGAAGGAAACGCCCATGCTGACGTAGGTTTCCCCCAGGCGTCCGAACTCCGTCTGGGCCAGATGGTCGACCGATTCCTGGAACACGGGGATGGCCTTCTCGAACCAGTAGATGGCGGCCGCATGATCCTGCTTGCCCACCGCGTGGATCGCTCCCAGTCGGAAGTAGAGCCGGCCGAGCAGATAGGTATCCGCCAGGCTGGCTTGCGACGAGGTGGCCCCGGGCTCGAGGTACCCGATCGCTCGCTTGCCGTAGGTCAAAGCCTTCTCGTGGTCGCCCCGCATCTGGCAGATTTGCACCGCGTCGTACAGGGCCATCCCCAGGTCCCAGCGGAGCTGATCTTGGCGGGGCGAGTCGGGGGTGGCGGCGACGAGCTGCTGACCGACGCGGAGGGCCTCCTCGGCCCACGGGTCGGGATCCATCTTGCCCCGCATCCCCACCAGCGCGGCCAACGCCCGCGTGGCCACGCGAAACTGAAACTCGACCGACAAGCCTTCGCCGTCCGTCAAATCCTTGGCCACGGTGGCCGCCTGATCCAGCCATCGGGGAACGGCCTTCTCCTTGCCGTCCCAGGGCCCCCACGCAATGTCGTGGCCGGCACCCAGATGGGCGTCGATCAGCACCTCTTTGGCGGCGATGCGGACGGCCGGGTATTGGCTGACCGCCAAGGGATCGGCCGTCTTGACGGCTTCCATGTGGTATTGGATCGCCCGACGGTAGTCCGGCTCGGGCTGGGAGCTGAGCAAGTCACCCAATAGACACACCACCTGAGCCTTGACGTGCGGTCGGGTCGTGTTGGTGGCCAGCGCCTGTTCGCCTTCCGCGATGGCCTCGCCGAACCGTTCCATCTGCCCGAGGATCTGCGCCCGCGTCAGTCGATACTGAGCATCATCCGGATTCCTGCGGATCGCCTCGGCGCAGGCATCCAACGCGGCCTGCGAATCTCCTCCCACGGCCAATAGACGAGCGCGAAGCCAATGCGCCCGCGCGTTCTCCGGGTCGAGCTCGATCGCCTGCTCCAGGTCGTGGATGCTTCGATCCGGCTGGCTGTCCATGTGAGTTTCCGCGCGGAGCACGAACGCCTCGGAGCTGACCGGTTCGAGAATGATCTGGACGACCTCCATCGACGCGGTGCCCGGCGTCTCGCTCGGCTCGAACGCGAACAGCACGCCGCGTTCGGGGAACGACTGGCCGAGGACGTGGCCCAGCTCATCGGAAACCAACACCGGCTGGATGTCGGACAACTCCAGCTTCTCGGCCACCAGATCGGCGGCAAAAGAGCGCTCCAGACGAATCACAATCGCCGCAACCCGATCCTTGACAAAGCTCACCTCCACCCGCTTGAACGGCTCTACGCTGTAGAGATGCATGAGCTGCGCGTTGCGGTTGGCGATCTCCTTCGGCGGCCCCCAGGCGTCCTGAAGCTCATTCATGGTGCTCACGCCGGGAATGATCCCATTGAAGCTGGCCGTCTCGGCCGGCACGATCCCCGAAGATCGCGGATCCGGGACCGGCTCGAGCGGTTCATCGGCGACGGTGCCCGGCTGGCCCGACGTCGTGTCGGCAGATGGCCCTGGAACCTCGGTCGGCTCCGCCGTCGAATCGGCCGGCGGGCCCTGAGGGCTCTCGGACGCCCCGTCGCGTGTCTGGACGGCAACCGCCGCCGGTTGATCCGACGTCTGCTCCGGGGACGAAGCCCCCTCCTCGGCCGACGGACCGGCCGTCGTGGCGGGTTCGTTGGCAGCGTCGTGTGGGACAACCACCTCGACGGTGCTCGGGCCGTCGCCCTGGACGGCCGCAACGGTTGTGTCGGCCTCCCACGCCGACGCCGATGCCGGGACGAGTGCGATCGATGCCGCGATCGCGAGCGAGGCGTAAGCCACCCACCAATGCTTCCAGAGACACATTGCCTGTTCCTCCTGAAACTCGCTTACCGAGCCGCGCCGAACAGCCAACCGACCTGACGCCGCACGCCGGCGACCTTACTGGCAGGCCCGAACTCGGTTTCTGCACCTCCCGATCCTTGGAGGCTTCCTTCCGGGCAGGACGACGAGACCCTCACGAATAGACTCAAGGCGGCGGAGTCTACTCACATTCGCCCCCACAAGTCCAGAGAAATTGGCGGATTTTGGCCAGTTTTTCTGAGAACCCCGGTTTTTGTCGGCCCGAGTGGCCGGTTTCGGCATGCCAGCGATGCCGGCAGTGCTGTCGCGCCCGCCAGGTGCGAGCTCGCCTCAAACCGGCCCGACCGGGCGTCACTCGAGCAGGCCTGCCAGTGCCGCGAGCGCCGCCGGGGAGTCGCGGCGTGAGATCGCGGCCAGGGCATCGCGCAGCCCGGCGATCTGATCGTCGGCAAAGGGAACCGCGGCTCCCGGCGGGGGAGGGGCTGGAACCAAACGCTGGGCAATCGCCCGAACCAGTCGCTCAATCCCCTCGCCCGTTAGCGCGCTGGCCAGAAGCCCAGGCGCACGGGGCGGATCGGGGGCTTGAGGCAGGTCACACTTGTTGTGGACCACGATCGCCTCCGGTTGGCTCTCCCACAATGTCCGGTCCCCTTGCGACCAGGGTCGGCTCGAGTCGAAGACCAACAGAATCAGATCGGCCGAGGTGAGCTGCCGTCGGGCCAGCTCGATGGCGGCTTGCTCCACGGCGTGCTCGGGTTGGCGCAGTCCGGCCGTATCCGAAAGCTCGATCGGCCAGCCATCGATGGCCGTGGTGGCGGAGACGACGTCCCGCGTGGTGCCGGGCGCCGCGTGCACGATCGCCCGCTGGTAGCCCACCAACGTGTTGATCAGGCTGCTCTTGCCCACGTTGGGCGCCCCGGCCAGGATAACCCGCCACGGTCGGACGAGGTGGCGGCCCAGTTCGGCGCGGCCCAGGAGGTTTCGGAGTTGCTCGGTGGCCGTGCGGGCGTTGCCGGCGGTGAGCGAGTCGCGGACGGCTTCCACCGCCCGGCGAAGCGCGCCGTGATATTGATCCAGCAGAACGGCGGCGGTCCGCTCGGTCCGGGCGTCGGCCAGGGCGACACGTGCCGCCCGGGCGATGCGGTCCGCGTACTGCCCGGCGACCCAGTCCTGCCACGACACGACGCGGCCCCCCCGTCGAACGAGCATCTCCCGCACCCTCCCCACGGCGGCCTGTCCCCCGTGACAGTGCAGCTCGATCGAGTGCTCCGAGCGACGGCAAACGACGACCTCCTCGCCGGGGTGGGATTCGACCGCGAAGCGTCCGAACACGATCTGCCCGAGAGGATACGAGCCGAGCGGTCGCCCCCCGGCCGCGACGAACCCCGACTCGACCAGGTCGACCGCGTCGGGCCCTTCGACCAGGAGGCTCGCGATCGCCCCGCGGCCCGGGGGTGTCAATTGCGCAACGCGTGACAAGGACGGCTCCGGCATGACCAACGATTGTACGACGGCCCGATCTGATCACAAAGGTCGCCGTCCGGCCTGCTCCCGCGCGCACAACGAGCTGCTTTGAAGAACCGTGCCCAACCCAGCCCGACAGGCTTCCCGACCCCCGCCGACCTTCTTGACATCCTTTGCCCCCGGCAGGATGATGGGCGCGGCCTGCGTGATGCCGCACGTTGCGGGCCAACCGCGAATGGAGTTATCCCCACGAGCCGCTTACTCCGGAGCCTAGGAGGAAATGTGATGAAAGTCAGTGATCCACAGCGCTGCCATTCCCAGACTTGTGCCGGCTGCCCGATGGCGATCGGCCGCCGGGGCTTCTTGAAAACCGTCGGCGCCTCGGCCTTGGCGCTCGAGATGGGGCTGTTCGATTTTGCGTCCTCACTCTTCGGCCAGGATTCCAAGCCGGCCGGCAAGCCGCGCGTGGTCGCCGTGTTTTTGCGGCCGCCGGACGTCGAGAAGTACTGGCTGGGCTGGCCGGGCGGCACCTACGACATCAAGGGGCGCCAGGCCGACTACACGAAGACGATGATGGACGCGGCCAACAAGCTGGGCGTCCAGATGGAGGTGATCCCGGAGCCGTTGGGCGATGAGGCGGCCGTCAGCGCCTTCATGGAAAAACTCAAGCAGTCGCCGCCGGATGGGTTGATCGTCTGCATGCAGGACATGCAGCGGTGGGCGCAGGCCAACTACATCGCGGAGCAGAAGGGCGACATCCCCTTGATCATCTTCAGTCCCATGGGCACGTCGTTCACCGGCCACCTCCAGCCGACGCGCAAAGCAACGAAGTGCTTCGTCGGCGCTACCCAGGACTTCGGCTGGCTGGCCGAGGCCGTGCACATGCTGCGAACCAAGTGGGACATGCAGAACACCCGGCTGTGCATCGTGACGGGCGACCAGGTCCGCGATCAGCAACTGGACGTCATCGGCACCACGCTCCACTACATCCCACACGAGCGATGGCCCGAGGAGTTCCACAAGGCCGAGACGACCGGCGAGGTGCGGGCGATCGCCGACTACTACACCAAAGAGGCCAAGAAAATCGTCGAGCCCAAGCCGGAGGACATCCTCAATGCAGCCAAGTGCTACGTGGTCGCGCGAAAGATCATGGCCGAAGAGAACTGCCATGGTATCTCGGTCAACTGCCTCCCATTGATCCGGGATCGAAAGGTCCCCTGCGGCCCGTGCCTGGCCTGGTCGAAGCTCCGCGACGAACTGATCGTGGCCGCCTGCGAGGCCGACTGGAACGCCGCCATCTCCTCGCGGCTGACGCACCTCTTGTGCCGTCGGCCCGGGTTCATGCAGGACCCCGCGCCCAATACGGTCAACAACACCCTGATGGGTGCCCATTGCTCCTGCGCTACCAAGCTCGACGGGCCGGACAAGCCGCATGAGCCGTTCATCCTCCGCACCCACTCCGAGCCCGATAACGGGGTCGCCACTCAGGTCCTCTGGCGCATCGGCCAGGAGGTGACCGTGATGAAATTCCAGGGGCCGAGCCAGATCATCCTGGGAACCGGACGCGTGGTCGCCAACATCGACACGCCGCCCTCCGGCGGGTGCCGCACCTCGGTCGAACTGGAGATGGACGACGTGGCCGACTGCCGCGACTGCAAGGGCTTCCACCAACTGTTCATCTACGGCACGCTGGACCGACAGTTCAAGGCATACGCTGCGCTGGCCGGCATCGAAGTCGTGCCCGTGTGACGGACCGTTCATGACAACACGAACCCGTGGAGCATCGGCCTTCCGCTCGGACCTGCCAGGCGATGCTCCCGATCGTGCCGCGCCCGCGGCGGCCGACACGGCTGCACCGCAAGATTGGCCCCCACGCGGAGTTGCCCCATGCCCCAACGAGTTGATCGACGCACGTTTCTCTCCGCCGGCGCCGCGATGGGCGCCACGCTGGTGCCGGGCACGTCGCCCTCCGGGGCACAGAGCCGGCCGTCGGCCACCGGCGCCTACCGCGAGCCCGCCCGCGACGTGCCCATCGTCGAGCACGACGACGTGATCGTCTGCGGCGGGGGCCCCGCGGGCGTGGCGGCCGCGATCGCGGCGGCTCGGGCGGGCGCGAAAACCCGGCTTCTGGAGTCCTGCGGCTGCCTGGGCGGCGTCTGGACCGCGGGCCTGTTGAGCTGGATCCTCGACGCGGCGAACAAGCCCGGGCTGATGGAAGAGATGCTCGCCGAGCTCAGCCGCCGGGGCGCTTCGGCCAAGTACAATAGCTCGATCGGCTACGACGTCGAGCTGATGAAGCTCTTATTGGACGAGATGTGCCTGGAGGCCGGCGTCAGGGTCCAGCTCCACACCCGGGTCGTGGCCGCGGCGCGCGGCGAGTCGAACCGGCTCGCACTGGCCGTGACCGAATCGAAATCGGGACGCCAGGCCTGGTCGGCCGACGTGTTCGTCGACGCCACCGGCGACGGCGATCTGGCCGCACAGGCCGGCTGCGGGTTCGACTACGGCCGGCCCGGCTCCGGCGAAACGCAGCCGATGAGCATGATCGTCCTCCTGGTGGGGATCGAGCCAAAGGGCATGACGCCGTTCGTGAGAGGCCTGGCCGAGCTTCAGGGGGAACGGCACCCGAAAGACCGCCTCCTCCAGGAGATGCGGCGCGCCGGCGTCGACCCCTCCTACGCGCGTCCCACGCTCTTCTACATCCGCGAGGGTCTCTTCTCGATGATGGCCAATCACGAGTACGGAATCGAAGCGACCGATGCCGCCGCGATCACCGAGGCCACGCTCCGCGCCCGGGCCGAAGTCCACAAGCTGGTCGACGGCCTCCGCTCGTTGGGGGGCGTGTGGAAGGGCGTCCAGATCGTTGCCACGCCGGAGCACATCGGCGTGCGCGAAGGCCGGCGAATCCACGGCCTTTACGAGGTGGCCACCGAAGACCTGATCCGGGGCGCACGCCATGACGACGCCGTCTGCCGCGTGACCTTCCCCGTCGACGTCCACTCGACCGACCCCGGCAAGGACAAGGGGATCATGAAGGAAGGCGTCCGCGCCAAACCCTACGATATTCCCTATCGGGCCCTGATCGCCCGCGACCTCGACGGCCTGCTGATGGCCGGCCGATGCATCAGCGGCGACTTCTTCGCGCATTCCAGCTACCGGGTGACGGGCAACGCCGTCGCGATGGGCGAGGCGGCCGGCGCAGCCGCGGCGATTGCCGCCCGCACCAAGCGGCTGCCGCAAGAGGTCCCGTGGCGCGAGATCCAGAGCACCACTGCCCGAGCCGATAAGACGGAGCTCCAAGGAGCATGAAAGTCAAGCAGCTCGTCGACGTGCTGAAGCGGTTCGACCCGGAAGCGGAAGTCCGCCTGTGCATGAGCCTGCCGGGTCGGGTGATCGAGACGCACGAAAGAATCTGGGTGGCCGACTACGGGGGCGGCCCGCAGATTGGCGCGGCGTTGGACTTCCGCGGGTTCCACGTCTACGTCGGCTGCGGGCTGGAGCAGTTCGTCCACGAGATCCCCGAGCGGTTCGAGATCGACCTGGGCCAGTACGACAGCCCGGAAACAGCCGCCAAGGTCCGCGATTTCTACATCTACCACATGGGAATCGACGAACCGCTGGCCGATCCCGACTTCGACTACGAGGACTGGATTCCCCCGCGAACCACGTCGGGAGAGTACAACGAGCACGTCGCCAGGATACTCAAAGCCAAGCTCCTGGACTGAGAAAAGGTGACAGCCACCAAATTTGGGTAATCCACGTATTCTATCAGGCGTGATCTTCTCCACCTTCGCCAGATTTGGTGGCTGTCACCTTTTCCCGAAAGTGGCCTTCCCTCACCGCCGGGATTTTGGTAGTTACCGGCCCGCTTGTCGGTAGCGGCGTCGCTCCCCTGAGGACCGATCGGCGGGAGATCGCCTCAGCACGTCTTTCGGGATTGGGGTAGGTCGCACCCCATCGCTACCGGGAAGCGCGGGAATTCGCGGAGCCTTCCCTCCTCGGGTCGGGAATTCGAGCCATGAAGCTTCTGGTGATTCGGATGTCGGCGTTGGCCACGATCGTCGTGTTGGGGCTGATCGCCATCGCCCAGGCCCAACGCAGCGTGGAAGATCCGGCGCCGGGCGCTGCCACCTCCGAGGCGTCCCCGTCCGCGCCGTCCGAGCAGGGTGTGCTGGAGACACCGTTGCGCGGGGCGGGCGTGGCCGGCCAGCCCGATTTTGGCAGCGTTCCCTCAGCCAATCCCCTGCGTGCCGAAAGCGAATCCGTCCGAACGGGCGCCACGAGATCGCCTGGCGGCATCGAGCAGAAGTACGCGCAAGTCGCCCTGGCAGACAGCCCCGTCGACCCCACTCAACCCGTCGATCCAGCTCAACTCGAGGCCCAAGCGACTCGCGATCCCTTCCCTCGCGCATCGGCGGTTGCCAGCGACCCCACGGTCGGAGCCAACAGCGAGGCCGGGCAACTCGCACAAGGTGCGGATGCGCCGGCCGACAGGTCATCGAGCGACCTGCGACTCGACGGGGGCGCGACGGGCTCCCCCGGATATCCGCAAATGGCCCCGCTGGTCGAAACGGCCGAATCCGATCCGTTATCCGCGCGTCGGCCGATGACGCTTTCGGCTCAGCCGGCGCAATCTCCCGCCGCGCCGAGCTCGCTCGCACCGCTCGCCGGCGATCGCTACCCGATCACAACCGGCCCGGCCGGCGCCCCTGCCGATACCCGCGAGCCGGCCCGGCTCGAGCTCGATCCGGGGGAGCGAGTCTCCAGTCTCCCCTATTCCTCGCTTCCGGCAACGGACGGCACGGCCCTACCCGGCGCTCGTCCCGGTCCGGACGCAGCCGGCCTGTCGTTTCAAGGGACCGGCACGCCCGGCAGCGAGCAGCTCGACGGCCCCCAGACACCGCAATTGACGATCGAGAAATTCGCACCCGAGGAGGTCCAGGTCGGCAGGGAGGCCACCTTCCGAGTGAAGGTGACCAACTCCGGCCAAATCACCGCCCAAGGGGTGCAAGTCTACGACGAAGTCCCGCGAGGAGCCCGGCTTGCCGGCACGAGTCCGCAGGCGTCGCGCGATGCTCAGGGGAAAGTCGTTTGGGATCTGGGCGCGCTCAAGCCGGGCGAGGAGGCGTCCGTCGAGATGCAGGTGATGCCCGAGGAGGAAGGCGAGATCGGCAGCGTGGCGACCGTCCGCTTCAATGCCGACGCCTCGGCCCGATGCATCGCCACCAAGCCCGAGCTGACCGTCCGAACGTCGGCCCCGAGCCAGGTCTTGATCGGCGAAGAGGCCACGCTATCGATCACCATCTCCAACCCCGGAAGCGGCGTGGCCTACGCCGTCATCTTGGAGGAGCACGTACCGCCCGGCTTCCGGCACGCTGCCGGCGATATGCTGGAAAACGCCTTGGGCGATCTCCAACCGAATGAGAGCCGCCAGTTGGAGTTGACCTTGGTGGCGGAGAAGCCCGGCGTGTTCACCAACGTGCTCAGCGCCCGGGCCGAGGCCAACCTGAAGGTCGAAGACCAGTTTCAGATCGAGGTGATCGCCCCCCAGTTGGACGTTGCGTTGGCCGGGCCCAAGCACCGGTATCTGGAGCGTCAGGCGACGTATGAGATCTCAGTGTCCAATCCGGGCACGGCCCCGGCACGAAACGTGGAGCTGGTCGCCCATCTGCCGGCCGGCTTGGACTATGTGACCGCGAATAACCAGGGGCAATACGAGGCGGCCACGCGAACCGTCCACTGGTTCCTCGAAGAGTTGCCCGTCGAGGAGCCCGGCTCGGTCCGACTGACCACCATGCCGGTGGAGATGGGCGAGCAGACCCTCCGGTACACGTGCACCGGCGAGCCGGGCCTCTCGATCGAAGGGGAACAGCCGGTCGTGGTCGAAGGGATCGCCGCCATCCTGTTCCAGGTCGTCGACGTCGAGGACCCGATCGAGCTGGGCGGCGAAACGATGTATGAGGTCCGCGTGGTGAACCAGGGCTCCAAAGCGGCGACCCACGTCCAATTGGTGGCCACGGTGCCGCCGGGGATGCAGGCCGTGGCGGCCGAAGGCCCCGTCTCCTACCGAATCGACGGAAACCGCGTCATCTTCGACCCCCTGCCCCGACTGGCCCCGAAAGCCGATACTACCTACCGCGTCCGCGTCCAGGGTCTCCAGCCCGGAGACCTGCGGCTCAGCGTTCAACTGCAAACCGCCGAAATGGACACCCCGGTGACCAAAGAAGAAAGCACCCGGGTGTACGCCGACCAGTAACAGGTCGCTGCGGTCCGCAGCCCTCCGATTGAGCGCAGAAGGCCCCTGCCACCCAGGGGCTTTCTGTTTTCTTGCGTCTGCAACTGGCGCCCGTCCGACTCAAACGGGCTTGTACCCCTGTCTGCCGATCAACTCAACAAGCTCTTGCCGCAAGCCTTCCCCGTGCTGCCCTACCCTGAGGGCTTTGGGCGCTGCCCGTTTCAGTGGCTCATTCACGAACTGGGCGACCGATCGAGGATTCGCCTCGCGAGGAATTCAGTATGGGCGTATCCAATTTCGGCCGGGCCAACTGGACGGCAGCTTTCAAGACCATCGACTCTACTTCAGGTGTGTACGGCCCAGGCACGCGGAAATAGCGGAATGCGGTAGGCTCATAGCCCCCAGCGGCCATCGCTTCGGCAGTGGGAAGATACGTGACGACGCCGTTCGAGTAGCCCAGGACGACCGTCGTGGCGGGGTGGAGCAGCTTGTCCAGGTTCAAGCCGTACTCCGTGAAGACCTCGCCATCGAGGGCCACGAGGGTGAACGGTGCTCGGCCATCGCCCAAGCGAAACGCCTGAATCCGATACGGCCACGTCCTCGGAATATCCTCGCCGCGGCGGAGCATCTCCAAGTAGGTTTTTCCCCAGGCGCCCGAAAAGGCGTCGTTGCGATCGGCCGCCTCCTGGTAGGCTTCCGCCGATACCGCTTCCAGGGGCAGGCTGATTTCCGCATACTCGGCCTCAATCGGACCGTCGATGCTCTCCCCCTGCTTTTCCAGTGCTCGCTCGACCGCCTCTGCCAGTTCGCGACCGAACTGCTCGGCTCTCTCCAATGTGCCCGGCACCCAGCCGGTCATGTCGTCGTTCACCACCCTGATCCGCACGTCGGCCCCGCAGCCTTGCATGAACACGACCACGGCACCCGGGTGGTTGTGTTCAACGAACTGTCGCATGTAGCCGGGATAGTCGGCGCCCAGAGCGATGTTGACCACGGTTACCGGGTGGCAGGCGTACTTGACCATGACAGCGACCAAATGCCCGTCGGCAGCGGCCTCGACGGCGACCAGTTGGACGCGATGGTCGACCACACCGTCGGGGTTGGGACGCATAGTAATCTCGCCCGAAGCACCTCCACGACGATTGATGCCGACCTTGCAGGAATCTTCAACATAACGCACGCGGGCAGGCACCATGCGAGCCAGCGCGTCGCCGACGAGAGCCACCGCCTCGCGAACCACAAGGCCAGCGTATTCGGGGTCCCAATGTTCAGGGGTCGCCACTTGCTCTTCCGCCAGCGGGGGGGCCGAATGTGTGTGGCTCGAATTGATACAAACCGCAGCCGGCTCAATGGCGTACTTCTCGCGGATTTGCCTCTTGATGCGATCGACAACCGGGCCGGGAACGATGCAGAAATCACATCCCATCCAGGCCAATCGTCGGCCCGACTTGTCTTCCAGCACCAGCACCTGGACACGGAGGTCGGTATAGACTTCGGTGAAGGTGCGCATTACACGGTGTCCGATGGTGGCAGCGGGTCGTGTGGGATTGACAACGCGGGCGGCGGCCCCGGCCTTCCATTGTTCCGCTTCGACTTCGCCAGCAACGAACATCGGCCCGGCCAGCAAACATACGGTCACAACAACTTTCGGAATCGGCAGCAAGTATCTGAACATGCGAAAATACTCCTGACTGGATTTCTGCAAGACGATGATCAAGCGGTATGCGGTCAGCAACGACGAAGGTACTGTCAGGCATTGATTCCAAGTGAACATGCTGTCAATGCTATCGCTCGGGTCTGGCCTTGGGAGTCGTTAGCTCGGCCGGATAGTGGGGTTCGGGCCAGGTGCGCTGGTAGCGGCGGATTCGGCGGAACCGGATCGCCTCCTCGAGGTACGGCAGGTAGAACGTGGCCACGTCGCCGACGAACCGTTCGGTTCGCGTGTCCAGAATCCGCTGCAATCGCTCCCGGATTCCCGGCCCATCCGGCTCGACCGCCCACGGCAACAGCGGCGGCTGCTCGTGCGAAACCCGGCTGTTGAACTGCCGGTCGAGAATCTGGGCCAAAAGCAGCGTCCCACACTGACCCGCTCCCATACCGAGGATAATCTGGCGTTTCATGAGACGGCCATCCGGAAAGACCGGTCCGCGTGACGAGACCTGAGCCCTTCCCGATTCTACCGAACCCTCCAGGCCAAGTCCACCAGTCCCCGGCCCACGCAGTGATTACATGCTCGGATGCGTCGGACGATGTGACCGACGCTCGCTGGTTGGAGGTCCGTCATGCCCAGAGAACGGCCGTATTGCGGTACGTCGCACAAAACGCAGGGGTTCGCGAACCGCGGATGGCGACGATCCAAGCTGGGCCCTAGGGGACATTAGCCTGAATCTGAAGAGCCGGAAAGCTTGACCTACGGGCCTTGTGAGGCAGGGGGCAATTATTGACAATTGACATCTGGCCAAGTGTCGAAAGTTGACCCCGGACCCGCCTTCACCCGGAGTCCGGAACGGTGTTCTACGTCGATGGGAACTGCGGGCCGTTGAAAAGAACCGGGGGACTGCCGCACTAGCACCAAACGGTTCTTGACGTATTCCGCGTTAGCCTTGGGTTGTGACACTAACCCGAAGCGCAAGCGAGGAAAATGGCTGTTGTCCTCGCTTGCGCTTCGGGTTGGTGTGTCGTCTCAAACGATACGCCAGTCAGCCGGAAAACCGTTTGGTGCTAGTGCCCGAAGAGGGGCCGAGACAGGAAGCGAGACTATGACGTGCAGAAGAGTGTATGTCCTGTGTGCTGGCGTCTTTTTTGCCGTTGGGGCAGGTGCGGCGGGCGCCAAAGATTGGCCGGAGTGGTGTGGGCAAGCCTCGCGCAACATGGCTGCCAAGAGCGATCAGAGCTTGCCCGATTCGGCTGATTGCGCGGTAGAGAACGACGCCGGTGAGGTGGATCCGCCATCGACGAAGAACGTCAAGTGGGTGGCCAAGCTTGGCAATCGTACCACCGGCAGCCCGGTGGTGAACCGGGGCAGAGTGTTCATTGGGACAAATTGGAGAAGGGGGAGCGAGGCTTGTCTCTTGTGTCTCGACGAGGAGAGCGGCAGCCTGCTTGGGTCCTTCATTTGCCCCAAGCCTCCCAGGGACAAACTGGAGAATTGGGCTATCAGCTCAACCCCCACGGTTGAAGGTGATCGCCTGTACTTCGTGAGCCCATATGCGGAAGCTATGTGCGTCGACTTGAAGGTGCTTCTCGGCGAGCGCGCTTCTGGTCAGCGGGAGGACGAACCGACGCCTGCCACGGAAGACAAGACGATTGTCGAACAGAGATCTCTGAAGAGCATCGTCTGGCGATATGACCTGCTGGAACGCCTGAAGGCGTATTATCACCATACGGCAAGCTCCTCCGTCCTCGTGCATGGAGACTACGTCTACGTCTGCACCGGCAATGGGCGCTCTTGGGTTCCGGGCCGGATACCATTCAGTCCCTTGACACCCAGCCTGGTCGTGTTCAACAAGATTACGGGACAGTTGGTTGCGCGCGACGACGAGCAGATCGGAGAGCAGCTCTACCGCGGACAGTACTCATCTCCATCCCTGGGTATCGTGAACGGGAAGGCTCAAATACTCTTTGCCACGGGAAACGGCATCTGCTACGCCTTTGAGCCGGTTGATCCGGCAGTCCACGTCGCGCCGGACCGTTGGACGACCACGAGCCTGCGCGGCCCGATCGTGTATTTCATCGACGTCACGGGGAAGGATACGCGCGGGCTGTCACCATCGGAGTATGCTCGTTCCGTCAATCTTCTTTCGAACCTGCCAAAGCCCGCCCTTCCGCTGGAGTTTCGCTTTTCGCGGCTAGTGCCGGCCACTACGCCCATCGACACGATTCCGACGGCTACCGTCCCCGACGTGCCTGTTCTGAAGAAGATATGGTGGTTCGATTGTATTCCGCCGGCTTACAAGAAGGCCCCATTCTACCCGCGTGAAATCAAGGGAGATGGGCGCGGACATCCCTGCGACATCTTCGGCACGCCGGTCTTCTGCAACAATCGCGTATACATAGCGATTGGCGGCGATCCGAATCACGGCGGAAGAGAGTGCAAGGGAAGTCTCGTTTGCATCGATGCCACCAAGACGGGCGACCTCACGGAGAAGGGCAAGATCTGGTCATACGACGCCCTGAACGAGAGTGTCTCGACCGTGGCGGTGGCGGACGGTCTGGTATTCGTGGCGGATAATGCCTACACAATCCACTGTCTGGATGCTGATAGCGGCCGTTGCTACTGGACACATTGCGCTTCTGCTCGAAAAGGTGCAACGTGCTTCAGTTCGCCGCTCGTGGCGGATGGGAAGGTGTATCTCGGCAAGACCATTCTGTCGGCGAGTAAGCAACTCGAAGTGCACGATGGCATCAAGAACGATCAGAACACGGCATACAGCAGCCATTGTGTTGCCAACGGCGTGGTGTTTGCCGTTATCGGCGACCGTCTGTGGGCGATATGCAATCAGGCCGATCACCAGCGGGGAGGCGCGGTCGCGTCGGGGGCGGCAACCAGCCCGACGACCGCCCCCAAGCCCGCGGATCACGTTCGCACCGCGCAGCCGGCGGCCGTCATGCCCGCGGCGTCGAGAGACGCGATCAAGAGAAACTGGCCGAATCTACGTGGGCCGTTCGGCCAGGGCATCGCATACCATGTTACGCCGCCGATGGACTTTGATGCCACGACCGAAAAGAACGTGCGGTGGAAGACCCCCATACCGAAACCGGGCGCAAGCTCACCGGTCGTATGGGAAGGGCGGGTGTTCTTGACCGGCGCCGATGAGAGTGCTCGCGAAATATACTGCTTCGACGCGGCCAACGGGAAAATGCTCTGGCGGCAGGCGGCCAAACAGCCGGCTGAGCTGCCTAAGGTATCCGAGGAAATCGTCCATGCGGCTTCGACGGGAGCAACCGACGGGAAGCGCTTCTTTGCGATATTCTCGACAGGCGATCTCGTCGCGGTCGACATGAAGGGGGAGATTGCCTGGACACGCACGTTCGGCACCCCCAAGAGCAACTATGGCTATGCTTCGTCGCTCATCGCGTATAAGCACCTGTTCGTGCAGATGGACGACAAGAATAACGCGACCCTGTTCGCGCTCGATCCCGCCACCGGCAAGACGGTCTGGCAGAAGAAGCGAACGGTGAGCCAGTCATGGGCGTCACCCATCATCGTCATCTCCGGCGATCGCGAGATGGTCGTGCTTGCCGAGAATCCGACGGCTGCCGCATACGATGTGAACACCGGCGAGGTGATTTTCTCCAGGAAATGCCTCTCCGGCGAAGTGGCACCGTCGCCGGCCTACGCCAGGGGCACCATTATCGTAGCCAATGAATCCGCGAAACTGTCGGCCATATCGCTGGCCTCGGGTAGGGTCGCATGGAGCGACGAGGACTACCTTCCGGACGTCGCAAGCCCGTTGGCGACGGAGGACTTCGTTTTCACCGCCGACGCGTCCGGCATCGTGAATTGCTATGACATTGGCACGGGACGTAGACTGTGGACCCAGGAGTTTGACGACTCGTTCTATCCTTCACCGATACTCGCGGCTGGCCGCATCTACGCAATGGACAACGGCGGCACGATGCATGTCTTTCGGGCATCCAGGGAGTTCGTCCGCGTCGGCGAGGCAAGACTGGGCGAAGAATCGGTGGCGACACCGGCATTCACCAGCGGCACCATGTTCATCCGCGGCAAGGGAAACCTGTACGGTGTAGGGCCGAAAGAGCCATGACGGGCAGGGGAAGGTGGCGCCGAATTGCCGGACATTCCAAATGCTCAGTTTTGCTGCTAAGCTGAGCAGCGGAGGGTTGAGCTATGGCCGGAAATTCGAGTCGCAGGAAGCGTCGTGGCCGTCGTGTGTACAGTGACGAGCTGAAGGCGGAGGCCATCCAGATGTTGCTGGACGGACACCGTGCCGAAGCGGTCGCGCACCCCGAATGCCGTTGACCGAATGCGTTTACGTGCGTCGGTGAAATCGACCGAGGCGCGCTAGCATGCTCCAATTCGATGCGTCGGTCGGCCCTGAAGCGACGAGGCCCACAATCTCAATACGGTTCGGTCCCGTCGACCCCTGCACTCTCCTGGCGGACGGTGACCACCATTGCGTCGGCATCACCGCGGCTACCGTCGATCAAGCCGCCATCGTTCCCCCCGGATGAGTCTTTTAGAGTCTTAGTCTGTAGGATGCGCACGCCGTGCGCGCATCTTGTACAGTGGTTTGTTCAATAACCCTTTTTGGCTGTGGCCGGAGGCCGCGTTAAGAAGGACACCATTCACTTCAAGCCTTTCTTCTTCCTCTCCGCTTCCGTAAGGTACTTTACCGTGCAACCAAACATCTTGTACTCGCCCATTCCCTCGCGCACCACGGCCGTCTCGATCTTCCTGCCCTCCAGGACGGCGTCCAGGGCATCGGCCAGAAAGCAGGGCGGTTTGTGGCCGTTGTCAATCGAGCCCTTATACACCAGCTTCCTCTCCGGGCCGAACACGAACACGTGCGGCGTCCTCTCGGGGCCGTACGCGCGGGCCGTCTTCTGCGTTTCGTCGTACAGATAGGGGTAAGGAAACTCTTTCTCTTTCGCCCTTTCGATCATCCGGGGGAAGCTGTCTTTTGCAACCTTATCCGCCGGATTGGGGTTGATTGCCAGAAACTGCACGCCTTTCTTCTGGTACTTGTTCGCCAGTGCCACGAGCGTGTCTTGATAATCCACGGAAACCGGACAGTGGTTGCAGACGAAAGCCACGACCACGGCTTTGCGGCCTTCGTACATCTCCAGCGAGTGATAACGGAAATCGACGCCGAAAAGCTCGAACTCCGGCGCGGAATCCCCAATCGCCAGTTGCGTAATCTCGATATCTTCCAATACTCCATGTCCCGCCGGCACCACCACCACTTCAGCGGGCGCTCGATCAACGCCAATAGCCATCGCGAACACCGCCGCACAGCATAGGAGTATTCTGGACATACCTGTCTCCTCCATTGGAAAAACGGAGCCCCTCAGCAACGGGTCAACGACTGTAACCTTGACTGGCGAGCGCCACGCTGTCAAGCCTCCCGGCTCCGGATGCCCGAGGTTGAGTGCATCGCGGCCCCGAGTCGCGTACCACCGCTCGACCAAACGCCAGGCCGGGAGTAACATGTTCCCAGGCGTCGTGCGTTTTCACGTCGCGTGCCATCGGGCGCGCCCCGGGCGGTTGACGCTCGGACCGGCGTTTTTGTTGGAGGTTGGGTATCCAGAGGCTTGAATTCACGAGAGAAGAGAAATGAGCAGCCGAATCAGCCGTCGGGGATTCGTCAAGGGTGCTGCGTGGGGAGCTGCCGGCTGGTGGATTCTCCGCGACAGCCGCTCGGTCTGGTCCTACCAGGCCAACGACAAACTGAACCTGGCCGTGGTTGGCGTGGGCCGTCGCGGCTCGCACCACGTCAAGACGGTTCTCCGCTTGGGACAGAACTTGGTGGCGTTGTGCGACGTCGATCGGCGGCGTGCCGAGCCGTGGCAGAAGGAGACGCCCGGCGCTACCTGGTACGAGGACTTCCGCCACATGCTCGACGAGCACGACGCGCGGCTGGACGGCGTCATTTCCGGCGCCACGCCTCACAACCACACGGCGATCGCGGTGGCCGCGATGCGGCGCGGCAAACACGTGTACATCGAAAAGCCCGCGGCCCGGACCGTGGCCGAGGGGCGGGCGCTGCGGCAGGTGGCCGCCGAGCAAAGCGTGGTCACGCAGATGGGCAATCAAGGGATGGCCACCGACTCGTTCCGCCGCACGCTGGAGCTGGTCCACGACGGGGCGGTGGGCGAAATCCGCGAGGCGCACGTCTGGTTCGTAGCCGGCGGTTCCGGGCCGCGCGACCTGCCCAGCGGCGAAAAACCGGTGCCGGACTATCTCAACTGGGACCTGTGGCTGGGGCCGCTTCCGCTGCGCCCCTACCACCCGGCGCGGATGTCCGGCGCGTGGCGCGAGGTCGGCGTGGGAATGCCCGGAGGCTCGCACGTCATCCACATGATCTTCAAGGGGCTTCGTCTGGGTGCGCTGTGGGGCACCGACGGTGAGGCTCCGGGCACGATCCGCATCCAGGCGAAGCCGTCGGAGCTTTCACCGAACACGTTCCCCCGCTGGCAGACCATCCAGTACGACGTCCCCGCCCGGGGCAACCTCCCGCCGGCCCGCGTCCACTGGTACAACGCGCCCCAAAAGGTGCTGGAGGAGGAGGGCATCTTAAAGAAGCTGGAGGGAATTGCTGGCCGGTCGCTGGTCTGGGAAGGGAGTTGGAGCCCCGTGTCCGGCTCGATGCTGGTCGGCAGCCGGGGCGTCGTCCACACCAACGCTCACAACTCGATCTGTGCGATCCTGCCGGAAAGCGATTTTCCCGACGCCGGCGGACCGCCCCAGCGGCTGCCGTGCTCCGGCAGCCATGAGCGCGAGTGGATGGCCGCCTGCCGCGGCGAGGGCACGCCGATCTCGAACTTCAACCACTCCGGCCCGGCCATGGAACTGCTCATGCTCGGCAACGTGGCCACGCTGTTTCCTGAGCAGACCCTGGAATACGACCCGAAGCAGAGCAAGATCGTCAATTTCGAGGAGGCCGACCGCTGGCTGAGCTGGCCGCGCCGCGAGGGCTGGGAGCTGTAGCCGCGACCAGCCCTCGCCCTGCCCGCGTCATGGGAAATCGGCGGGTAAGGGGAACGCGCGATCCGATACATCGATGTAGAGAACGCCGTCGATACGATCGCTCGGCACTTGCTTGAGTTGCCCTGGGTGCTCGTATAATATGATGTTCGGCTTTTATGCAGACTGATGTGTGTACCCGT
>CAZDHR010000045.1:0-26217 GCA_964505295.1 uncultured Planctomycetaceae bacterium
TGGGGATCACACCGGGCTCTGTATGGGTCGCACGCCCGCACGGGCGAGGCGGCCGGCCGAATGGCTGAGCCTTGAATTATACCTCTGGGTCCCAACGACCGCAGGACATGGTGGGCCGAAGGCTTGCGTAGGCGACGGCGCCGCCGCACAATGTCTCTTGTCCCGACCAAGGTCGGAGCCAACCGCCCACCTTCCGCAGAACAGGGAGATCCGAACATGCAACGCGTCGATCGCCGACGTTTCCTCGAAGAGACCATGCTGGCCACGGCCGCCGCGATGGGCGCAGCACCGGCGACGCAGCTCGTGGCCCAAGAGAAGCAGTCGACCAGCCCCAACGAGAAGCTGAGCGTCGCCGTGGTCGGCGTGCGAGGGCGCGGAAGCGCCCACGCCAAGGCGTTCGCCGACCGGGCGGACTGCGAGGTGACCTACATCTGCGACGCCGACGAGGCCGTGGCCCCCCGCGTGGCCAAGCGGTTCGCCGACAAGAAGGGCCGCGGGCCCAAGTGGGTCACGGACATGCGCGAGATCTTCGACGACGCGTCGGTCGACGTCGTCTCGATCGCCACGCCCAACCACTGGCACGCCCTGGCCGCGATTTGGGCGATGCAGGCGGGCAAGGACGTCTACGTCGAAAAGCCGGTCAGCCACAACGTCAGCGAAGGCCGCCGCATGGCCCAGGTGATGGAGAAGTACAAGCGGATCTGCCAGGGCGGCACGCAGTATCGCTCGGGCGGCTCCAACCGGGCCGCCGCCCGGTACATCGCCGAAGGCAAACTCGGCCGGATCAAGCTCGCCCGATGCTTCACCTATCGACCCCGCCAACCGATCGGCCCGCCCGGCGAGTACGAAGTGCCCAAGAGCGTCGACTACAACCTCTGGGCAGGGCCCGCTCCGATGCAAATCCCCCTGCGCCGCCAGAACTTCCATTACGATTGGCACTGGATCTGGGACTACGGCAACGGGGAGATCGGCAACAACAGCGTCCACCGCGTCGATACGATGCGCCTGATCCTCGGCCTCGAGGGCCTGGGACGCGGCGTGATGAGCTACGGCGGACGCCAGTTCGACGACGCGGGCGAAACGCCTAATACCCAGGTGGTCATCCACGACTTCGGCGATCTGACCGTCGTCCAGGAGGTCCGCAACCTGACGTCCGCGACGCCACCCCGCGGTGCCGGCATCCTCATCGAAGGCACCGAAGGCTACCTGATCAGTTCGCTCCGCACCAACCTCGTTTTTGATCCCGAAGGCAAACAGGTCGAGAAGATCGAAGGAGAAGGCGAAGACCATTTTGCCAACTTCATCAAGGCCGTGCGCAGCCGCAAGGTCGACGACCTGAACGCGCCGATCGTCGAGGGCCACCTCTCCACGGCCCTGACCCACCTGGGCAACCTCTCCCTACGCCTGGGAAAACCGGCCTCGCCCGCCGACATCGCGCGGCAGATCGAACCCCATCAGGGCAACTACGACGCGCTGGAGGCCCTGGAACGGACTCGCGAGCACCTGGGCGGGAACGGCGTGCTTATCGAAAGGAAGAAACTGACGCTCGGCCCGTGGCTTGCGGTCGACTCCGAGAGCGAGACCTTCATCGACAACGCGGCAGCCGACGCCCTGCTCACCCGCGACTACCGCGAGCCGTTCGTCGTGCCGAAAGCAGAGGCAATCTGAACGGTGGCATAGCCGCTTCTCGCTCCGAAAAACTGCTTGTTTGCGGAGCGAAGACTGAGCATACAACGCGCTCGAAGCCCAGGGGTTGCAACCCCTGGGCTTGGGGCCAGATTGACCTGAACCGTAGGGCGGGGCGAACGCCGTGAGACCCACGCACTCACCCGTAACGTCCCCCGAAACGCAACCCGTAGCACGAACTACGAGACCTCCACTTGCCCCAAGGAATACTACCATGCCCAACCCGACCCGCCGTCATTTCCTCAAGCAGTCTTTCGCCGCCGGCGCCGCTGCGGTGGCCGCCGGCCCGCTCGCGCAAACCCTTCTCCTCGGCGCCGAGAAGCCCGGCTCGAAGATGAAGCTGGGGTTGGTCACCTACCTTTGGGGCAAGGACTGGGACCTGCCGACGTTGATCGCCAACTGCGAGAAATCCGGGGTGCTGGGCGTGGAGCTGCGGACCACGCACGCCCACGGCGTGGAGCCGTCGCTGAACCTGGGTGAGCGCATGGAAGTGAAGAAGCGGTTCGCCGACAGCCCGGCCGTTTTCGTCGGCCCGGGCAGCAACGAGCGCTTCGACCATCCCGACCCCCAAGCCCTCCAAGCGGCCATCGAGGCGACCAAGGCATTCGTCAAGCTAAGCCACGACTGCGGCGGAAGCGGCGTGAAGGTCAAACCGAACAGCTTCCACAAGGACGTGCCCCACGAGAAAACGATCGAGCAGATCGGCAAGTCGCTGAATATCGTCGCCGCGTTCGGGGCCGACTTCGGGCAGCAAATCCGGCTGGAGGTGCACGGCCAGTGTGCGCCGTTGCCGATCATGAAACAGATCTTGGACGTCGCCGATCACCCCAACGTGGGCGTCTGCTGGAACTCGAACGCCCAAGACCTGGACGGCGAAGGGCTCGAGCACAACTTCAACCTCGTCAAGGACCGATTCGGCGCCACCGTCCACGTGCGCGAGCTGAACCTCGACGACTACCCGTACCAACAACTGATGGACCTCTTCGTCCGGATGGACTACGAAGGCTGGATCCTGTTGGAATGCCGCACCAGCCCGGAAGACCGCGTCGCGGCGATGATCGAGCAGCGCAAGGTGTGGGAACACATGGTTGCGATGGCGATGGTGCGCGTGTGAGGACGCGACCGACCTTGCTCGATGGCATCTCGCGTCCAAACCCTCGCTGCGCGGCGACTGGCAAGGGCTGGTCTACAAGTACCGCAAGAGTTGGCTCTGGCGGGGTGAAGACAAGGGCTACCGCAACGAGTGGGCGAGGTACGACACGGGCACGGGCCCCGAGCGCTTCGAGATCGATGGGATCGCGGCCACCTGCTTCATCTGTGCCGACGGGGCGGCCCCGCGCTGCATCGAGCGGGCGCGCCTCGTGGAGCCCCAGGTCGTCTTCTACCCGAACAATCGGGCCGGACTGCCGGATTTCCCCGTGTTCGGGGCCTACGCCGCCAAGATCGGCGCCCCGATGCTCGTCACCAATCGGGTGGGGAAGAGCTGGAATTATGACTGCAAGGGCGGCTGCGTCGTTTTCGACGCCGAGGGCAACGTGCTGGCCAAGGCCAATCGCAACGGCAAGGAGGAGGTGCTGTATTACACCCTGACCTTCCCAGCCGCGGCCGCGAAACCCTGAGCACCGACACTTCAATGAGTGTCGGTGTTCGCTCCACGAACAAGCGTCTTTTCGCGGAGCGAAAAGCGACTATTGCGACAGTAGTTGATGCGCCGATCCTACTTCCGTTGCGCGCCACCTGCCGGTCGGATCACGAGCGAGCGAATCCGTAGATTGCGATCGGCGGGCGGATCGTAGAAGTCGTTGGTAAACGACAGGCTCACGTCGTGCTCCCCTTCGGCGACGGTCGTCTTCAGGCGGAGCGCGTGCCAGCCGGACTTCTCGAGTTGGAGGTCGCCTATCGGCTCGTCGTCGAGGCCGACTCGCACGTTGGGAAGCTCGCCGGCCGCTTCGCTCCCGCTCGCCTGGACGACCAACTCGTACTCGCCCGCGGCGGCGAACCGCACGCGGCGGGCGATCGTTCCGTTCGAGCCGAGGTAGGCGGCGCCGTCGTCGCTTCGCGTGAAGCGGAAGTCGCGCTGGGGCTCCATCGTGGCGGGGGCGATGGTGACGCCGCTGGAACGGTCGCCGAACGGGCAGCCCAGGTTGGTGAGCAGGTTCGAGACGTACCGGCCCGCCTTCTCGGGGTTCGAGTCGTCCTCGGCCCAGCGGACCTGATCGAGGAGGAGGAAGCCCTCGCCGATCGGCACCTTGACCAGCACGGCCGGGTCCAGGAGGCGTTTTGACTTGAGCGGGGGCGTGGGGCCGTAGACGACGCGGTCGAGATGCACGTTGCGGTCCTCGCCCGTCGCCGGATCGTGCGCGTCGTTGACGAAGGCAAGTCCCAGGGTGTGCTTACCCTCGGGGACGCGAGCGGTGACCTGGTACGTGTCCCACGCGTCGCCTTCGGTGGTGACGCTCCCGCATCGCCGGTCGTCGAGGAACACGTCGAGTCGGGGATACACGCCGGCGCAGGGGGTCCCCCGCGCGCGGATCAGGAACCCGTATCGGCCCGCCTGCGGGAACTCGACCTTCTTCCGGACGGCGCCCGTGCGCCACATGTAAACGCCCTCCTTGTCGATCCGCGGCTCTCCGAACGCGACCTCCATCGCCTCGGCCTCGACGACCACGGAGCTTGCCGGGTCGGGCTCGCCTGAGGTGATCTCGTAGTGGGCCACGGCCGTGGAAAGCGGCGTGCGCTCGCGCCACGAGAGCCCCGTCCGGTCGCCGTACCAGTAGAGTTCCTGATGGGTGAGCGCGTCGGTGACGCGATCGGGCCCGGCAAGGGCGACGGGGACCGCGCCGGTCCGCTGGGCGAAGATCGGCTCGGGAAACAGGCCGCCGAGCCGGGCAATCCCCTGGGGCGTGCCGCCGTGGAGGATCACGCGCCCGCCGGCTTCCACGAACCGGCGGATCTCGGCGCGGCCGTCCACCACTTCGCTCGACCCGGCATCGGCCAGCAACACGCCGAACTCCGCCAATTCCGTTTGGTGGAGCCGGCCGGTCACGTCGGTGAAGACCGCGTCGAGATTGCGGAGCCGGTCGGCCAGGGGCAGGCTCTCCCCGACCACGGCCAGGCGCGCGGGCGGGTCGGGCGGCGAGGCCGCGTGGCGGAGCAAGTGCTGTAGCGTCAGTTGGGCGATCGGCTCGCTGGCCAGCTTCTCGCCGATCGCCAATTGCGATAGGAGGTATCGCCCCCGCCCTTCGAGCAGCTCCAGCACGGCCACGTAGGCGAGCCCGTCCGGTCCGCCCGAGTCGACCAGCGCCCGAAACCGCCCGTGGCTCGGCTTCCGGATCGTCTTGCGCGCGACCACGTGATCGCCGCGCCAGAAGCGGAAAGGGGCATCCCAGGCGCCGGTGGGGTCGGGCGGGAACGGTCCCAAGGCGGTCCGCTGGAAGGCGATCGTGGCGCCCCGGTCGACGAGACTCGCCGGCAGCAGCCCGTGCTCGTAGGTGTCCTGCTCCAGCACGACGACCGAGCCGCCGCGGCGCACGAACGCCGAGATTGCCTGGCGCGGTCCGGCCTGGCCGCCGACGACCGGCAGGCCATCGGCCGGCTTGGCGGCGTCGAGGGCGTGCGGCCCGATGAGCAGGACCTCGACGTCGGGGAGCTTCGTCAGGTCTTCCACGCGAAGGGGCGTCACGCGGGCATCGGCCAGGGCCCGGCCGATCGTCTTGTCCCCCCCTTCGTAAATCGCGATGCGCACTCCCTCGGGCAGGTGAAGGAGCCGCTGGAGGAGCTGGCGGGGAAACACCCAGTACCGCTTCTCGCTCTCATACACCCGCTCGTCGCCCCGGAGCACGGCCAGAGAAAGCGAGACCGGCGTGGGCGCGTCGACGTCGGGCATCGTGGGGGTGATTTTCAACTCCTTTCTGCCGGCGGGCGGCAGATCGTGCTGTTGGCGGCCCGAATCGACCGCCGAACCATCCCCGAGAAGCTTCCAGTCGAGCGTGAGCGACGCGGGGTGCAGCGTATCGTTGTAGAGGTACACGGTCCGCGCCACCTTCTCGCCGGAGAAGAACCGCGTGTCGTACTCTCGCACGAAGGCCGCGTTCTTCTCGTACGCCCGCCGCACGGCCAGGTAGCGCGGATTGTCGTCTGAGGGGAAGTCGCCCGTCTCGGTGAGCGTCCACGGACACGTGCCGGAAACACCGCAGGCCCGGTACGCCTCGATCTGCATCTCCCAGGCGAGGGCCTTCGTCTGGGCCATCGCCTGGTCGTAGCCGAGGTAGGCCGCGTCGCCGATGAGCACGGAGAACGGATCGGGCTCGCGGTAGTGCTGGACGTGCAGGAACTCGCCGAAGTAGAGCGGCTTGGTGCGATCCCACTGGAAAAACTCCCGCGGCCAGCCGCCCACTTCCATCCCCGTTTCCAGCCAGTAGCCGGCGTCGGGCAGAGGTTCCGCTCATTGAAATCGAGCGGGTAGTGGAGGTTGACCACGTCGGCGGCGCCCTCCGGATCGGCGTCGCCGTCGTAGAGGATGGGGCGTGTGGGATCGAGGCGCTTGACCAGCCGGCCGGCCTCCGCCAGCCGGTGCTCGGTCTCCGGGACGCGATTTCCGCCGCAGTGGAGGATCTCGTTTTCCAGGCTGATCATCACGATCGACGGATGATTCCGGTGGTCCTTGAGGATCGCCCGGAGATGGTCGTGGTAGTTTTTCCAGAACTCATCCTTCGACAGAGCGTAGGCCCGGGCGTAGCAGAACAGGGCCGATTCCATAATCAGGGGCATGCCCACCTCGTCGGCCGCTTCGTACCACCACTTGGGCCAGACGTTGGCGTGCAGACGCATCGCCACGCATCCCGCCTGGCGGATCCGGCCGTAGAAGTCGATCGCGGCCTCCTTGCTCAGCTCCGCGTCGAGCTCGCCGCGGGGGTGGCCGGCGGTGGCCAGGAAGTTGATCGGCGTGCCGTTGAGGACCAGCTTGTCCTTCTTGGTCCAGAACTCGCGGAATCCGAATCGCACGCGCCGCTCGTCCCGCGCGCCGCCCTCTTCCTCTTCGGCGAGCGTGGTGACGAGGTGGTACAAGTGCGGATCTTCCGGGCCCCAGAGCCGCGGCTTCTCCCACGCGGCCTCGAGTGTGACGGTCGACGACGACTCGGCGGGCACGGTCACCTCGCGCTCGCCCAGCCGCACGTCGGTGTCGGCCACGTGGGAAGCCAACGTCACGGTCTTCGGCTCGGCCGCCAGGTTCGTCAGCGTGTAGTCCACTTCGAGGGTCGACCGGCGCACCGAGGTCTTCACGAACACGTCGTCGAGGAAGACGTCGCCGCGGGCGAAGACCGTCACCGGCTGCCAGATGCCGACGTACGAGTATCGGGAGCCGACCGGCGCCATCAAGGTGTCCTTCGCCTGATCGATGTAGCGCACGCCGCGCGGCGGCCGGGCGCCGGACATGTCCTGGTCGATCACGCCGGTGACGTCTTGCACCCGAACGAGGAGCAGGTTCGGCCCGTCCGGCTTGCAGGCGCCGGTGATCTCCACCTCGAACGGCTCCCAGCCGCCGTAGTGGCTGCCCACCTCGGTCCCGTTCACCAGCACGGTCGTGACGAACCTCGACGCGCCGATGCGGAGGAACAGGCGCTCTCGGGCGTCCTTCGCCGGCGCCTCGAACGACCGGCGATACCAGAGGAACGGTTTCCCATCCACCCGGCCGACCAGCGACGGCACGCGGATCGATTTCCACTCGGCGTCGGGGCCCGGGGGTGAGTCGGTCTCTTGGAAACAGGCCTCCCACGTCCCGTCGAGCGAGGCACCCGAGGCCGTCCACGGGACCGGGGCGAACAGGATCAGGACGACGATGGCTGCTCGGAATCGACACATGCGTGATTTCTCCTTCTAGATGGCGGACGCCGACTGATCGACGACCCTCGGCGGTTCGGGCCCCTGTATCTGTAACATCTCCCGCCTAGTTTCACAACGCCCGAGTCGACTTGCAAATCCGGGCCGAGTACCGCAAGATGCAGGGGTCGCCGGAAGGCCGCCAGGTGCGTTTTCCGTACGCGCGACGTTCAACCGACCTGCCAAGGAGCCGGTGTCGATGAGTCATCGCATTACGTTGCTACCCGTGGTCCTCGCGGTTTGCTGCCCGGCGCTTGCCGGTGCCCAAGTCCTCCCGAACGGCGATTTCGAGAAGGGCACGGAAGGCTGGGGTTGGTCGCAGCAGGAGGAGGCACGCGGCAAGTTCCTTGCCGTCGAGTCGGACGGTCCCGCCGGGGGCAAGGCCGCCCAGATCAACGTCACGACCAACGGCCCCGCGCACCGGCTGCAACTGATGCACGAGTTTGCGAACGAGTCGCTCACGCCCGGCCAGGGCTACGTCCTGCGGTTCTACGCCAAAGGGGAGGAGCCGACGGGGTTGCGGGTTGTGCTGATGAACCGGAACAAGCCGTGGGAGAACCTCGGCGTGTCGCGCCCGGTGCCGGTCGATACCGAGTGGAAACGCTTCGGCTTCCCGTTTCGCGCGCGCAACAGCGAGCAGCCGTTCGGCAAAGTCAACTTCTTCCTCGGCGAGGCAAAGGGCACCGTCTGGATCGACGGCGTGGCGATCGAGCCGTACGATCCCCAGACCCTCCAGCCCGACGGCCCGGAGCTTGACGCCGAAACGTGGACGGCCCAGTTCTTCAAGACCGGGGCCATTGCCAGGCTGGTCCACAAGCCGTCGGGGCGTGTGCTGATCGAGCCGAGCGAGAACCAGCCCCCCTACGAGTTGACGTTCTGGAAGGACGGCGTGAGCGAGACCGTGTCGGGAGAGCAGGCGACGTCGGTCCGGGCCGAGCCGCTCGGCGATCTGGGCTGCCGTTTCATCGCCGAGCACGCACGCGCGACCGTAACCATGATCTATCGCGTCAACCCGTCGACCGGCATGATCGAGTGCCGAGGGGCGGTTGACAACCAAAGCGACGCCGCCGTCACGCATTTCAAATTTCCGATCGTCAACGCCCCGGAGATGCTCGGCGACGCAAGCGACGACGACGTGCTTCTCTATCCCGTCTTCGACGGCGTCGTGATCGACGACCCCAAGGCGACCTTCCGCTCGGGCAAGAGCACGCTCGCGCAGTTCTACCCCGGCTCGCTCTCCTGTCAGGTGATGGCGTTCTGCGACCCGGCGGCCGGCTTGTACGTGGCCAGCCACGATTCCGAAGGCTATGCCAAGGCGTTCACCGTCGACGCGCAGTTCCAGATTCACCTGTCGATCACGCACCTGGCCCCCGCCGTGCCGGGCGAAGACCTCCGGCCGCCCTATCCGGTCGTGCTCGGCCCGTTCGCCGGCGACCCGAACCGTGGCGGCACAAGCTGGTACGACGCGGCCGAGATCTACCGCCACTGGTCCGAGCGGCAAGCGTGGGCCGAGCGAAAGGTCCAAACGCGCAAGGACACGCCCGACTGGCTCCGCCGCGGGGCGATCGTCACGTTCTACAACCCGCGTCAACTGACGCCGCCCGGCGACACCTCGAAGCTCGAAGCGTTCCTCAAGGACTACACCGAGCGGTTCGACACGCCGGTGTTGCCCAACAATCGCGGTTTCGAGCGCTACGGGACGTGGTGCGGGCAGGAGTACCTCCCGGTCATGCCCGACGAGGCCACGTTCCGCGCGTCGGCCGAGCTGACGAAGCGGCTCGGCGGGCGGAGCATGATCATGCTCTCCGGCTATCGATGGACGATCGAGCGGACCACGCCCGAACGGGAGACGTATTCCAGCCGGGAGCGATTCGATCGCGAGGTCGCGCCCTGGGCGGTGCACGACCCGAGCGGCAAGCCGTACGTCGGCACGTCGACGAAGAAGGACGACTACCGAGGCCGGGAGTGGTCGCGGATGTGCCGGGCGACCGATTTCGCCAAGCGCACGATCGTCGACCAGTCGAAGTACTTCGTCGAAAACGGCTACTCGGTGATCCACTTCGACCAGGAATGCAGCGGCGCCTATGCGGCCTCGGTCTGCTGGGCCCGCGACCACGGTCATCCGCCGGGCCACGGGCGGTGGGTGCACTTGGCCCTGGCCGATCTCTACCAGCGGATCTCCGACGCCTGCCGCCCGTTGGACCCCGACTTCATGCTCTCGATGGAGGAGCCGAACGAGCTGTATCTGCCGTGGCTGAATCTGTGCCAGTCGCGGCCGTTCGGCATCACGCCGGAATGGCCGGTCGTCGCGCCCGCCACGCGGTCCGTGCCCCTGTTCATGTATTTGTACCATGAGAACCTGATCGGCTGGGCCGCGTTCTATCCGTGGAAGTCGGCCGGTCGGCCTTGCTACAGCCTGGCCAAGGGGTTCACGATCGGGCAGATGCCGGGGCTCGTGCCGCCGCAGAACCTGCGCGGAATGCGTACGGAGCAACACGAGCAGTTCATGACGCTCTTCACCCGTTGCATGACGGGCTACCGGACGTTCGCCCACGATTACCTCGTCTGGGGCCGGATGGAGCGTCCGTTGGCGCTGGACATCCCCGAGCGCAAGCTCTCATGGGGCGCCGGCGGCAACAGGCAGCGGAAGCTGATCGTGCCGGCCGTCTCGCACGAAGTCTGGAGCCTCGACGACGGCCGCGTCGGCGTGGTGCTGGTGAACTCCGAGCCGGAGGCTCACGAACTGGACGTGGACCTCACGCCGCTCGTGGCCGAGGGCAGTCGGCCCACGATCCGCGAAGTGAGCACACAAGGCGGGGATCGCAAGCACCCGTCGCCGAAGGTCCGACTCCGGATCGCCCCGCTCGACATGGTTTTGGTGGAGATATCCGGGTGAGACGCGCGGGGTGCCACGGGTATCTTGCCCGTGCACTGGCGCCTCGGACCGACCACTGGTTTTTCAGAGACTCGACTTCCCTGTGCGCATTGTGGCGTGCCAACGCGCCTCGCGCGGCTGCCGAAATCAGTCGGCTTCAGCCGACCCGTAGTATGCCACCAGCTAAAGCTGGTGGCAGACAGTCCGTCGGCTGAAGCCGACTTGCTCGCGCGGTTGCGCCCACCCTTCGCCTCTTCCATGGTCCCATCGATGAGCGAGGGACGTTCCAGGTGCACTGCCCTCCAAAACTTGGCTCATTCACCACAACTTCCGCAAACCAAACACGCTAGTCATTGGGAGCAGAGGGTTCGAGCCCGGGCCTTGGCCAGGCGCATCAAATGCTCGATCTTCACGTAGTGATCAAGCTCAGAGGTTTCTTCGCGCGTCAGGCCGCTGGTCTTCTCTCGATGGACCAAGTCGGCGACGCGCTCCCGGGTCTCGCGGCAGAGCTCGAATCGAGCCACCGCTTCCGGCGTCGTGCCGGGGCCTTTCTGCGGGCTTGGCACGTCGCCCTCAGCTTCAGCCGGCCGCTGGGCGGATTTCGAGGAAGACGACTTCCAGCGGCTCGATCTGCCGGGAGAAATCGCGAGGCAGGGCGGTGTTCTGCCAGAGGGGGTGGAACGCGTCGCCTTCCCGGGAGTTGAAGACCTCGACGTCGCACCGGGCCCAGCCCGGCGCGTTTCGCGTGTTGACCGAAACCACCAGCGGCAGGGGCTCCTCGGAGATGTTGACGAACAGGTGGCCAACCTTCCCCGCCGGCGATTGCCAGGAGCTGGTCAGCACGGCCGGGTCTTCCGTGGTCTGCTTTCGGATATCTTCCCCAGCCCGGGTGGACCACTGGAACGTGATCTTCGGCACTTCCAGCTCATACGGATGGAGCATTCTGCCGAGCATGAGGAACTCCCGGGCGCGGGTCTTCAGCAGCCGGCTGTGGTTGCGGAGGATGGCGATCTGATCCGGGTGGGCGTCGAACATGTTCTGATGCGACGACCAGACCGATCCGCCCGGCGTTCGTCCGGCGACCAGGTTCATGGCATGGGCCCGGACGTTGTGGCGGCTGTTGTGGGCGCTCAGCCCGGCACTGTCGCCGCCGTAGCCGATGGCGTATTCGTGGTACAGGTAAGAGAAGAGCGGGATGCCCACGGCGCCGCGATAGCCGCGGTACCAACGTTTGGCGTAATACTCGCGGACGTGGAAGCCGTCGAGGTAGGGGATCAACTGCTCGTGGGGCTCTTCGTGGAAGAGGACGAAGTCCGGCGTGTTCGTCTTCCCCCGGCTCCGCATCGCCTGCAACAGATCGTAGAACGCCCGGGTCGGATACATGCCGGGCCCCGGCGCGTGGCCGTGGCGGTCCGAGTAGCAGACGGCGCCGGCACCGCTGACGGTCTGGTCCATTTGCAGCACGTCGACGCCCAGGGCATGGGCCCGGTCGACCACGTCGCAGAAGAACTCCCTGGTGGCCGGGTCGGCGACGCAGAACTGATACGAGTGGCGTTTCCACGTGCCGGCCGGATTGCTCTCGTTAAGCGTATAGACGGCCGGCTCGCCCGTCTTCTCATCCACGACGAAGTGCGAGGCGTACTTCTCGGCAGAGGGGATCGGCGAGCCGTCTCGGCCTTCGTTGTCGAACGTGTAGTAAAGCCCGGAGAGGAAGAAGAACGGCCGGAAGCCCTCGCGGCGCAGCTCGGCGATCACTCGCTTGGCTTGGGGCTCGTCGAAGAGGGGGAAGTAGTCGCCGGCGGTCCAGCGGCGGTGGTTTTCCCAGCCGGCCAGCATGGGCACGATCGGGCCGTCGATCTTCTCGCGAAACGTTTGCAGATGCCCCAGGAGCTTTGGGTAGTAGGAGCCGCTGCAAGTGCGCTCTCGGTCGTACGTGCGCACTTCGCACACGTGGACGTCGGGCCCCGCCTTCCACCAGTCGGGCACGTCGTCGCGTTGGGCGAGCGTCTTCTCGCACCACGGCTGCTTGACCGCCCATTGCTTGTACAAGTCGGCCGACTCCTGCCACGTGCCTTGCGTTACGCCAAGGACCACCGGATAGGGGCTCGTCCAACGTTCGCCCGGTTTCCCGAGCGGCGTGAACTCGTGCCACAGCAGGAACTCTTCCCCGCGCCGTGATACGCACCAGGCCATCGGATGCCCGGCCGCGTCGCGGCTGGCCAGATAGACGCCTGCCGTGCGGTCCTGGAACGTGAGGAACTGGGCCGAGAGCGAGCCGGGGTAGGGGAGCGCGACCGTGTAGCCCGAGGGCCACGTCGCCGCCGGGTTGTCGATCCGCGTGCCGGGCAGGGCCGGGAGCACGAGGAAATCATCCTCCGCCTCGCCGATCGCCGGAACGGCCGCAATGCGAGGAAAACGGACCCGCGTCATCGGCCAGCCCGAGCGGTTGTCGACCTCGATCGACCAGACGAGCAACGGCTCGCCGGGCGCGCAGCGAACGGTCGCCCGCACCGAAACGTCGACCTCGGGAAAGTCGGACCACTCCATCGTCACGACGCGGTCCCCTTTGCTCTCCGCCACGGTGGCGCTCGATTTCTTCGCCGCGCCGGCGGCCAGGGTCCTCGAGGTGCCGTCGTCCTTCTTGAGCGTAAGAGAGAACAGGTCGTGATCCCGCGGCCCGGCGACGACGGCCGTCCCGCTCGCTTTGTGGACGAGCCGGCCCACGTGAGGCACCGGCGACCGCTGCACCCGAAGCTCCAGGACCTGGTTCTCCAGAACCACGGGGAAATCCGCTTCATCGGCCGCCAGGGGCAACGCCCCGAGCCAGGCAATCACGGCAACCGCTACGGACGACCTCGTCATCGCAAAACCCTCCGAGAGAATACGAGAGACAACCTCGCGCGGGCCCCCTGCTGCTGGCAAGCCCTTGCGGGCTTCGTGGGGCCCTGCCCCCGTCACGGCCTGTATTACGCGACCTTCATGGCGAACTGCGGGATCTTCATCAGTTCCCCGTCCCGGAGGGCCGACTGGTGGGCCACGATGCCGGCCACGCTCATGTTCAGCCCCCAGGCGACGTCGATCAACGGCTTGCGGTTCTCGAGGATCGACATCACGAACTCGTGGCCGAGGTGGCCGTGCGAGCCGCCGTGTCCGCCGGCTTGTACCGTGGGTGGAAGGGGGGGGCGGGCGAGGTCCGGCAGCTTCTTTTCCAGACCTTGGTAGTTCATCCCGACCATCGTGCCCCGTTGCCCCCGGACCCGGCCGACCTCGCCGCCGTAGCCCGGCGTGTCCCAGCTTACGCCCATCCGCGACATGCCGCCCTCGCTGGTGCGGAACAGGGCGATCTCGGTGCCGAAGGGGTTTTTGTACCGGTTGTTCGCCGGCTGCAACTCGTCGCGGATGCTGGGCATCCCCATGCAGGAAACCTCGGTGAAGCTCCCGCCGCTGACGCCCGTGTGATAGGCGTTCGAGTGCGTCGGGTAATACTGGGGCGGCATGCCGATCCGCCAGTCCTTGTACGACGCGATCACCGAGCAGGCGTAATGGAAGTACTCGCCCTCGCTGTAGACCAGCTCGCCGAATCCGCCCGCTTCGTAGATCCGCCGCATCGCGTAGAGGTCGGCGTGGTAGCACGAAGTCTCGAAGAGCATGTAGTTCCGGCCCGACTTCTTGACCGCCTCGAACAGCTTGTCGGCGTCTTCCAGATGCTCGTAGACGGCCGGCACCGCGCTGGACACGTGCTTGCCGTGCTCGAGAACCAAGATGCAATGACGGGCATGGCTCGGCGCGTCGGTGGCGCAGAAGATCGCCTCGATCGAGTCGTCCTTGACCATCTCTTCGAGCGAAGGATAGGTCTTCTCGCACTTGCACTGGCGGGCCAACTCCTGACAACGGTCCGGAAACAGGTCGCTGACGGCGACGACTTCGACGTTCGGGTGATGCTGCAAAGAGAACTGTGCGCCGAACCGGCACACGCCGTATCCGACGATCCCCATGCGGATCTTCCGATCGGAGACGGGCTTCCACGCTTTCGCCGGTTTCTCGCCGGCCTTCTCCTCTTCGAATCCCTGGATCTTCGGCTTGTCGGCGGCCTGGACGGCCGAGGCGAGTCCCAACGCGGCGGCGCCGAGACCGGCGCTTCTCAAAAACGAGCGTCGTGAGGTAGGGTCGTGCATGGCGGGTGCTCCTGGAGAACTTGGGAGTAGTAGGGGGCGGGCGATCAACAAGTTACCGGTTCTCTGGTGGAACGGTGGAGTAATGGAATGATGGAGTGTTGGAATGATGGAGTACACGACCAACCGGCCGAACAGGAATCGTAGATACCACGGCATTCCAACACTCCATCATTCCACCACTCCACCATTCCAACCCGCCCGAACCAGAGAGTGAAACCGGGAAGTTATTCTTCGGCCGCCCCTAGGCACACGCCGTGTGCCGTAACCGGCGGACGGCACACGCCGTGTGCCTGCTACAGGAGTTACGTATTATGCGTCGGCTCGTTCCATCCCTTGGCCTGATCTCACGGGGCAACGCGGACCAGCTTCTCCGATCTTGCCCCGCGCCCCTCGTCGTCCCACACGAGGAGCGTCGCGCGGTAATCGCCCGGCTTGTGGTAGGTGTGGCTGGCCCGCGGCTCGACCGCGGGGACGCCGTCGCCAAAGTCCCACATCACGGCGGCGATCCTGCCTCGGGCGGCCTTCGACGTGCTGGCGAAGGCGACCGGCTCGCCCACACGGGGCTGGGCAGCCACCTCGAACGAGGCCGTGGGCGGGGGCGCGGGGAACGGTTTGGCTGGCGGGAGCGTGTCGTTCCCGTTTCCCTCGACGGAGCAATCGACCCATTCCAGGCGCGAGTAGTCGCGCGGCCCCACAACGGCGCCCCGCTTGTTGTTCTTGATCTCGCACCGCACGAAGCAGAGGGAATCGACGTCGGGCCCGCCGAGCTGGAGCCCGAGCTTGCCGTTGTCGGAGAACGCGCACTCCTCGAAGACGAGGTGCTTCACGTTCCCGTTGGTGCGGAACCCGTTGCCCTCGGCGCCCTGGTATCTCACGGACGGGTGGCCCACGAGCGTCTCGAGGAACTTGCAACGATAGAAGTAGTAATAGGCGCTGCCGCCGGTTTCGCCCTGGAGCTGCGCGCCCCAGTGGTAGCAGCTTCGGATCGTGTTTCGCGCGTAGAAGTGGTAGTTTTTGGGCATCTTGGCGGAGACGGAGACGCCGATGCCCTGGACCTCGCCGACGACGTTGTCGGTGACGACTTGGTAGGAGCCGATGATCTCCAGGCCGTAAGACTTGGTCGGGCCGCCCTGGTCGGCGACCACGTTGCGGCGGACCGCGCAGAAGTCGCACCCACCGACGCTCAGCCAATGGTCGATGCGATTGTCCTCGATCACGGCGCGGTCGGAGTGTCCCCACACTTCGATGCCCAGCCCCTCGCCCCCGGAGCCCGTGACGGTGTTTTCGCGGATCACCAGGTCGTGGGAGCCGTCGTTGGCGAAGATGCCGCCGCGGCCCGTGTTGCGGATGACGTTGCGGAGCATGCGATTGCGCGACGATCCCCAAGCGACGCGGATGCCGCCCCCGAACTTCGCGTCCGGGGCGATGTTCTCGACGAGGCAGTCGGAGATCTCGCTGTCCGTGACGCCGTTCTCGCGCGTGGGGTTGTGGCCGTTGAACAGGATGCCGTGCGGGCCCCAGGTCTTCGACTTGGCCAGGTTCCGGACGGTGACGTGATGGATCTTCACGCGCCGTGAGCTTGTCCCGAGGATCCCCTGCGCGACCAACGGGTTGTCGCCGCCGTCGAGCGTGAGATGGGCGACCTCCACGTCGTCGCACCCGGCGATGCGGAGGAGCACGTCGGGCTTTTCTCCGCCGAAGCGGATGATCGTCTTTTCCTGGCCTGCTCCGAGGAAGCGGATGCCCGATTTCGGCCGAATCGCTTCGGTGATCGTGTAGGTCCCGGCGGCCAGTCGGATCGTGTCGCCCGGCGTGGCCTGGTCGAGCCGGCGGCGGATTGCCGCGGAGTCGAAGCCCGAGGCGGCCAGCGCGACCTGCGGCACGGAAATCAGCAGCAAGGCGGCTAGCGACATCCGTGGTGCAACACGCGGTCGGAGCGCGAACATTGGTCGGTCTTTCTGAGAAACAAGGCTTCCGGCGGCCGTGCGACGGCGCCTGACTCGGACTTCGCTTCGCATATTGAGCATAACCGACGGAACACGGCCGCGAAACCGGCCCCTCGGCTTTCCCGCACGAGATGAGACCGTCACCACCGTAAACCCGATTTGCCGACTGCGTACCGGCCGGCTCGCCTGGGAAGCGATTGGCAAGCCGCGGCGGGCGTATCATGAAGCCTGAAGACGATGATAGGCTCCATTTCCCTCTCAGCATTCGGCGCCCGCTCTTCGCCCATCGCGCCTGATCCTGCGCAGGCTTGCGAGGCGAGTGGCCGGCAGCGACAATGGCATGTGTGGAGTTCTTCTTTTCTTGTGGATGGTGCCGCGCGGGAGCGGAGCGAGCACATGGGCGAGCCGATATCGGTTTTGGTCACGGGGGCCGCGGGACGCGTGGGGCAAGCGGCGTGCGAAGGGCTGCTGGCACGCGGGCACAAGGTTCGGGCGTTCGACGTCCGCCCGTCGCCTGGGGTTGAAGACGCGATCGTAGGCGACGTCTCCGACGGTTCGCAGGTGGGCAAAGCCGTGGAGGGGATGGAGGCCGTGGTTCACCTGGCGGCGACGCCGGACGAGGACGATTTTCTCGGCAAACTGCTGCCCAACAACATCATCGGTCTTTACCACGTGTTGGAGAGCGCCCGGCGGGCCCGTGTCCGCCGAGTGATTCTTGCCAGCACGGGACAGGTGGTGATGGGGCACGAGGGCCCCTGGCCGATCACGCCGGAAATGCCGCTGAGCCCGAGGAACTGGTACGGCTCGGCCAAGGTCCTGGCGGAAGTCGCGGGGCAGGTCTACGCCCACGTCCACGGCCTCAGCGTGATCGTGGCCCGGCTCGGCTGGTGTCCGCGGGACAAACCGCACGCGGAAGAGCTGGCGCAAAATGACGAGGGGAAGGACGTCTACTTCAGCCCCGGCGACGCGGGCCGGTTCTTCGCCTGTGCCGTGGAAGCCCCCATGGACGTCAAGCACGCCGTGGTCTTTGCCACCAGCAAGCCCTTCAAGCGAGTCCGTTTTGACATCTCCGCGGCACGCGACCTGTTGGGGTATGAGCCGCAAGACACGTGGCCGCAAGGGACCGAAATCGTTGACGGGTGATCGGCTCGGCGCAGACCGGCCGTTCGCAACCACGCCCCCTCGACGCGGCCGACCCGGTCGCCGCGTCTGCCTTCGCCCGGCGGGCGTACGACGGGGAGCGGGGCACCGACGGCTCCCGAAACCTCCACGCGGGGAATGGACCTTGTGTCCCGCCCGCCATGGCGCAAGTGCATAAGTCCACATAAGGCAAAGGTTTACGGCAATCAGGCAACGCGGCGTGGGCCGGGCGGCCTGTCGAACAGCCTCCGACGTACCCCGCCAGGGTGGACTTTGTGGTCATCAACAAGGGGGAGGTGCCGGACAGTCTGCCCCCCGGACTGGTTGACGGATGGTCCCGGCGCCGGAACCCGTGGAAAACATGCGATTTAAGGAAGATCGGGGGAAATCTGGCCGCTGCAAAGCCATGGACGCCCACGCGAGGGGAGTGGTACAATAGGCTCTGGGGTTTGTCGGAAGATCCGATCCGGGTGGCTGTGGTGGAGCGAAGCGATCCCGCAGGGCGCTGGGTTTCTGGAGACTCACTGGCGATACACCCCGGTCACTCGAACCTGCACCCCCGTCTTCCGACGTCGCCTGGTGCTGAGCCCGGATTGCCTTCCGTCTGAACGCAAGGGAAAGCCCGGATGGTTCAAGAATTGAGAGAGACGAGAGACGACGGCGTTCCACTCGACCTCGGCCAGTCGGCTCCGCGATACAGCCGATATTCGCGCAAGAAACCGGCTTGGGTCACCTGGGCGCAATTGGGCGCGATCCCGGCAGTCGTGCTGGCCCTGGCGGGAGCGGTGGCGTGGATGGTGACGCAAGACTCGAGGGCGCTGGTGATCCTGCCGATCGAGGATCAGGAGATCACGCAGGGCGACGAGTTGCGGATGAAGATTCCCATCCGCCGTGCGGGGTTCAATCGGGGCCAACTGGCGTACAGCCTGAGCGGTGCCCCACCCGGTGCGACGTTCGATGAGAAGACGGGGGTCTTCTGCTGGGCCACGACCAAGAAGCACGAGCCGGGCACGTACGAGATGGTCGTCAAGGTGCGGGCCGCCGGGCCGAAGGCGCACAGCGACGAGCAGACGTTCGCCGTGCGGCTTCTCGGGCGCTCGACGGGGCGCGACGCGTCGTCGGAGGGGGATGCCGGGCTGTCCTTCGACGACGCGTTCAACAAACAGTTTGAGCCCACGAATCCCTACGAAGTCGAGGAAGAGCTGACTCCTCGGAGCAAGATCGACGAGTTGGTGTTCGCCAAGCTGAAGGAGTTGAAGATCGAGCCGGCCAACCCGTGCTCCGACGGGGCCTTCGTCCGACGCGTCTATCTCGACGCGATCGGCACGCTGCCCACCGCCGAGGAAGCAAGGAGTTTTCTGGACGACGAAGACCCCGACAAACGAACCAAGCTGATCGACGAGCTGCTCGAGCGGCCGGAGTTTGCCGACTACTGGGCGATGAATTGGAGCGACTCGTTTCGCATCAAGGCCGAGTTCCCCGTCAACCTGTGGCCCAATGCGGCGCAGGCGTACCACCGCTGGATTCAGGCTTCGCTCCGCGACAACATGCCTTACGACCAGTTCGTCCGAGAGCTGCTTTGCTCCTGCGGCAGTAATTTCCGGACGCCCCAGGTCAACTTTTATCGGGCCCTGCAAAGCAAAGAGCCGCAGGCCATCGCGCAGGTGGTCGCGTTGGCGTTCATGGGAGCGCGCGCGGAGAAGTGGCCGCCGGAGCGATTGGAGGGCATGGCCGTCTTCTTCTCGCAGGTCGGCTTCAAGCCGACGCGCGAGTGGAAGGAGGAGATTGTCGTCTTCGACCCCCACAAAAGGGAGGGCGATTCGGACGCCCCGCCGGCCAAGCCGGTCTTTCCCGACGGAACCGCGTGCGAGCTTCCGCCGGGGCAGGATCCGCGGGAGGTGTTCGCCGATTGGCTGATCGACGCCAAGAATCCCTGGTTCACACGGCACATCGTCAACCGCGTGTGGTATTGGCTGCTGGGGCGCGGCATCGTTCACGAGCCGGACGACATTCGGCCGGACAACCCGGCGCAAAACATCGAGCTGTTGAACTGGCTGGCGGAAGAGCTGGTGCGGGCCGACTACGATTTGAAGCACACGTACCGCTTGATCCTCAATTCCCAGACGTATCAGCTTTCGTGCATTCCCAAAAGCGAAGGGCCCGAGGCCGCGGAAAACTTCGCCTGCTATCCGCTCCGCCGGTTGGACGCGGAGGTGCTCGTCGACGCTTTGTGCCAGATTACGGGGACGACGGAATTCTATTTGAGCATGATTCCCGAGCCCTTTACGTTCATTCCGGTGAAGCAGCGCTCGATCGCGCTGCCCGACGGCAGCATCACCAGCAGTGTGTTGGAGTTGTTCGGGCGTCCGCCGCGCGATACGGGCCTGGAATCGGAGCGCAACAACCGCTTCACGGCCGCGCAAGCGCTGCATCTGCTGAATTCGGTCTACATTCTGGAGAAGATCCGGAAGGGCCCCAAGATCCAAGAGCTCCTGAGGTCGACCCCTTCGGACGAAATGTCGGAGACCCTGTATCTGACGATCCTCTCGCGCCGGCCAACCAAGGCGGAGGAGGCCGAGGTTTCCTGGCAGTGCGACTCGCGCCAGGGGGCGGAGGATTTGGCGTGGGCGCTGATGAATAGTGAGGAGTTTATCTTTCGGCACTGAACCGCCGGCCTGACGGGCCGGTTTCATGCGGTTGGACAAAATGGGAGAGGTACCATGACTGTGAAACGCAATCCGTTCGTCTCCGGTTCGAGCAACGGGCCGATTTCCCGCCGCGAAGCGCTCCGGCGCGGAGTGCTCGGTTCGGCCGCCGTCCTGGCGGGTGGGCGACTGGGCGCCGGCGCCGAGCCGGCCGCGGAAGCCCCCGCCTCCAAAGACTCTCCGAAGGCGGAGGGCGAGAAGAAGAAACCGATCGAAGCGAAAGCCAAGGCGGTCATCCAGCTCTGGTTGTGGGGCGGCCCGCCCCACACCGACACGTTCGATCCCAAGCCGGACGCGGGCAGCGATTACACCGGCCCGTTGACCGGCGTGCTCGAGACCAACGTCAAGGGGATTCGGGTCGGCGATTCAATCCCGGAGCTGGCGAAGGTGGCTGACAAGTACTCCATCATTCGCTCGATGACGCACGGAGTGTTCAGTCATGAGACGGCCGCCTACATGACGCAGACCGGCCGGATGCCCGGCGGCCGGCTTGTCTACCCCGCGGCGGGCGCCGTGGTCGCCGCGTTCAAGGGCTTCGAGGAGGGGTCGGAGAGCCTGATTCCGCCCTATATCGTCATCACCCAGCCCCAGGGCCGGTTCTCGGAAGCCGGGTTCATGGGGATCCGCTACAAGCCCTTCGCCACCGGCGGCGACCCCAACGCCGCCCGGTTCGCCGTGCAGGGCATCGTCGCTCCCGGCATCTCGGACGAGCAGCAGCAGCAGCGACGCGAGCTGCTCCAGAGGGTCAACACGCTGGGCAAGTTCATGGAGAAAGATCCGCAGGTGGCTAACGCCAAGGAGGCCCGGGAGAAAGCGTACGATCTGATCCTGGGCGACGCGGGCAAGGTGTTCGACCTCAACGAAGAGGACGACGCGCTCCGGCAGCGCTACGGCCGAACCACGTTCGGCCAGGCCTGCCTGGTCGCGCGCCGGCTGGTCGAGAAGGGAGTGAAGTACGTCACGATCAATTACGGCGGTTGGGACTCGCACAAGGATCATTTCCCGACGATGCGCCGGAAACTGCCGGAAATGGACAAGGGCATGGCCACGCTCCTTTCCGACCTGTCGGACCGCGGGCTGTTGGACACCACGATCGTCTGGTGGACCGGCGAATTCGGGCGCACGCCCAAGGTCGACTGGAGCTCGCCCTGGAATGGCGGGCGCCATCACTACGGCCACGTGTTCTCGGCGGTCGTGGCGGGCGGGGGATTCAAGGGCGGCCAGGTCGTCGGCGCCTCCACGTCGAAAGGCGAGTACGTCAAGGATCGGCCCGTCTATCCGAGCGATCTGATCGCCACGATCTACGAGCTGCTCGGCATCGATCCGGGCGCCGGCCTTCCGCATCCGATGGGCGAGTTCGTCCGTGCGATCCCGGCCCCCGAAGACGGAGTGAAAATGGCGGGCCGCCTGACGGAAATCACTTGATCGCGGAGGGCATCATGAAACGGTTTCAACGGCAGGCAATCCTGGCCGTAGCGGCCCTGTTCGTCGCCACTTCCAACCTCCCGGCCCAAAGAGGGCCGCGGGTCCCCCATGTCGGCTACGTCTACCCGGGTGGCGGACAGCGCAATACCTATTTCGAAGTCATCGTCGGCGGCCAGTACATCAAGGAGACGAGCGAAGTCTACATCTCCGGCAACGGGGTCAAGGCGGAGGTGGTCAAGTGGTACCGGCCCATGACACGGGGGGAATACATCGGGCTCAGCCAGAGAATCCGATTCACACGGGAGCGCATGGAGGAGGACCTGAAGAAGAAGGGGAAGACCGGCCGGGTCACGCAAGAGATGGTCTACAAGGAAGCGGCCATCACCGAGGAAATTCTGAAAGAGATGGAGATCTACCGCAAGCGGGACGCCGACCCCCGACGGCAACCCAACGACCAGATCGCCGAAGAGCTGACGCTGAAGATCACCATCGAAGGCGATGCCGAGCTGGGGAAGCGCGAGGTGCGGGTGATCACCCCGGACGCCATGTCGAACCCGATCTGGTTTCAGGTCGACCAGTGGGACGAGCGCTTCGAGACCGAACCCAACGACGAGAAGCCCGATCCGACGATCGGCTCCACGCTTCCGGTCATCGCGAACGGGCAGATCATGCCCGGCGACGTCGACCGGTTCTCCTTCACCGCCCGTAAAGGCACCCGCCTGGTCATCAGCGCCGCCGCCCGGGAACTGATGCCCTACCTCGCCGACGCCGTACCCGGCTGGTTCCAGGCCGTGCTGGCGCTCTACGACGCCGAGGGCAACGAAGTGGCCTACGCGGGCGCCTATTATTACCGGCAGGATCCGGTGATCTACTACGAGGTCCCCGAAGACGGCGAGTACATAGTCGAGATTCACGACTCCATCTACCGCGGACGCGAGGATTTCGTCTACCGCATCACGCTGGGCGAGCTGCCTTTTGTGACCGGTATCTTCCCCCTGGGCGCTCGCGCCGGCACGGAGGTCGACGTGGAGCTCCAAGGTTGGAATCTCGTGGATACCGGTCTGAACGTCCGCGCCGTGGTGAACCGAAACCGCCCCATCCGCTGGTATTCCATTCCGCAAAACGACAAGGTCTCGATTCGCTTCCCCCTGCGGATCGACATGACCTCCGAGGTGCTCGACCAGGAGCCGAACGACGGGCGGGAAACGGCCCAGGAGGTGACGCTCCCGATCATCGTCAACGGCCGCATCGACAAGCCGGACGACCGGGACGTGTTCAAGTTCGATGCGCACGGGAAGCTCGTCGCCGAGGTCTACGGGCGCCGGGCCGGCTCCCCGGTCGATTCGTCGCTCACCCTGACCGACGCCACCGGCAAAGAGGTCGGGTTCAACGATGATTTCTGGGACAAGGCCCAGCCGTTGATCACCCACCACGCCGATTCCCGGCTCTCGGTCGTCTTGTCGGGCCAGAGCCCGTACTATCTGCAACTGAGCGACGCGCAGCGGACGGGCGGAGAGGATTTTATCTACCGGCTGTACATCAGGCCCCCGGTTCCCGATTTCGTCTTGCGCGTGGTGCCGTCCTGCATCATCGCCCGGCCTGGGGCGACCGTGCCGATCACCGTGCATGCCTTGAGAAGAGACTACCACGGCGATATCGAGCTTTCGCTGGTCGACCCGCCTCCCGGATTCCGGATCAGCGGCACGGTGGTGCCGAGCGACGTGGAGAAGATGCCGCTGACGTTGACGGTGCCGCCGACCGCCAGCTCGGAGCCCGTTCTTCTGGAGATGGACGGTCATTCGGTGCGCGGGCGAGGCAGTCGGGTGAAGATCGTGCGTCCGGTCGAACCGTCGGAGGACATGATGCAGGCGTTTCTCTGGCGGCAGATTGTGCCCGCCGAGCAGTGGGCCATCGTGCTCAGCGGCAAGCCGGCCCCCAAGGTCCCGTTAGCGTTCCCCCCGGTCAATCGCGTCGAGTTGAAGCTGGGCGAAACGACCCTCCTGGGCACAGTTCTGACGGCGAAGAACGTCTCGACACAGGATCTCGTCGTCGCGCTGCGCGAGGCGCCCGACGGCATCACCGTGGAGAAGGTATCCCCTGAGGCGCTGGGCCTGGGCGTCTTGCTCGCCACCGACGCCGAGAAGGTCAAGTCGGGCCAGCGAGGGAACCTGATCTTCGAGGTCTTCCGGGAGTATACCCCCGCTCCCACCGAAGCGAGTCCCGAGCCCCAGCCCCGGCGCACGTCGCTCGGCCTCATGCCGGCCGTCCCCTTCGAAGTGGTGGGGCGAGCGCCGCGGAAGAAATAGCAGGCCGGCAAGCTCGGTAGAATCTCGCCAAGCGCGTCGTGATTCTCGTTTGAACGCAAGCCCAAGGCGCGCGCAGGGAAGGCCGGTTGGCGATGCCCCGCGCGCTCATCCAGCGCACGGACTCCTCGATTTTTCGTGGAACAAACTATTGTCACGAGATTCCGGCGAGCTACATGGGGTTTCGTTCCATCCGCTCGACGGTTCACGTTCCGCCGGGCGACCGCCGACAAGGAGACGTTCCATGCAATGGGTGGCTGCGGTAATGTGTGTGGGCTTGTGGTCCGGCACCACGGACGCGACGGCCCTCTCTCTGACCACCGAGGGCACTTCCCGGTACGTGATCGTCCTGCCGGAGCGGGCCACGACGGCGGAGCAAACCGCCGCCCGCGAGTTGCAGGAACACCTCGCGCAGGTGACCGGCGCGAACCTGCCGATTCGCCGTGAGGGGGAGGTCGACGCGGCTGCGCCCCAGATCGTGGTCGGCGTTTCCGATCGGGCGAGGCAACTGGTCCCCGACGTCCCGTTCGCCGAGCTCGGCCACGACGGCATCTGCCTGAAGACGGTGGGCGACAAGCTGGTGCTCGCCGGGCGCCCGCCGCGGGGGACGCTGTACGCCGTGTACACGTTTCTGGAGGAGACGGTCGGGTGCCGCTGGTGGACGTCGACCGAATCGACACTCCCGAAGAAGCCGACGCTCGCGATCCCCGAGCTCGACACGGTCTACGCGCCGCCGCTCATCTCCCGGGAGGCGTTCTATCGCGACGCCTTCAACGGCCCGTTCGCCGTCCGGCTGAAGCTGAACGGGCACTTCATGCAGATTGCGCCCGAGTACGGCGGCAAGATGAAAATCATCGGTTGGTGTCACACGTTCTTCCGCATTCTGCCGCCGGAGGCGTATTTCGCCGACCATCCCGACTGGTATTCGGAGATCGCGGGGAAGCGCTCGGCCGATCGGACCCAGCTCTGCCTGACCAACGAGACGATGCGCCGCGAGTTCGCCCGTAAAGTACTCGAGCGGCTCCACGCCGAAGACGATCCGCGGATCATCTCGGTCAGCCAGAACGACTGGCACGGCCGGTGCCAGTGCGCCGACTGCAAGGCGCTCGAAGCGCGCGAGGGCTCGCCTTCGGGGCCGCTCGTCCACTTCGTCAACGCCGTGGCGGAGGAGGTCGAGAAGGAGTTTCCCGAAGTGCTCGTCGAGACGCTGGCGTACCAGTACACGCGTCAGGCGCCGAAGCACGTCCGGCCGCGGCGAAACGTGCTCGTGCGCCTGTGCAGCATCGAGTGCTCGTTCTCCCAGCCGCTGGGCACGGGGCCGCAAAACGAGAAGTTCCGCCGCGACATGGAGCAGTGGAGCGCGATCTCGCCCCAACTCTACGTGTGGAACTACGTGACGAATTTCCACAACTTCCTGCTGCCGCACCCCAATATGCGGGCGTTGGCCGAGGACGTGCGCTTCTTCGTGAAGAACAAGACGCTCGGGCTGTTCGAGCAAGGCGACGCCTACAGCACCACCGGCGACTTCCTCCGGCTGCGCACCTGGATCCTCGCGCATCTCATGTGGGACCCGTCGCGCGATCAGGAGGCGCTCGTCCGCGAGTTCGTCGAAGGCTACTACGGACCGGCCGCGCCGCACGTCCTCGAGTACCTCGACCTGGTGCACGAAGCGGTGGAGCAGTCGGGCACGTATCTTCGCTGCGGCATGAGCGACACGTCGTCGTGGCTGACGCTCGACGTGCTCAACCAGGCGACGCGGCTCTTCGATCGGGCGGCCGAGGCGGTCGCCGGCGACCCCGCCCTCACCGAACGGATCGCGCGCGAGCGCATGCCGCTGGATCACGTCTGGCTGAACCGCTACTACGCCCTCGCGCGTCAAGCGAAGCAGCGGGGAGTCGAGTTCGCGGGGCCGGAAGACCCGGCCGCCGCCTGCCGGAAGTGGATCGAGACCAACGAGCGGTTCGGCAACCGTTTTTACGGGGAGCAGCGGGCGTTCGAGCAATACGCCGAGAATTTCGCTCGCCGGTTCCGACCCCCCGCCCCGCCACCCGATTTCTGCAAAGGCCTCCCGGAAGACGACTG
>CAZDHR010000046.1:0-26120 GCA_964505295.1 uncultured Planctomycetaceae bacterium
ACCAAGCCGACGGCGTCCGCCGCCACCGCTGAAGCCCGCAAAGCGCGACTTGCACTCCGGCCGCCGTCGAGCGGATTGACGCATCGCGTGCCACCCCGAGCCGCTGTCTCCGAAACGCAACAGGCGTTGCGTTTCGGCACGCGTGAGTGCCTTACGTCATCACGGGCCGTTGTCAGTCCGGCGACAAACGCCGATCGACGGAAGGCCATTCGTCGCAACTATCCGTCATTTCAAGAGTTAGGGCTCCCCGCAAAATGACGCCGCCGGCACGGCCGTCTGACGGCACACGCCTTGCCCTGATTACGCATGACGCCGAAGCTTCGCAGCAGCCCGCTGGTCCGACAAAACACTGAGACGCCCGCACATGACCACCGCCGTCCTCGAACCGACGCCCGCAAAGCTGGACGACACCCCCAAGACGAGGCGGGAATCGGCCGCCGTGCGCGTGCTGCACGTGATCAACGGCGAGCACTACGCCGGGGCGGAGCGGGTGCAGGATCTGCTGGCGGGGTCGCTTGCGGAGCAGGGGTTCGAGGTCGGGTTCGTCTGCCTGAAGCCGGGGCGGTTCCCCGAGGTGCGGAAGTGCCGGGAGGCCCCGGTCCATGAGATCGCCATGCGGGGCCGGTGGGACCTGCGGAGCGTGGGCCGGCTGGTGCGAATCGTCCGCCAAGGCGACTACCGGATCTTGCACGCCCACACGCCCCGCACGCTCTTGATCGCCGCGTTGGCGTCGCTCATCACGGGCGTGCCGCTGGTGTATCACGTCCACAGCCCCACGTCGCGGGATTCGACGCACGAGGGGCGGAACCGGCTCAACGCCCTGGTCGAGTGGTTGGGCATGCGGGCGGCGTCGGCCCTGATCGCCGTCTCCGGAAGCCTTGCGGACCACGTGCGCGGGCTGGGCTTCTCCAATCGCAAGGTGTCGGTGGTTCGCAACGGCGTTCCCGGTTCGTCGTGTGTGCCGGGGGCTGGCTCCGCCCGACGCCAGCCACCTCGTTCAACCCGCATGGCGAAAGAGGAGTGGACCCTAGGAACCGTCGCCCTCTTCCGCCCTCGCAAGGGGATGGAAGTCCTGCTGGAAGCCCTGGCCGAACTTCGGGCGCAAGGGTTGCCCGTGCGGCTTCGGGCGGTCGGCGGATTCGAGACGCCCGAGTACGAGCGCGAGGTGAAGTTTCTGGCAGAGAAGCTGGGGCTGGCCGACGCGATCGACTGGACCGGTTTCACCGAGGACGTGGATCGCGAGCTGGCCGAGATGGACCTGTTCGTGCTCTCCAGCCTCTTCGGCGAAGGGTTGCCCATGGTCGTCCTGGAAGCGATGGCGGCCGGCGTGCCGGTGGTGGCCACGCGCGTGGAAGGCGTTCCGGAGGCGATCCGCGATCGTCGCGACGGCCTGCTGGCCGAGCCGGGCGACCCGGGCTCGCTGGCCCGGGCGATCGGGCGAGTTGTTCGCGGCGAAGTCGACTGGCACGCCTTGCGCACCACGGCGCGGAAGCGTCACGCCGATACGTTCTCCGACCGCAGCATGGCGGCCGGCGTGGCCGATGTCTACCGACGCGTACTGAGGGCGAAGTAGCCGGCTCGGCCCGGCGGGTCATTCCATCGCGACGGCCGCGATCTCGTAGACGGTCACCTCGGGCACGGTGAACGTGACGACGTCGGACGCCTGCTCGAAGGCCAGCTCGAGGTCCCGTTCCCGCTCGGGGCTTGCCAGGGTCACGGCCTTGGCCCGACGTCCGGCGGGCAGGCGGACCCGAGCGACGACCTTCCGGGCAGGCCCGTCGGAGCGGTAGTTGACCAGGTGCACGATTCGTTGGCCGCGCTTCTCGGTCAACTCACTACAAAGCCCCAGAGGGCCTTCGACCGACAGGGAGAGCTCGTCCCGACACGCGCGGCGGATCGCCGCGAGGGGGTCGCCGCTCGCGCGGACGCGTACGGTACTCGCAACGGGCAGTTTCTCCAGCGCCGGGCTCTTGCGCGGCCTCATCCACCGGTCGTGCGTGGCGACCGGTCCGATCACACACACGCGTCCACCCGATGCCACGTAGGTCTCGATCTCGTCGATTTGCTCGTCGGAAAGGGCCACGCAGCCGGCCAGCATCAAAGCCCGGTAGGAATCCAATCGGTCCAACTGGTGGTCGTGGATGATCTGGAACGGGACGCGCTCCCGGATCAACGCTTCCTCGACCTTATAGGTGAGTTGGGCGTGCTCGCCACCGGCGAACACCTGCGAGGGGAAGCTTCGCAGGACGGCCACGTCGGCGACGACCCGAGAGTCGCCGAGCAGATCGCGGCGCGCGTGGAAGAAGCGGATGAAGGGATCGAGATCGGGCGACATCGGCTCCTTGATGCCCGGCTTCTTGGCGATCTTGTCGTACTCGAACCAGCAGACCGCGCCGAGCGAGTCGCGGTTGAAGGCCATCGACTCGGCCATTTCCAGGGGCGTCGTCGTGTAGCAGAAGGCCGCGTTGTCCATGCATCGGGCGACCTTGTAGGTGCGAATGCGGGATCGGAGATTGCCGTTGTCGAAGCCTGGCGGCCGGCCCTCGTCCCAGAACGCTTCGCCGCCCTGGAGCAGCCGGCCGTGATCGCGCGGCGCACGGAGCCACGACCCCACTCCGCCCGGGTTGCACTCGATGAGCACGTCCGGACGCAGCGACCGGGCATACCGGCACATGTCGTAGTAGGATTCGGCCAACGACCGGCAGCAGAAATCGCTCCACGCGTAACGCAAGAGATCGGGCGACTCGGCGGCGGGGGGGCGGATCGTATCCTGCCCGGCGATCCCCATCCGCCGCAAGTCTTCCGGCAAGAACGCCTCGCGGAGGTGCCGGCTGAACCGGTCGACCGAGTTGCGGTCGTGGCCGGGGCCGACCGTGTAGTTGTCGAAGTGGACCAGGTCGGTCTTGATCTCGTCGACGGCGAATCGGACGATCCGCCGGTAGTACGCCTGGGCGTCGGGGTGATTGCGGTTCCAGTAGTAGCGATACTTGGCCCGTCCGCCGCCGTACATTCGGGGGCTGCCGTTCTCGTCGCGCACCACCCAGTCTTCGGCCTGCGGCACTTCCTGGAAGAACAGCTCCCAGATGAAGGCGCCGCTGTAGACGTACACTCCGACGCGCAGCCCGGCCTCGTGGCAGAGCTTGGCGAAGCGGACCGCGTCGGCCATGCTCTCTTGCTCCGCCACGAGCCCCCCGCCTTTGTAGCAGTGCATCATCACGAAGTTGACGCCCAGGCCTTTGAGCCGGGCGACCATCTCGGGGCTGTGTTCGCGCTGGTAGGCGGCCCGCTGCTCGGCGGTCGGCGTGTAGCCGCTGCTCCCGTCGCGACGGACGCGGAACAACAGCGGCTCCCAGCTCCCGGCCATCACGATCCCCTCCTGCCGGAGCCACGCCGGGCGCTCGTCCAACGGCAGGGTCAAAGGCTCGGCGCATACGGGGCCGACCAAACACAACCACACCAAAACGACGCGCTTGGAACACATGAGTAATTCCCTCCAGATCGGTTTCGACGGTCCTGACCGATCGGCACCGGCCAAGGCGGTTCGGTTCGACGGCTCCCGTTGCACTCGACACGGACCATGATACGCGAGGCCGGAGCGGGGTGGTAGCTTGTCACCGCGGATTCGTCGGAGGATTCCTGCTCGCGTGGGAGGGGCTCGGTCAGGGCGGCACGTCCCTCAAGCGCACCGAAGGGCGTCCTTCACGAAGTCACCACGCCCTTCGTACCTCAGGGCGTGCCACTCCAACGGGGGCAGAATCGCGCGATGGAAGCCGGAATCGCCCCGCGTGGGAAGCGATCGGGAGCTTGTCGCACCGGCAAGGGGGTGCTACGATACTCCGCGAGGCGGCCCCGAGAGCGGAGGGACGACCATGACGGGAGCGGAATCGGTCGAGAGACACGCCAGCGCCGTGAAGGAGTTCAACAAGCACGAGCACCGCAGCGATGGAGCGGCGGTGGCCGGCAGCCTCGCCAGCGGACTCGACCGTCTGCGTGAATCGTCCTACCTGCGGATCCACCGCGACGTGGAGCGGGTGGTCGGCGTCGATTCGATGTGGATGCCGCTTTCGGAAGTGCGAACGGAGCGGCAGACGAAGCTCGAAATCGATCTCTATCAAATCGCCGAGTCGGCGGCGACCGTACGGGACGGCGGCTACGTGGCCGCCCAGGACGACTGGTATCTTCGGTGGCTCAGCCGGCTCAGGCTCGGCAACGCCCACGCCGACGTGGCCAACGCGACGCGGCTGGCCGACTACGCGGGCAAGACGCCCCACGACCGGCGGCTTGCCTTTTCCGACGTGTTGGGAGACGTCCTGCCCGAATCGAGGCGGGCCCCGCTCGTCCTGTTCCGCCTGATGCCCTTGTGCGTCGAGATCGCCACGGCGCTGGCCTTCGGCGACCACGCCCGGGCCCGGGACGCCAGGAAGCGCCAGACCACCGACTTGCCGGCGATCCGCTACTGCAATCAATGCCGCGGCGACGTCCTGGAAAACGGCGAGCAGTGCCGCGGATGCGGAAACCCGCTCTGGAAGTTCGAGTGGTTGACGGCGACCGATTGACGTCGGGCTGGTGAGCGGCCGGGTTGCTTCAATCAAAGCGATTGCCCGCGAGCCGGTCGGTCGGAACCGGCCACGCGGGCTTTGCCTGTCGGAGGACGGTCTCCGCGACCAGTGTGCCCTGAGGGGCTCCGCTGGGCGTGCCGTCGTTAAGCTCGACGTGATGCGGTGCTAGAAGCGGATCTCCGCTCGCGCGACCGCGCCGTCGAAGGTCATCGAGTTGTTCAGGCCGGTGAAGTCGCTCGTCACGGCCACGGCCTTGATGAACTCGTCGGTGTTCACCGTGTTGAACCAGCCGCTGACCATGTAGCCGACCGAAGCCCGCGCCCAGCCGTTGCGGTTGGTGAAGCCGATGCCGACCTCCAGGTCGAGCATGCTCACGATTCGACCGCCTCGCCAGTCGGTGTAGATCACCTCCCGACCGAACAGGTCGTTTTGCCGATAGCTGGCCTTGAATTCGCCGGCCACGAAGCTGGCCGCACTACGTCCGTAGACGAAGCACCGGCGGTTGGCCCCGTACCACTCGGCGTCCAGCCCGACGCGGATCCCGCCGCCGTCGAAGTGGACGTCGGTGGTGACGGTCTCCTCATTGTTGGGCGCGGTGAACTCGGCCACGAAGTCCTGCTGCAAGCCGGCGTAGCGAGCCCCGAGCAGGCAAGTGACCTGGTGGCCGGAGCCGCACGAGACCACCCTGCGGAAATCGACGTCGACCAGATCGAAATCCATGCTGTAGTCGGCCGTAGCGCTGAGAAACTGCTGCGAGGCCGTGTCGGTCTGGCGATGGGAGACCAGCGAATGGATGAGGTCGCCGGGCAAGATGCTCGTGCTGCTGGACGTGTCGGTGTCGAAGTAGGTATAAGTTGACCCTATGGACATCATCTCCCCCACCCCGACGCCGAATCCCACGCGAAAGGCCGATTCGTAGTCGAAGTCGGCGACGGCGGTCGGCCCGATCTGGAACTTGGGATCGTCCGGCTCATCGACCGGGCCGTCGATCGGAACGGCGTAGGCGACCTCGGCATCGCGAGGTCGCATGTACAGGTAGTCGCCGAAGGCGAACCACTTCGGGCCGTAGCAGCAGGGATCGCAGCAGGACGGGTCGCACGCGCACCCCGAGCCCCCGCCACAGGAGCAGCCTCCCGCGGTCCCACAATCCGGACATGCCGCGGCACCACCTCCTTGGGAAACCGCCTCCTGCATCGAATACCCGTAGGCAGCCGGCTGGACCATCGCCTGGGCGGGCAGGTAGCCCGTTTGGGGAGGAAACGGCACCGGCTGGGAATAGGCCACCGGATTGCCATACCCCCCATAGGAGTCGTAAGGCGATTGCTGAGCGTGGCTCTGAGACTGGACGGCAAGCAGCGTGATTGCGGCTGCGACGAGACAAGAGTGCGATTTCATATCGCCCCCCGATGGTGGTGTTTAATGGATGGCACGGAGCCTGAGACTCCAGCCCGAGACGATTCGTTCGACGGTATCGATCGTATCGCCCCCCTCCCAGCAGAAAGATCAATAAAATTGGGACAAGCGGCAAGGCTTGCGATGGCTCGCTATTTTCGCTTGTGTGCCCAAACACCCATGCGCATTCGCCTTCGGTTGTCTTCTTGGGCCCCTGGGTTCAGGGTGGCCCAGCGTTCGGGAGCCGCTCGTGCGGCACGTGCCTGTCGGCCGGCTCGGACACCGACGGGGTGAGGGGTGGGGGATGACGGGGGTGACGGGGTGAGGGGGTGATTGACTCATGCAATCAGGTGGTCATCGAATCGTAGAGCATAAGCCGTCAGCCGTCAGGAATCAGCTTTCAGCTTGTTTGGGCCGAAAACGCGCGAGGTCGGACGGCTGACGGCAGCCAGCCGAAGACTGACGGCTGACAGCCGGCGTACGCCGTTGCAGGGACCTCTCCGGACCCAGCAACCCGCCGCTTACCGTCCGAGATCCAATCAGCCCCTTACCCGCCCCAGCGACGTATCAACTCTTGGGAAAAGGGGACGCAGCTCTTTTCTGGGGATTTAGGCAAGATACTTGCGGGCCTTCCTCGGGATGCCTCGTAACCTCGCAACTTCTCGAGCATAGTCAAGCGGGCTGCCGCCCGATTCAAAACATCAAAACGAATCCTGCTGGGCCACATCGAGCGGCACGGGGCATCGGCCGCTCATCGGGGGCACAATACCTGTCATTCCAGCCTTGCCCAGTCCCCCGGAAAAGAGCTGCGTCCCCTTTTTCTTCACGACTCGTGGCATTCGGCGCAGAGCTGCTTGACGGGGGCGTTGAGGAAACCCTTGCGCGGCGAGCCGTGCAGGGCGTGGCACATCTCGCAGTGCTCGATCGGCGCGAGCGGATGCGAATGGACGGCCTCGAAGTCGACCATCTCGTGACAGTCGATGCAGGCCTCGTGCGATTTCAGCTCGCCCACCACGATCCGGTCGTCCTGCTTGGTCGTCTCGTGGCAATCGCCGCAACGGCCCGGGTCGCGGTTCATTTGGTGGCGGCGGAGGATGGGCCAGTCCTCGGGGCCGTCGTGCTCCTCCTCATTCAGCGCGACGACGATCTCGCGGCGTCGCTCGCCGATCCGCAGCTCGTGAATTCCGGGCGAAAGGCCTAGGTGGGCAACCCGAAGCGGCGGCTCGAAGGGCTCCCACTCCCGCGGCTTTCCGTCGACCTCCAGCACGGGCTCGTTCGTCTTGCAGATCACGTCGAAGCTGCCCGAAAGCAGCACGGCGCGGTCGGGCGGGAAGAGCACACCGTCGCCGGCCGGTTTAGCCGGCCCGTCCGCGCAGTGGGCCACCGCGTATCCAAGCACCAGGCCGGCGAGCACCAGCCCGGTGGAGAGTATCAGCCTCAAGGTGACGGGGTGACGGGGTGACGGGGTGACAAGGTGCCGGGCGCTCGCAGATCGTGGCTGCCTCATGCCTTGCCGTGCTGTCTTGTCGCCGCCCTGTCTCGTCATTACCACGTCCCGTCCTCGGCCTGTGTGGCTGGCACCGGGCCAGCCGCCCCCCGTGTCACCCCGTCACCTTGTCACCCCTGCACGACGCCGTACTTGCGCGTGTGCTTCGCGTTGTCGGCGACCTCGTCGCGGTAGACCGGGAACATGCCCACGATCACGCCGTCGATCGGCTTGAGGTTGTCGAACGCGAACTGGAAGCACTTCTCGACTTTTCTCGGTTGCCAGCACGACCGGCCGGCGGCCAGGATCTTGAACCCAAGGCAGGGCTTGTCGACCTGGCGAACGACCGCCGTCATGTCGATCGGGTCGGACTCGAAGAACGGCTCGCCGACGGTCACCTTCCCCAGCTTTTCCTCTTGTTGCTCGCGGGGGCGGGTCACGTAGTAGAAGCACGTCATGAACAGGTCGTTCTCCCAGCCCTCATCGGCGATCCGCTTGATGTTGTCCGGGTTGTGGGCCGACACACCCGCCAGCAGCCCGTGGTCGTGCACCTTCTTGACGAAGTCGTGGACCTCCTGGCTGCGGCCCGTGCGGAACTTGGCGTCGGTGACGCCGCCGTGGTGGACCATGGCGATCGGGCCGGTCTCGTCGACGACTTGCTGGATGGGCGCGTCGAATCCGGGCCGCTCGGCGTGCAGGCAGATGAGCTTCATCGGCGAGCCCGACTCCTTGAGCTTCTTGATCGCGGCCACGCCCTTCTCCGTGTGGTCGAACTGCCAGGCGGTGATCCCCAGACGCTGGCAATTCTGGAGGAACTCCACGGTTCGCTCCACGGTGAAGTACTCGCGCATGAACTGGGCCATGTTCCAGGTGGTGTGCGAGTGGCCGCCGATCGGGTTCCAACCGGCGACCAGCCGGCTGATCCGGTGCTCGCCGAGCTGGATGGACGGCATCGGATCGGCCTCGGCCGTCCCCTCCTCCCCGCCGCGGGTCGTCGAGCCCCATGCCAGCCCGGAGGCAGCCGCCGTGGCCGACACGGTTTGCAGGAACTCCCGGCGCCCCGTCACCGCACGAACTTCGCGTCGCTCCGCCATCACCGCGATCCTCCTACTGCGTCCTTCTGTCAGAGATTACCGCAAGTTCGCAGTGTACTCGGCGCACGCGTGCAAATCAAGATATTGTGCACGGTGAAGATGGCGATCAGATACTCCATCGTACCACTTGGGATGCGGCGGCTTCCGAGGTCCGGCCGGATAGCGACTTGCGGGATTTCTCGACCGATCCGCCCGGCGTAAGGCCGGCAGGGGATTGCGGAGGTTGTTTTTCGGCTGATCCTTATCCACATCTGGTTGATCCTTGCACGACGCCGAGCCCGACCCCAACTTGTGACCCGAATGCGAAACGGGTACAATCCCCGCCCTCTGTCGTCCCCGGAGTGGTTCAGGATCGCCCGAAGATTGCGGAGTAGCAGCCCACACGGCGTGTGCCGTAGCCAGCGGACGGCACACGGCGTGTGCCTGCTACGGATGTCGGGAAGTCACTCTTCGGCCGATCCTTGCTTCTCGGGGAAGAGCGCTAAGACGGGCGTGAAGCAAACCCGACGCCAAGCAGGGCTGACGTCATGGCGAGGATCACGTGGCCGGACGGCAAGCCGTTCGCGTTTTCGGTCTTCGACGACACCGATCGGGCCACTCTGGACAACGTGGCGCCGGTCTACGCATTCTTGGCCGACCTCGGGCTGCGAACCACCAAGTCGGTATGGCCGATCCGCGGCGACGACGTGCCCGTCATCGGAGGCGCGACCTGCGAAGACCCGGCCTACTTGCGGTGGGTCCTCAATCTCCAGCAGCAGGGCTTCGAGATCGGCCTGCACAATGCCACCTACCACACCAGCCCGCGCGACGAGACGCTGCGCGGATTGGACGTGTTCCGGGAGCTGTTCGGCGCCGACCCCCGGTCGTTGGCCAACCATGCGGGCGTGCGGGAGAGCATCTACTGGGGGCCCAGCCGCGTCAGCGGGTGGCGTGCCCTCGCGTACCACGCGATGACGCGGTTTCGCCGGGCGAATTGGTCGCGCGGCCACGTGGAGGGCGATCCGCTCTTCTGGGGCGATCTGTGCCGCGACCGCGTGAAGTACGTTCGCAATTTCGCGTTCCGCGAGGTCGACACGCTCGAGGCCTGTCCGCCGATGCCCTACCACGATCCGGCCCGGCCTTACGTGAACTACTGGTTCGCCTCGTCCGAGGGCGCCAACGTCGACTCGTTCAACCGGACCCTTTGCCAGCGGAGCCAGGAGCGGCTCGAGCGCCGCGGCGGCGCCTGCATCATGTACACGCACTTCGCCAACGGGTTCTACGAAGACGGGCGCCTGAACCGGCGGTTCCAAGAGCTGATGGAACGCCTGGCGGCCAGGAATGGCTGGTTCGTCCCGGTTTCGCGCCTGCTCGACCACGTCCTCCAGACACGCGGCCACCACGAGCTGACGCCCCGAGAAAGGGCAAGGCTGGAGCGAAAATGGCTCCTTCACAAGCTGCTGGTGGGCACGACGTAGGCCCGAGCCGCATCTGGCTGGAAGGGCTCGCAGGCGTAGGGTGCGTGAAACGCACCATATTCGCCCAGGAGATATTGGTGCGTTTCACGCACCCTACGTGGCTGCTGGTGGGGACGACCTGGGCCTGGGGCAAGCCTTGCTGGCTTAGCGCTTATTCCCGCTCGTCCGCCTCGGACCGCTCGGTCGGTGCCGGCCGGGCGGTGCTCGTCGGGTTGTCGAAGAACGCCCGGGGCATCGCTCTGCCGTTCTGGCCGACGACGGCCACGTCGTCCGGGACGTCGCGGGTAACCAGCGCGCCAATGCCGACCAGGGCGCGCCGACCGATGGTGACCTTCTGGATGATCGAGCAGTTTGGCCCCAACCAGGCCGACTCACCCACCCGGACGCTGCCGCTGAGGATCACGCCGGCGGCGACAATCGTGTTGGCGTCGATTCGGCAATTGTGGGCGACGTGGGCGTGGTCGTCGATTTTGACGTGATCGGCGATCCGGGTCTCGCCCTGGGTGGCCCGAGCGATGGTCACTCCGGTGCCGATTTCCACGTCGTCGCCCACGACGACGCAGCCCGTGTGCGGAATCCGCACGGGACGCCCGTCGGGCTCGAAATCGAACCCGAACCCCTGCTCGCCGATGACGGCGTGGGACTTGATCACGCAGCGCGCGCCGATCGTCGTGTTGTCCGCGATTACGGCATGATGCGCGATGCGGGTGTCGGCCCCGATGACGGCCTGATCGCCGATGACCGAGTATTCGCCGATGGCCACGCCCGGTCCGATGCGCGCGTTCTGGCCGATGACCGCCGTGTCGGCGATCCGCGGCGGGGGGCGCGGAACGAAGAACTCGGCCATCACTTTCGCGTAGGCCAGGCGAGGATTGGCGACGGGGATGAAGGCGCAGCCGGGCTCGTCGGGAAGCGGGCAGTCGTCGCGCACGAGGTAGAGCGCGGCGATGTCCTCGTCGAGCGGCAGCGTGTTCCGGTTGGCAAACGCCAGCGTGTTGGGCGTGGCCGCGCCGGCCGGCGCCGCCCCACGGATTGGGAGGTCCCTGCCGATGAGCGGCGCGCCGAGAAACGCGGCGATTGTGCTGGCTTGGACGTCGGGGCTTGTCATGCGGCGTCCTTCCATGCCCGGTCGCCCCCGTCCGTTCGACGATCGCGGCCCGGGCCGGCCGGTTTCGCTATGCCTTCGCGCATCACTCGGCAGTTGTCGGCGAACGAGCGCTGGAGGAACTCCGCCTTGGCCGAGAGAACGCTCAGAAGCGCTTGGTAAGGACGTTGCGGCACGTCGGCGTACCAGACCGGATGCGTGAGAAGCTGGACCGGAAGACCGCTCGAAAGCGCTTGGCTCTCCGGAGGATACTCGTATCGCCACCGGCCCGTGGAATCGGAAAGGTACGGGATCGTCTTGGAGAAGAGGGGCATGTACGTGTGCGGTCGTGGGGCCGAAAGCCCCGGGTGGCCGGAGAGGACCAGCTCGTTGGGGCGGTGGTAGCTGACGACGGTGACGGGCGCATGGAACCACGCTTCGAGCATGCCGGCTTCCCGCGAGCAGCCGGTTCTCAGCCCGGCGACGCCGGCACCGGGATAGGCCGCGCAGTCGAAGTGCAGCCCGAGGTGGTGCCCCAGCCCGAGGATCTCGCGGACGCTCTCCGTGCCGAAGCCGGAGAAGACGTTGTAGTGATCGGTGCGGACGAGGAAGAAGTAGGTGGCGGCGATGCCCGCGTCGGCTTCGCGCCGCGCCATTTGGCGTGCCTTTGCCAGGTCCATGTCGACGTCGTGGCGCAGAAGCACGAAGCGGCGTCCCTCGGCCAGGAGCCGCTCGGCCTGGGGAAACGCGGCGAACCGATAGCCGGCGTCGCGGAACCGCGACAGCATCTCCACGTACGCGTCGTGGGAGAATCGACGGAGGACCGGTTCGGGGCTCATGGCTTCGTTCTCGCGAGCCGAGGGGCGGGCGACCGCGACGATCAAGCCGCCCCGCGTTTTCCGGGGAACGACGGTCGCGCTGCGGGGCCTTCTTCGTTTGGGCAAGTCCTCGATCGGGGCCGGCTCCGTCCCCGGACCGTTTGCCTCGTAAGGCGATCGTACAATTCGAGTAGCACCTGGAACTCCCGTTCCCAGTTGAGCTCGTTCACCACGGCGGCTCGACCGCGCTTGCCCATCCGTTGTGCTTCTTCCGGATGCTCCAATAGCCATTGGATCGCGTCGGCGATCGCTTGGGGGTCGTGCGGATCGACGCACAATCCGCAGCCGACTCGCTCGATGATCTTGCGCGCCGGCGGGAGATCGGAAACGACCACGGGAATGCCGACCGACATGTATTCGAGCAGTTTGGTCGACTGGGCGTCGACGTAGCACCGGATGGGAAGCGACATGACCATGCCGACGGCGGCCTTGGCCAACACGGCCGCCACCTCGTCGCGGCCGCACCATCCGCGGATCTCGAGCAGCTTCGGCCCGGCAATGGCTCGCAGCTCGTCCTCCAGCTCGGGCGGCCGGCAGTCGCCCAGCATGATGAGCCGGGCGCGGAGCGTGGGGGGCAAGCGCGTCATTGCGTTGGCCATCTGACAGGCCCCGCGCGCCTGGGAGATCACCCCGACGTAGGCGACCAGGGGTGCCCGCTCGGCGACCGGCGGGCTGTCGGGCCGTCTCAGCTCGTCGAGGATCGGCAGGTTCTCGACGACCACGCAGTTCGGGTGCGAGGCGAACCGCTTGGCGATCGACGGGGTGGCCGCCACCACGCCGGCGAGCCGGGGAGCGATGTAGTCTTCGAGTCGGCCGACGGCTAGGCTGGCCATGGTCCGGCCCCACGATGGGATCCAGGCCTTGTCGTACACCTGGAGCCGGATGTCCTCGTGAACGTCGTACACCACCGGCCGGCCCAGGCGACTCTGGAGCCTCCAGGCGTGCCAGAGCAGTTCCGGATCGTGGATGTGGTAGACGTCGGCGGGAATACGGGCCGCGCACCGAAACACGCGCCGGGCCGTGCCGGTGGCGCGATCGAGGCGGTTGCGCGAACGGGGGACCGCGTGGATGGTCACGCCGTCTCGCCTTTCGACCGGGGCAAACCCCGAACGCGGCACCACGAAATGCACTCGATGGCCCTCGTCGGCCAGCGACCGGCACATCTTGTGGAGAATCCGTGTATCGCCCCAGTAGTGAACCGACGAGATGTGGACGATTTCCACGATCGTGTTACTCCCGCTGGCAGGCCTCGCGCTCCGGGCATGGCGACGCCCGGAGTTCTCCCGTAGCCCTGCTGCAATGCTGGCAACGCTAGCACCAAACGGTTCGCGAAGTGCTCCGCGTTAACCTTGGCTTGTCACACTAACCCGAAGCGCAAGCGAGGGAAGAGGCGACTTTCCTCGCTTGCGCTTCGGGTTAGTGTGTCGTCTCAAACCCTACGCCAATCAGCCGAAAAACCGTTTGGTGCTAGCAACCCGACGGGGGGCTGCCCAAAGGACTCCGCAACGGCCCCCTCGAAGTCCGATGTCCGGTGGGGCCTGGGGGGCGGATATTACTTCCTCTCTCGGGACAACGTCAACGTCGTTTACCGAACGGTGCCGGCGACGTGTGGTGCTCCTCGCTTTCCCAATGGGTACACGTGGGGGTACGCAGGGTAAGCGCTCCGCGGGAAGCTGCCTTGTTCGCGCTCGGGCAATCCGATACAATCCCGCCCGATTCGGGTATCATCCCAGCGGTCTGCCGGCCCTTGCGTTGTGAGGTGGGCGCCACTGGCGTCTCGCCAGTGCGGCCACGGGAGCACGGGCAAGATGCCCATGCCACCCGCTTGCGACGCGTCCAAGCGGGATCCGGATCGCTGGCCGACGGACACGTTGGAAGTTCATGGATGACAACCACTGATTGCGGGAAGACGCTGGTCATCTACGGTGCCGGCGGGTTGGGGCGCGAGGTTCTGGACATCGTCCGGTCGCGCGCCGACGGCTACGCCGACACGCTCTTCACAGACGACGGTCTGGACCCGGGAATGGTCGTGGCCGGGCATCGGGTCATCGGCGGCTTCGACGCGCTATCGGAGATGAGCCGCGAGGCCACGTCGGTCGTGATCGGCGTGGGCAAGCCGGCGATTCGGGCCCAAATCTGGCAGCGATTGGGCGAGGCCGGGTTCTTACCGGCGACCGTGGTCGATCCGACCGCCGTGGTTCGGCCCTCCGCCACCGTCAAGCCGGGTTGCGTCGTCGGGGCCCATGCGTTTGTGAGTTGCGGCGCCGTCGTCGGCGAGAACGTCGTGATCAACGCCGGCGCCGTGGTCGGCCACGACGTCGAAATCGGGCCGCATAGCGTGGTGCAGCCGCTGGCGACCGTGCTCGGCGGCGCCCGTGTGGGAGAAGCGGCGGAAATCGGAGCGGCGGCCAGCGTGATGATCGGCCGGCGCGTTGCCGACCACGCCAAGATCGCCATGGGAGCCGTCGCGTTCGCCAACGTCCGGCCCGACGTGACCGTCGTCGGAAACCCGGCGCGGACCATGTTCCAGGATTGACCCCGAGTCGAGGCCCCCGAGTCTCCAACCATACCAACACAGACGAGGAATCGCGGTGTCCGAGAACGCCGAAAAGCTGGTAGAGAGCTTCGTGCAAGGATTGGGTATCTCTCCGCAGCAGGTGAGCGACGACCTCGCCTACCAGGCGATCTCCGAGTGGGATTCGACCGGGCACATGGCGCTGGTGGCGGAGCTGGAAGCCTGTTTCGACGTGATGCTCGACACGGATGAGATCATCGACATGAGCTCGGTGTCGAAGGCCCGGCAGATTCTCCAGAAGCACGGCGTCGCCTTCTGATCGAGCGGAGCCGAAAAAAGGTGACAGGCACCTTTTGTGCGAAGCACCCGAAGAGCCTTTCAGACAAAAGGTGCCTGTCACCTTTTTTCTCCGCGAAGGAGGCCGACGCCCAAGCGGTGAGCTATGTTGCTTGAAGGAAAAGTGGCGATCGTCACGGGAGCCAGCCGGGGCATCGGGCGGTGTATCGCCGAGCGGTTCGCCGAGCACGGCGCGTCGCTGGTGATCACCGCGCGGAGCGACTCCATCCAAGCGATCGCCGAACGGCTCGACGGCGAGAACCGTCGAGCGATCGCCGTCCAGGGCGACCTGGCCGACGAGGCCTGCATTCGCCGGATCGTTCAGACTTGCCGGAGCGAGTTCCGCCGTTTGGACGTGCTGGTGAACAACGCCGGCGTGCTGGCCCCGTCGCTGATCGGGATGACCTCGTTGGAGCAGGTCCGCCGGATGCTGGAGATCAATCTGCTGGCGGCGATCAACCTGACCCAATACGCGGTGCGATTGATGCAGGCGCAGCGATCCGGCTCGATCATCAATCTCGGGTCGATCGCGGGCACGCAGGCCATCGAGGGATTGTCGGCCTACGGGGCGAGCAAGGCGGCGGTCGAAGGGTTCACCAAATCGATCGCCAAGGAGCTGGCGCCTCGCGGAATCCGCGCGAACGTCATCGCCCCGGGGTTCATCGACACCGACATGGCCCGGTCGCTCGACCCGGCGTGGTTCGAGCGCCGCGTGGAGAGCATTCGCATGGGCCGTATCGGCCGGCCGGAGGACGTGGCCGGCTGTGCGCTGTTTCTCGCGTCGGATCTTTCGTCGTACGTCACGGGGCAAACGATCGGCGTTGATGGTGGGATGCAGGTGTGATGGAACGGATTCACCGCCACCCGAGCTGCGACGAGGCCGTCGTCTCCTGCGGCGAAGGCGTCCGCCTGACGTACGCCGACTTGTGCCGGGAGATCGAGCGCTCGGCCCAATCGCTCGGGGATCTGCCCCGGCCGGCGCTGGTGTTCGAGCGGACGACGAACCGCTGCGGCAGCCTGGTTGCCTACCTTGCGTGCCGCATGCTGCGGTTGCCGCTGGCCCTGTTGGACGACGAGACGCGCACGCTCCAGAAACTGGTCGCCGACTACGGGCCGACCGCCGTCCTCTCGCCGTCCGAGCGGCCGCCCCTCGACGGCTATCATCCCCACGCCGAGCTTCCCTTCGGCTATCGTCTCGACCGGCCGGCCGAGTGCCGTGAATACCCCATCGACGTCGCTCCCGAGTTGCAGCTTCTCCTGGCGACCTCGGGCTCGACGGGCAACGCCAAGCTGGTGCGATTGAGCGAGGCGAACCTGAACGCCAACGCGGAGTCGATCGTCGCCTACTTGGGGATCGGCCGCGACGATCGGTCGATCCAAAGCCTGCCGATGCAGTATTCCTACGGCCTCTCGCTGGTCAACTCGCACCTGTGGGCCGGCGGCACGGTCGTCTTCTCGCCGCACTCCTTCTTCCGACCCGAGTTCTGGAGCGATTTCGACGGCGAGCGTTGCACGTCTTTCGCGGGCGTGCCCTACGTTTACCAGACGCTTCACCGGCTGCGGTTCGACGCCGTCCGGCACCCGATGCTTCGCACGCTGACCCAAGCAGGCGGCGCGTTGCGCCCGGAGCTGATCGAGCACTATCACGAGATGGCGCTTCGCGGCGGGCAGCGTTTTTTCGTGATGTACGGCCAGACGGAAGCGACCGCCCGGATTGCGTACGTGCCGCCCGATCGACTCGGCGAGAAGCTCGGCGCCATCGGGGTGCCCATTCCCGGAGGCAGGATGCGTTTGGAGCGTTTGCCCAACGGCCCGTCTTCCCACGAGCAACTCGTGTACGAAGGCCCGAACGTGATGCTGGGGTACGCGCGCTCGGCCCAAGACCTGGCGCTGGGCGACCAGCTCGGCGGCGTGCTCCGGACCGGGGACCTCGCCCGGGCCGACGAGGACGGGTTCTTCCGCCTTTGCGGTCGGCTGAAGCGAATCGCCAAGCTGTACGGCCGCCGGTTGAGCCTTGCCGACGTCGAGCACGAGGTCGAGCACGAGTTCCACGTTCCGGCCGCCGTGGTGGAAGGCGAGAACCAGATCATCGTCTTCGTGGAGCAGGCCGAGATGATGCGCCGGACCGTGATCCGCCGCCACCTCGCCAAGAGCCTTGCCGTGCCGCCCGCGGCCGTCAAGGTGGAAGGCGTCGACACGATTCCCCTGACCACCTCCGGCAAGAAAGACTACCCCGCACTCGTGGCATGAGCACGTCCGAGCACTTGGATCGACTGCTGACGATGGGGCCGTATTCGCTGGACCAGCCGGCGAAGACGCGGATCGTGCTGCCGGCGCTGGATCGGCTCACTCGCCACCACTACGGGCGGAGCGAGCACTTCCGCCACGTCGTCGATCGGGCCTTTGGCGGTCTGCCGCAGAAACCCTACGGGCACTTGGCCGAGCTTCCGTTCCTGCCCGTGTCGCTGTTCAAGACCCATACGCTGCGAAGCGTCCCGGACGAGGCGGTGTTCAAGGTGCTCAAGTCGAGCGGCACCACGACCGGGCAGGTGAGCCGGGTCTATCTCGATCGGGAGAACGCGGCCGATCAATCGAAGGTGCTCGTCAAGCTGCTCCAGTATTTCCTGGGGAAGAAGCGTTTGCCGATGGTCGTCGTCGATGCGCCGAACGTGGTCAAGGATCGGCGCTCCTTTTCCGCCCGGGGGGCCGGCATCCTGGGCATGATGCAGTTCGGCTACCGCCCGATCTACGCCCTGCGCGACGACATGTCGCTCGACGAAGCGCGACTTCGCGACTATCTCGACCAACACCGGGGCCAGCCCGTCCTCTTCTTCGGCTTCACCTTCATGGTCTGGCACCACTTGATCGAGCCGCTGCGCCGCCGGTCGACCTCGCTCGAGGCGGACGACGGCATCCTGATCCACACCGGGGGCTGGAAAAGGTTGGAGGCCCAAAAGGTCTCGCGGGGCGAATTCAACCGCACAGCGTGCGACGTGACGGGCGCCGGGCGGTGCGTCAATTTCTACGGCATGGTGGAACAGATCGGCAGCGTGTTTCTCGAAAACCCGTTGGGGCACCTCCACGCGCCGTTGTTCTCCGACGTCATCATCCGCGACCCCTACTCGCTCCGGCCGCTCCCCGACGGCGAGACCGGGCTCGTCCAGGTGCTCTCCGTCCTCCCGCGGAGCTATCCGGGGCATTCAATCCTCACGGAGGACCTCGGACGCATCGTTGGATGCGATCATCCCAAGCTGGAGATGAAGGGGCGGTATTTCGACATTCAGGGCCGCGTTCCCAAGGCGGTCGAGCGCGGCTGTAGCGATACGTACGAAACTCCCAAGGCGACTGCCAAGGCGGCCTGACCGATGACGATTCAGTTCCTGGCCCCCCAGCGCGGCGAGTCGAGCCTGGACGAGGTGCTCCGGCGCATCGGCGCCACGTCCTCGACGCCTTGGCCCGACGACCGGTTGGAGGAAGTGGGGCTCGTGTCGCGCGAGATCCTCCACCATCCGACGCTACGGGCCGACGCGCCCAGCGTCCACCTCGCCTATTGGCTGCGGCCGGGGAACCTGCAACGGATCGCCCGGCAATTCGCGGCGCCGCATCTGGGGCGTGAGAACGTCGTCGCCGTTCCTCGCGGACTGGTGTTTCACGTCGCGCCGGCCAACGTCGACACGATGTTCGTCTACTCCTGGGTCCTCGCCTACCTGTGCGGCAACCCGAATGTCGTGCGGCTCACCAGCAACCCGAGCCCGATCATCGACGGGCTGGTCGACTGCCTGCGATCCGCCATGCGCAAACGGCCGCCGCTTGCCGACGCCAACCTGTTTGTGACGTATCCGCATCAAGACGCGATCACCGAGCAGATCTCGGCCCACTGCCAAATGCGAGTCATCTGGGGCGGCGACGAGACGATTCGCCGCATCCGATCCGTTCCCTTGAACCCACACGCCGGGGAACGGGCGCTGGCCAGCAAGACGTCGCTTGCCCTGGTCGACGCCGAACACTACGCGACCTCGACCGACGAGGAGGCCGAGGGGTTGGCCGCAAGCTTCTTCGGCGACGTGTTTCCCTTCCGCCAACGGGCCTGCTCTTCGCCGCAGATAGTCGTCTGGCGGGGCGATGAGGCGAGGTTCCGGACGGCGCTGGAACGCTTCGACGCGCTGCTGGCCGCCGAGTGCGAACGCCGAGGACTGGGCGCCGATCTGTCCGAGGCGGTCAATCGGCGGAACCTCGCTTTTGAGCGGATGGCCGACGGAATCGCGTATTCGGGCACGCAGACTTCGACGTTCACCACGCTGGTGGCCGACTCCTGCTCGTGCGTGGCCGATTTCCACGGCGGGGGGGGACTGTTGACCCATCATCGGGTCGACCGTTGGCGCGACGTGGCCGACGCGATCGACGGGCGGGTTCAGACCATCGGCTGCTTCGGAATCGACGGACGCGACAAGCGGGAGCTGGCCGAGACGCTGGGCCGACTCGGGGTGGATCGCCTCGTGCCCGTCGGCGAGGCCCTCCAGTTCGAGCCGATTTGGGACGGGTACGACCTGATCGGCGATTTTTTAAGCTTCGTGACGGTCCGGTGACGTTTGCCCTTGTTGACGAGGGAAGGAAAATGTTGATTCGCAACGGAATGGTCACTGATCTGAAGGAGAGTGAGCACGCTCTGGTGTTGGATGAGTACTCCGCGTACTGGACGGGGCTGCCCTATTGGCCGGGGACCCCCCCGGGCGAGCCCTCCGTCCGGCGACTGCTTGCCCGGGTCGCCGAGGTCGGCGTGCTCGACGCCTCGCCGGAGCTGTGCGGTCGCTACTTCCTCGCGCTGGTACACCAGCGGACCGGGAAGTGCCACGCGCTGGTCGACGGGGGCGGGATGTCCTTCGGATTCTGGGCGAAGGACGCCGTGTCGACCTCCTTCCTCGACCTGGCCCGGCTGCTCGGCCTCGGCCGTGCCGACATGGACCCCGACGCGATCGTCGAGTTTTTGAACGCGAGCATGGTGTTCTTCGGGCGGACCCTTTTCCCGCAGATTCGCAGGATCTCGTGGGATCAAGTGGTGACCTTCTCCGCCGAGGGCGAAGTCGAGGTGCTTCGCAAGCCGGCCGACGACATCGGCGCCCCGCCCCACACGGACTTCGTCACCCACTTCGCCGAAATCGCCGCCGATTTCTGCCACGAGCGGTGCTCATTGGACTTGACGGGCGGGGTAGACTCACGGTTTGTGGGCTCGCTATTGGCGCATTTCGGTCTCGATTTCGAGGTCACGGTCTCCGGCGCGGAAGACCATCCGGACGTCGTCATCAGCCGCCAACTGGCCGCGATTCTGGGGAGGGAACACCATTGGACGCCGCATACCGTCGAAACCCTGGAGGACGACTTGCCGATCCTGTTTCGGCTCTCGGACGGCATGCAGGACATCCTGAAACTACACCGACTCTGGCAGCACAACCAGCGGAGGAATGCGCGGGGCGCCACCGTGGCAATCAACGGGGACGCCGGCAATTTCTACAAGGACTTTCTGTGGATGCAGGACTTTCCGTTCTACAATCGGAAGCGGCCTAACCTGGCCAGGTTGTACGACTTTCGGATCCTGCCGATTCCCTTCCCGGAAAACGCCCTGGCGCCCGACTACCGGCCGGCAAGCCACAACCTCCGATCGCGCGTCGTGGCCGGTCTGGAGGACTACGTTGACTCCACCAACAGCCGAACCTACGACAAGATATCGTATTACGTGAAGACCCAGGGGGGTACCGGTCGGACCTTCACGCTCTCGTCGATCGTCCCGTACTATGTACCGCTTATCGAGCCGGACATGGTGCGAACGGGTTTCCATCTGCCACGGCGCGTGCGGTTTTTCAACCGGTTCCAGCGCAAGCTGATTAGCAGGTACTACCCCGCGCTGGCCACCGTGCCGACCACGGAAAACAACGCGTCGCTCTCCAGCAACACGCTCCATCAGTTGAAGGACTTGGGACGCTTTGCGCGAAACCGATTCACGCGTCTCGTGAAGAAGGCAATGCAGCGAGCCGTCGGGAAGACGTACTTCCAGATGCGAAACGCGAACCATCCCGACTTCCTGCCCACGATCATGCGATCCTCGACGGTCCACGAACTGGTCGGCGATCTCCGCGACGTCGGCATTCTGACCGAAGACGCCGAGGTCGGCCGGATCGGCCCCGGCCACATCGGGAAAGTCCTGACGCTAGGGTTTTTGGTCCGTTATCTGGATCGGACGACCGGCTCGACCCCGCTCGGCGAGCGACCCGTTCTCTCGGCGTCCGGGCCTCAATATCCTCCAAGGATCGGCCAAGTAGCATCTTCCCGAGTTCAGTAGCAGGTACACGGCGCGTGGGCTGCAGGAAAGTCTTGAGCAAAGCGACCTCGTTTTTGTTCCGCGGCGCGGATGGTATCGCTCAGTCGAAAGGCGGTGTATACGCGATCTCACGGCCCTTCTTAGGCAGACCCCACATCCGCCGGCCCGAAGGAAATTCGGATCAACCAGCTTTGCCTGGAAACCTGACAAAAGAAACGTTCCCTCCGTAAGGTAACGAATCGACTCTAACACACGTGCTCAAAATGCGTTGAGTTGGGAGAAAAACATGCCGCTACCGCAAGCCATTCATGTAGGTTATAGTAAGGCGATGTCAACAACACTCCAGCATTGGTTTCATGAACATCCGAGTGTTTTCTGCCGGGTAAAAACCAACTTCTTTCCAATCTATTTCAGAGATTACGCAAAAGGAGCTGACTATTATGCCTCGTTCTTTGAACGAGCTCGGGCAGGCCAGATGTGTGTTGAAAGCGATGAGCATCTTATTGTGCCCTACGCCGATAACGAATGGTCCGTTAATGTTCCGAATCTTAACGCTATAGAGAAGACCATGTCGCGTATTGCGCAAACGCTGCCGGGGGTTAGGGTAGTCGTCGTGATTCGAAACCAGCTTGATATGGTCATTTCGAAGTACATTCAATTTATCCGGCAGGGCGGTAAAGTCTCCTTTGATAGCTTTGCAGGGTGGATGTTTTTTGATGGCGACAGTGAGGCCCGAATGAATGGTTTTCGGTACGATCAAGTCATTGAACTGCTGTGGCAAGTCTTCGACCGTCAGAACGTGTTCGTCGTCGTCCTTGAGGAATTCAAGAAGAAAGCTCCTGATGTACTGGCTGACCTGAATTCGTTTTTAGGTTTCCCCCCGGATTCTGTCGGTAAGGGGCTGTGCACGCAGAAAAAGAAGAATGTATCTCCGTCGTTCTATGCTGTCACATTGCAGCGTTGGATGAACAAGCGGTTTGTCATAACCAGGAAAACCCATCGACAACAGGCGCGAGTTAGGTTTTTGCCACGATTGGCGTATGCGGCTGCACGTGTGGGCCTAGAAAGGCTGGACCGTTTTGTGGTTGGAGACAAACGAAGAGATCTTTTTTGTCGCCCGGAACTCCAGAGGAGGGTGTATTCCCTATTTTACGATAGCAACAGGAACCTCGAATCTCTGTTTGATCTGGACTTTGGTGAACTGGGATACTATTAACCGACTTTCCGCACGTCTCAATTCCGTCTTCTGATGAGAATGTAGCAGGACGATCCTCGCCTCGGGACTGGCGGCAGCTTGGGCCCTGCTTCGTCAATGATCGGTGGAGCCCAAGGCGGACGCGTCGAAGACCGGGCTCTCATCGGTCGCTCTCGGCTCATCGGCCGTGCATCACGCGCACACCGCCCGCACATCGGCCAGGCATCGGCTGTGCAACGGTCCGTAGGCGTCGCCAGGCACCAAGGCGGGCTGTTGTCCGCGGCCGTCCGGAAAACGTGTGTTGATCCAGGCCGGGCGCGCCGGCGTCCCGCCTCGCGCGGCGTTTCCCGGCTTTCCTGCCCCAAAGGCGCACGTCTGGTGTGATGAACATGAAATACGCCAAGAGGCCGATGGATTCCAGCGGACTGGCCTTGAGCAAATGAGCGAGCACAAAGAGGACGGCGGCGTTCAGGAACCAGGTCGATGGAACGCCTCGCGAGCGCCCCCGGCGCGCGAAGAGCGAGGGCAAGTGGCAGCACGCCATCAGAGAAATGCAACCGACACAGAGACCGCCGAAGATCCCCAACTCGTAGAAGGCTTCCAGAACGCAGTTGTGGGGATATTTGTTGAAATGGTCAAACGAAAACGAGCCCAGGCCCTGTCCCATGGGGTACTCGCGGATTCCCGCGACCGCCTCGCTGAACAGATCCATTCGGGTTTCCACCATGATCCCGTCGGCCGCTGCCGCCCAGTAGAGACGAACCGTTTCGGGGACCACGTATTCGCGGTAATTCTCCACGACCATCGCGCCCCCGACGCCAAGGAGGATCGTCAGGGCAATGAGCGAGAAGAGCTTGGTCCTTGCCCCCCAGAACCTCGCTACAACGAAAAAGGCGAGCACGATCAGATGGGCGCGCTGGCGCACGAGGAGTATTGCGAAAAACTCCACGAGAACGAGCGCCGGCAGCCAGGCGAAGTCCCACCCCTTCCAGGGGATCTTCTCGACGAGCAGGATCGCCGACATCCCGATGACGATGGACAAGCTGATCGTGGAGAATCCGCGGTCGTAGGAGTGCACTATGCTGGAGGTTTGGCCCAGAAAGTAGCTCCGGTGCCAGGCAAACACGTACAGCCCAATCAGTCCGCAGACGAATATCGACCACCACGTCCCACGCACGAAGGCCGCCCGATCACGCGACGGCGATACCACGTAGCCAAGAAAGAACAGCGGGAGGCAAATCTGGAAGAACCGTGTCAGCTTTCCGCTGTAGTAATCCGTATCGAACTGCACGCGGAACGCGTAGTCGCGCTGGACCCAATCGGCGTAGAGAAACGCGAGGACCATGAGTGCGATGCCCAGAACGGCCAAACCGTTCCGCGCGTTGCCAATAGAGAACTTCAGGAGGCTGGCAAAAGCGACGATCGCGAGGAGCACCCAGGCGATGACTCGCTGGTCATAGCCGAACCAACGAAAGGCCTGGCCCGCATAGGGGTAGAGAACGGCCAGCGTGGCCAGGAAGCCCTGGAGGAAATAGAAGCATTCGGAGCCCAGGTCCCGTCCGTGCCGCGGTCGGAAAAAGGCATCTGCAACCGGTTGCTTCGCCCGGCGACCGTCCATACTCAAACCCTCTTGGGATGGAACAAGAGGCTCCTGACGACGAGGAGTCGTCCGAGCAGAAGTAGATCGTCGCCGACAAACACCGAGCGGAGGCTCCTGGCCTCGCCGGCAAGGATGCCCGACACCAGGACGGCCGTCACCAACGAGATCACGCACTGCGCCAGAGCAACGCCGACCGCGCCGGCCGTCGGGCCCAGCAGCAGCACCCCGGCAACGGTCCCCGCCAGAAGGGCGATCCTCAGGACGACGTACACCGTCGGGCAACCTTTGCCGACGAGGAAACCGGTCGCGGGGGCCGCGTGGGATTGGAACACCTGGGTTATGAGCACCAGGATCATCACCAACGCCGCGTCTTCAAACCCCTTGCCCAGCGTCAGCAGCGTGAATCCACGAGCGAACACGAGAAGCGGCAGACTCACGAGCGCGGCGAACAGGAACGTCCATCGCGACAACTGGAGGACTCGCTTCGCTTCCCGTTCCCCGCTGGCCTGGCCGGCGATCTTGCCCTTGAGAACCAGGTTGACGATCAGCGCCGGCTTGCCGAGGACCGTGGCCATGCGCCGGCAGCCCACGATCGCCGCTACCCCGACCAGGTCGCCGGCCGTCGCCAGGTAGAAAACGCCGAACGACTCCGCCGTCACCTGGGCGACGGACGCCAGATAGCTCCTGATCCCGACCGAGGCGCCGGCACGCGCGAACGACTTCAGCCCGGGAAAACGGAATCCCCAGCGGACGACGCCCACCACCGTGACGCCGACGGCAAGCGAGAACATCCCGACCGCGCCGCCCCAGACCGCGCCGACGTAGTCGCCGCGATAGCAAATCCCCAGGATCACGCCCGAGGCCAAGGCAGCCTGGGAGCCGAATCGCAGCGCGTTTGCCGCATGGTACCGGTCGGCGCCGCGGAGCATGCTGCCCCACATCGGGAAGAACGCAAACGCCGCCGTGTACAGAACGATCACCAGCGTCAGATCCGCCGACAAGCCCGACATGAGCCGGGATCCCGGGCCGGGTGGATCGATGAGCAGCAGGGCCCAGGTGGCGAAGGCCGTGGCCGCAAGATAGATGTAGCACGACCCGACCACGGTGTCTTTCTTTTGATACCGGGACCGACCGGCCAGGATCATCAGCGTGTTTTTCGCCCCGAAGCCCAGAAACGAGGCACAGAAGACCGCCACGGTGTGAACAAGCCCGTAAGCTCCGAACGGGTCGCGCCCGAGCAGGCGCACCGCCGCGATGCACATGCCGGCATTCACGACGCTGGCGCCCAAGCCACCCACGAGCTGCCACAGTGAATCTCGGAAAAGGTTCCGGAAGGGACCCCGGGCATTGCCTTCGCCGCCGCCGGGCGAGTCGGCTCGTGGAGCGGGCGGGAGCGCAGACGGGCTGTCAGGCATACGTCGCTTCCGTCGCGTGGATGCGTGTCAACGGGGAACGCTCCGCTCGGCTCCAATCTCGCGGCCGGCCTTCCCCGAGGGATGCGCCCGGTCTCGCCCCACAGTCTTGAAGAGTTCGGCTACCAGCCACGTCGCGCGCATCGCATCGCCGGCAGCCGCCGGCGTTGGCGATGGGAGCCTTAACGAGATCTCGCGGGCGGGAGATTACTCATCCGGGCGATTCCGGTCAAGCGACGTTTCCGTCGTCCCCTCTCCCATTCCCAGCTCCGAGCGGTGGTACCCCGACGGGCGGTTGCGCTTCCCAATGCGGTCGCGTTGCCGGCCGTTTGGGATGGAGTATGGGAAGGTGCGATGGCCCAGGACTGGCGGACTCCGGGTGGGGGCGAGATAATGCCCCTGAAAGGAGTTCCTGATGAGCGAATCGAAGGTGAAGGTTTCCCCCGATCGGCAAACGGCTTCTGCGAACGGTCGCCGGTTCTCGGAGGATTTCAAGCGCGACGCGGTGCGGCTGGTGGTCGACGAGCAGTACACGTTCAAGGCGGCTGCGAAGGCGGTGGGCGTGGATTGAGTCGGCCGGTTCTCCCGCCTGGGTCCGCGGTCGCCTCACTCCCGACGGATCCAATTCCGTGAGGCGATCTGGTACCCCGTGAGGGGGGCTAGCACAGGGTGGTGATCTCCACCCTGAAGAGGCGACGCGCTTGCGGGTGCCGTGCATTTGCGGAGAGCCGGGCTGCGTGGCGCCGGGTGCAAGTCGCGCTTTGCGGGCTTCAGCGGTGGCGGCGGACGCCGTCGGCTT
>CAZDHR010000047.1:0-25192 GCA_964505295.1 uncultured Planctomycetaceae bacterium
ATTACCCAAATTTGGTGGCTGTCACCTTTTCTTCCTTTCTCGCAGACGCCGCTCGAGAACCGCCAACAGCGGTGCCGAGGGGCGCTGCCGGATCCTCACCAGAAGCCCCCCGGTGCGAAAGGCCCGAACGCTACCGTTAATCGCTCGATCCGGGTCGCGCCCCATCGCCCGCAGCGCACCCATCAGGACGCCAAACGCCGCCCGCGACGAGCACGCCTTCAGCGCGCCGTATTTCAGCAGCCGTCGCATGTAGGACCGTCGGGACTGCACGGGGTAGCCTGCCTGCCGGATTCGCATCTGCTGGAGCAGCCGGGGATCGCGCACGGCGAGGACCGCGCCGCCCAGGGCGGTCGCCTTCTTGATGGTGCCGAAGCTGAACATGCTCACGTCGGCCCGCGGGTGTCCTTGGTACGGCGTGCCCGCAAACGCCTGGGCGCAGTCTTCGATCGCCAAAAGCCCGCGCTCTTCGGCCAGGGCGAGGATCGGTTCCAGGGGAATGCGGCTGCCGAATAGATGGGCGACGAGCACGGCCCGGGTCGCCGGCGTAACGGCCCGCCGCATCACGTCCATCCGCGGCGCGAGCCGGTCGACGTCCAAATCCACGGGAATCGGCACCAGCCCATGGTGCTCGATGATTTCGACCATGTGCCGGATGGTGATCGCCGAGACGAGCACCTCGCTACCCGGCGGCAGCGCAAGCTCGTTCAAGAGCAGGTCGAACCCGCTGCGGACCGAGAGGCAGGCCAGCGAGTCTGCCGAGCCGGACCAGGCGCGTTCCACGCGTCGCTGCGCGGCCCAGCGATCCGCCGGCAGGCAAGCGCGCACAAGCCCGAAGGCGAGATCGGACCAGCCGACGTCGAGCCGTTTTCGCGCCCACATGGTTCTGTCTCCGTGGGTACATGGACCGGAGCGACGGGCCCCCCTTCATCTTTCGTGCTCTTCCTCATCCTCCTCGCCGGTCACCGAACAGGCGATGACCACCACCAGCGCCAGCGCCGCCAGCACGCTGACGGCGAGCACGACCAGCACGAGGAAGCTGGCCAACGGCGGGACCCCCAGCCAGCTCAGCGCGCCGAAGAGCACGGCCAACGCCGCGGTGACGCCGAACAGCGCCGGCAGCGTAAATTGCAGCGGGGGCTTCCGGGGATGCGCGGGCTTCTCGTCGTCGGGCATCGGTGTTTCATCCTTCGGATCGGAGCGAGATTCGCCGCCGCTGCCACTGTCGGAAACGCATGAGGGCGGCCAGGATGTCGTCGTGGCGTTTCGACAAGACGGCGGACAAGGCGATGATCGCGAAAGCCACGCAGATGCAGAATACCCAGAATATCCACATCTGGTTGTCGACTAACGCGGCGTGGCAGATCATCGTCACGATCACCAACGTGAGGAAGGTGATCCCCAGAACCACGAAGGATCGCATCCGCAGCACGATGCCCGCCAACACCCCGAGCACCGAAAGCAGAATCAACACCAGAGGCAGCCAGAGCGACTCGCCGAGATGACTGAGAAACTCCGTGCTCGAGGAGACGTAGATCAGGCTCAGGGCGACGTACCGAAGCAGCGCACTCTGCGTCTTGGTGAGCCGGTCGTAGTTGAGGTGTTCGGCCAGCAGGGCCGATAGCCCGATCGGGATCAGCCACAACTGCGGATGGTCGAAAAAGCCGAGCCCGCCGTGTTGGTGCCACAGCACGCAGAGCCCCACGTTGGCGGTCGCCAGGGCGATCACGGAGAAGAGCGGCGACCGCTTGCTGATCGCCAGGAAACCGTAGAACAGGGTCCCCAGCATCCAGAACGCGGGGCTCGCCCCGGCAAAGCCCGAGGCCGGCGGCGTCATCGGCAGCCAGAAGACGATCGCCGGGGCAAGCGGCAGCAGCACGGCCGTCCGCTCCAAGGGCTCGCTCAACACGGGCATGCCGCGCCGGTGGAACAGCTCGCTCAGGCTCGCCCCGGCGAAGGCCCCCACGATCACCAACAGCATCCAGTAGTTTTCCATGAACCCCAGCCGGAACAGCCACGGCATCGTAAGCCATAGATGGGCACCGACCAACCCGACGAGCACCTCGGCGGCGTAGACGTACGCGGTCCGCCTGCGATCGCTCAACCCCAAGGGATCCACGTGAGGCAGCAAGGCCAGCGCCAAACCGGCGGCGGCCAGCGCGGCGACCGCACAGGCCACGACGGCAATCGCCAGAATCGCCATCGGCGTGCCGTCCGGGGACTCGAACAGCAGGGCCTCCTGGGCCAGCACGATCACCAGGAACACGAGCGCGAGGCCGGCCAGCACGGGCACCATGCGGCGCCCCGAGGTGATCCAATCGCTCCCGGCTCGCAGGACCCGGGACAGGCCGAACTGAGTTACCAGCGCCATCACCACGGCGGCGGTCATCAGGATCACGTTGCGGTGCAGCCACGCGGAGGCCCCCTCCCGTTCGAGCCAAGCGGGGTCGAGCCAGGCCCAGCTCAACTCGGCCAACCCCAGGGCGGCGAGTGCAAAGGTGGCATACTGCCACCCGATCCGCCAACGTCCGCGAGCCTGGCTCGCCATCAGGATCGCCGCTGCCATCAGGGCCGCCGTCGCCAACGGCCCGGCCATCCGGCCCGAGAGCCAGTCCATGCCCGGGCGGGTGATGCCGTCGAAGCCGAAATCGATCGAGATCCACACGCCCAACACAACGGCCAGGCCGGCCACGACCGCCTGGACATCCGCCAGCCAAGTCGCCGGCTCACGAGCCTGCGAGCCGGCAGTACGCAACGCCCGCCACACGGGTGCCATCTTCGGCACGAGCCAACCGACTGCCGCGGCCACCAGCACAAAGCCGGCCAGCTCGTGGCCCGCCGTCCACAGGAAGACCCGTGGCAGGAGCCCTCGGGCGTCCAGGGCCATCCCCACCGCGATCAGCCCGGCGCCGTACAACACCGGCCACCCGAAACGGGCCGTGCGGTTCCAGAAAGAGACCACGGCCGCCACCCCCACCGCGACCAGCGCGAGCCAGCCCAACAAATCGCCGCCCCATTGCCACGCGGCCGGCACATTGGCGATTCCCAGGCTGTTGTGGACGACCGATACGACGACGAAGACGGCCAAAAGGGCCGGCGCCGCCTGAGCCGCCAGATCGGCAAACGGGAGCCGCCGGTCGCCAAGCTGCAAGGCCGGCGCGCCGTCCGGCCGCGTGAGCCGCACCAGCGACCAGATGCACGACGCCACGCCTAGGCAGAGCACGTTGGTGTGAACGGACCCAGCGACCGTCCACGGCGACTCCCAGGCCATCCACGTCACCGTGCCCGCCACGTTGACCAACAGCCCGGAGACGTACACGTAGCCCGGCAGCCGCAGCCACATGGCCACCAGGCCGGCCGCCAAGCCCGCGGCGAGAATCGCTCGAACCGACCACCAGGGGCGCCCGGGGTCCTGTAGGCAATACCCCAACGCCAGGGCGACACTGGCCGTGCCGACCACCGTGACCCAATCGCCCACGAGCCGGCCGGGAAAAACGAGCTGCCCGGCAGGCGGCGTTCGGCCGCTCGCACCCGGCGCAGGGGGCTCCGGCTCCACCTGTCCGGCCAAGCGGAGGTTCCGTCCGAGCATCCCTCCCCCGAGGATCACAAGCCCGGCGGCCGCCCAGCAGGTGGTCAGCAGGTGATACTCGAGCCAGTCGAACGCCGACGTTCCTTGCGTGAGGTTGGCCCCCGAGCACGCGACCAGCACGCCGATCCCCAGCCCCAGCCCACCGACCACGTGAAGCAGGTGTTGCGGCGCAACCTGCCGCAGGTACCAGGCCGCGGCCATGGCGGCCAGCACCAGAGCAATCCACCCCGCCGGTTCCGAAAGCTGCGTGGCCCAGCCCGGCAAATGGGACGGCACCAACGCGAGCCTCACCACCGGGAGCACCAAGAGAAACGCGGTCCCCGCCACGCCGAGGGCCGTCTGCGCGGCCAGAAGGGGGCTCGTGCCGATCGTCAGCTCCCGCAGCTCGTAGAGCCGCTTTCGGGCGGCCAGCCACACCAGGGCCACCGCGGCGCTGGCGATCACGTTGGCCTCGACCAGCAGGAGCCACCACGCGTCGAAGGCCAGCTCGCGCTGGTAGTACCAGACGACCAGCGAGGCGGCCAGGTTCACGCCCGGCGCGGCCGCAAACGCCCAACCCTCGCGGCACCGCCAGACCGACATCGCCGCACCCGCGGCACTGGCCAGCCCGATCGCCGCGGCGGCCCAGAGCAAGTCCTCCGGCTGCCTGTGCAAGACGGCCGCCTTGATCCCCAGGAGCACGGCCAACACGCCGGCCGCCGAGACCCACACCGCGGCGGCCCGGATGAGAGCCTGGGGCGGGCCTTGGGCCCCAGGCAGCGTCCGGACAGTCGCCACCCACCAGGTGGCCAGCACCACGAACAAGGCGTACATGCCCCAGCCGAGCATCAACGTGCGATAACCCCATTCCGGGGTGAGCTGGGGAACGTTCGTCAAGAGTAGCGGGAGCCCGCGCACGCTACAGGCCAAGAGCCCGACGGTTGCCATCCCCACCAGCCCCGCCATCGCGGGCTGCACGGACCGGCCCGTTTGCCGCCCGCGATAGACGAGGGCGCCCACGACCAGCACCAACGCAAGCCAGCCAAGCCACGAGCCGGCGGCGATCGTCCAACCGTGCCAAGAGACGGGATACAGGGCCAACGCCAGCACGGCCGGGAGCCAAACCAGCCCGAAGGCCGTCGTGCCGATGCCGAGCTGCACGCTCATCAGCGTTCGAGCGGAGCCGGGCACGGGGCCATCGCCCCACACATTGGCCCAGCGTCGACCGATCATCCAGGCGATGGCCCAAACGGCCGCGGTCACTGCCACGAGCTCGAGCACGGTGACCACGTCGGCTGTTTGGATCGCCTTGCCGGCCGTCACAAGGCTCAGCAGGAAAGCGAGCACCACGGTCATCTTGGCGACCAGCCCGGCGGAGAACGCGTAGGCGGCCGATGCCTCGCGCAACGCGAACCCGACCAGACAGGCCATCACGACCACAAGCGGCACCAGATACGAGACCTCCGGCCCGAGGGTCGAGAAGAAGCTTCCCCCGGTGGGGCCGGCCGGCGCAACCCCGGCCAGTTGCAGCAGGGCGGCCGCGACCGTCAGAAAGAGGACGGGCCCGGCCGTGGTCGCCAGGACCACCGCCCGGCCGATCCCCGGTCCGGTTGCGCCCACCTCGACCACTCCGCCCACCCTCCGGCACCCCCCCAGAACGCCTTTCCGCTGCCAAACGGCCGTCGACCCGATGATCAGCCCGACCGCCAGCCCCCAGCGAAGCGCCGAGGCCGTGGCCTGCTGGGCCGCAAACGGCCCGGCCACCAGACACGGCACCGTGGCCGCCAACAGCAAACCGGCGGCCAGTTCGTCTTCACGCCAGCGATGCCACAGCCCGACCAGCAGCGCCGCGGCCAGCACCCCAACCAGCAGCCACGCCGTTGGGCCGAAGGCATGAAGCTGCGAGGCGATCGCGGCCGGGCGCCCGGGCACGGACGTCAACTCCTGGAAACAGCCCGGCACCAATTGTCCGACAACCAGGAGCAACTGGATGCCGACCACCGCGTGCCCGACGAGCCGGTCGACCGTGGGCCAGCCGGGGTCCAAGAGCCGCCGTGCGACGGCGTTGCGGCGGAGCAGGATGCGCGCGCCCGCCCACGCCAAGGTCAACAGCCCCAATCCGATCCCGTACGTCTGGAGGCTCCGTGGATCGAGCAAGTCGACCCGGACGAGGCCCCCCCAAGGATGATTTTCGAGCCACGCGGTCGTCGCCACCAGGACGGCCAGCGTGAGCACGGCCTGGCAGCCGGCCATCATCGCCGGCCAGCGGTTCGTCCAGGCGATCACCAGCCAGATACCCCCCAGCCAGAACAGGCACGCGGCCAGCGAGAGGGTCTCCTGCCACGAGACCAGCGCGAGCACCGGAATGGCCAGCGAGGAGGAGAGCAGGGCAGTCTGCCCCAACGGCGTGATGAACACGCGGCGCACGTCGTCTGCGAAAAAAAACGGGACAGGTCTAATTTCTGCGAAGCACCCTTCGGGCCGTTCCAGGAAATTAGACCTGTCCCGTTTTTCTCTTTGCCGCGTCCACACGTCCAGCAGCACGCTTGCCAGCACGGCCAGCGTGGCGTGGGCCAGGAAGGCCGCCAGCCAGGGCTGCTCCAGGTGGCCCGTGTAGTTGGCGACCAGCGCGTGCACCAGCCCGACCAAGGCGACCATCGAGCCGACCCAGGTCCGCCCCACCGAGCGATAACCCCAAGCGATCAGCAAATAGAAGGCCGCGCCGTAGACGGCCGTCACGACGGGCGTGGGTGAGCCATGGACTTTGCCCAGCCCCACCAGGGCCGTTCCCACCCCGACGAGCAGCCCCACCGGCGCAACGACCTCGGCCACGTGCAGGAGCGGGACGCGGTAGGCGTCGACCGGCTTGTTCCGGTCCGACGTCGCTCGCAGAGCATTCCACGCCGTGCCCGGTTCGTGATCCGACAGCCGGTGCAACAGCACCGCGGCCAGCCCCATCACGAACGCCTCGAGCAGGAGGATCGTGGCCCAAACCGGCTGCACGGCCGGCTCGAGCGTCCGCGTCTGCCACCACAGCCCCCAAACCGTGGCGCCGACGAGCAGTCCCAGACCGAAATAGGTCAGAAGCGGCTTTCGGAACCGGGCGTTGAGAAGCAGGCTGCCCAGCCCATAGATGCCGTAGACGCCCATGGCCAGCGGGGCGTCGGCACCGCGCCCGACGAGCGTATGGGCGGTGACGATCACCAGGCTCACCAGCGCCACGATGACGCAACCGCCCGTGTATTGCTCGGCGTGTCGGCGATAGCCCCACCGGCCGAGCAGCTCGGCGGCCATGCCGAGAAGCACGACCAGCCCCACCAGCGCCGCCCCGCTCTCGGCGCTTGTGGCGCGCTGGAGCATCTCCCGGCCGGCGTCGTCGCCGACCACCCACGGCAGGTCGAAAAACGTCACGTGATATAGGGTCAGATAGGTCACAGCGGCCGAGGCGATCGCCCCCGCATGGGCGACCGGGAACCGATATCGAAAAGCCACCAACGCCAGCGCCGCGGCGTTGAGCCCGCCCACGGCCACGACGGCGAGCGGCTGCGGCCAAGCCATGCCCAAGGCAACGAGCATGGCGATCACGCCGACCAGCGCGATCATCGTCCCGGCGGTGCGGTACGCCCCGAGCGCACGGTCATGGCTCATGCCACGTACGACGGCGAGCCCGGCCGCCAGGACCGGGATCGCGGCCAACGCCAATAGCGCGGAGAAGCAATCGAGCGTCAGGTGCACGCGGTCGGCTTCGACGCCGCGTGCGATCAGCATTCCGAGCGCGGCGGCCAGGGCGAACGCCGTCGTGCCGACCAGCGAGAAGAGCTGCCCGGCGCGGCCGGGATCGAGATGCTCCCGATCCGAAAGCCGATAGAGAAGCCCGCCGACCGCCGCCGCGAAGACGGCCACCGGCAGCACGCCGGCGCCGAGGAACACGCGGCCGTCCGACTCGACGCCCGCGGTGCGTGCCAACACGAGCACCAGCGCCGAGTTGCCCACGACCCCCGCCGCCTGAAGCCATCGCCCACGGGGCACCAGCACGCTCCCCGCCAGGGCCACCAGCCCGACGAAAATGCCCACGGAGACCACCTCCCACGCCACGTTTGCCAACGTCCAGTCGTCCTGCGAGAGACTCGCCATGGCCAGGAAGTTCAAGGGCACCAGCAGCGTGCCGATCACCAGCAGCCCCCGACCGGTGGCTTCGAGCCTCCAACGCCAATAGGCGAAAAGCCCTGCGCCAAAGACGGCGGACGAGTACGTCACGAAGACGAGGAACTTGAACACGGGCACGTCGGCCAGCGTATCCCAGAGACTGATGACCAGGGCCACCGACGCGCCGACCATCAACAGCCCGCCGACCAGCACGCCGACCAGCTCGGCCCAGCGGATGTTCCGCTCTTCGAGGAATCCGGTGAGCACGTCGGCCCAGGGCTTGCGCGGCGGCTTCGGCGGAGCGGACGGACCGGGCTTGGGAGCAGGCGGCCTTTGCGGCTTCTGCGTCGCGGGCTTGGGCGCGGCCGACGCGCCCGGTGCCGCGGGTTGCGTTTGCCTGGGGCGCGTCGGCGGTTTCGAGCCGGAGGCCGGTCTCTCGTCGCCCGGCTCGTCCACCAGCTCGGCGACGACCGGCTCCTCGGGCTGGCCGGCTCGGGCCGGCTCTTGCTCGGCGGGCGTGGGCGCTGCCGGCTCGGGGGAAGCGGGGCCCAGCAGCCGGCGTCGATACTCCTGCGATTTGGCCAGAAGCTCCGCGGCCTCGTCGGCCCCCAGAACGCCCGCCTCGACGAACCGCTTCACCTGGCGCTTGAGCCCTTCCAGATCCGCTAGCTCGTCGGCCAGGGGGCTCTGGAGGTCCCGTCCGCACCACTCGCAGCGATTGTGCCGCCGAGGCGTCGAGCGGAGGCAGAAGGGACAGCGACGCCGATCCTCACGCCCTCGCGAGCCCCGAAACAACACGCGTACGAGCCACGCCAGCGTGACCCAAATCCCGTGGCCGACGAGCGTGATGATGGCAAGCGCGACGAGGAGAGCGAAAAAGGCTTCCGACACGGCTGAGCCTCCTTTCGGGGGCGGCCTCTCGACGGGGGCTCGGGCACGACGGTTTCGGCCCGCCTCGTCTGCAATTCTAGGCTCTGCGGCGCCTGGGATATAACGGCTTGATGCCGGATTAGGGCGCCACCCCCTGAAGGCTACGCTGCGCAACATCCCGTGGCAACAACCCCAGCGCCTGGGCGCTTGCCTTCAAGGCCACCGGACCCGACGGCAGCGTGCCTCTGCCGAAGGCGGAATAGCCTGATCTTGTGTGTGAAGTATTCCTCTCTCGTTGCGTCGGTCGCGCGTTCCGGGCGTAATACGACCGACGAACGGGTAACACCGGCGCGCTGACCTCCCGGTTCGTACATCGAAGGCCAATTCCCTTGACAACCCGCCGTTTCGGTCGCTAGCATGGTCCTATCCGGTCGGCATCGCCTCGCCGGCCATCGACCCACCCGACCTGCTTGCCTCTACGCTGCCAATAAGGAGGAACTACCGTATGGCCGACCATCGTGTGACCCGTCGTGACTTCGTCAAGGCGGGGGCCGCAACGGCCGCCGGGGTGGTTGCGGGAACGCAGATTGTCTTCGCGGGCAATCCCACGGACGAGAAGACCGACAAGATCCTCAACTACAACGAGCAGATGGAGTACCGCCGCGCCGGGAAGACGAACCTGATGGTCTCGGCCGTCTGTCTGGGCGGGCACTGGAAGCGGGTCGACAAGATGGTGCCCAATCTGTTCAAGGGCAAGGGGTGGCTCAGCGCCGACCAGAACGACCCCGACTTCGAGAAGAACCGCTACGACGTGGTCACCCAGTGCATCGAGCGCGGGATCAACTACATCGACGCCTGCACCGCCCCGGAGTGCATCATGTACGCCAAGGCCCTCAAAGGCCGCCGCGACAGCATGTACCTCGGCTTCTCCTGGTACGAGAAAGAGATGCGGGGAATCAGCCGCGACTGGCATAAGGCGAAGAAGGAGGGCAAGCCGAAGTCGCCGGGCTGGATTACGGCTCAGCTCAAGGAGGCCCTCGACTACGCCATGAAGGAAACGGGGCTCGATTACGTCGACGTCTGGCGGATCACCTGCCACGAGGAGAGCAGCCGGCACGAGGACGCCGAATTCGAGGAGATGTGCGAAGCGCTGGCCTGGGCCAAGAAGACCGGGCGCGCCCGATTCATCGGCATCTCGTCCCACGACCGCCCGCACATCAAGAAGTGGATCCAGCAGGAACCCAAGGTGTTCGAGGTCATCGTCACACCCTACACGGCCAAAACCAAGATGAGCGGCACCAAGATGGAAGTGGCCGAAGAGGGCGACTCGACCCGCGTCGTCCGCGTCGGCGACGGCTCCTGGGAAAGCAGCCTCTGGTACGCCATGCAGAAGTGCGACGTGGCCTGGTTCGGCATCAAGCCGTTCACCAGCGGCACGCTGTTCGAAGGCGACAGCTCGCCGGGTAATCCCCACGAGGAGGAAGACAACAAGACGGCACGCCTGGCGATTCGCGCCATCCTGACCAACCCGGTGATCACCGCCCCGATTCCCGGCATGATCTCGCCCGCCCAGGTCGACAACGTCGCGCTGGCCGTTGCCCTGCGCCGCCGGCTCGATGTCGAGGAACAGGCCCATCTCGATGCCGCGTTGGATCGCGCGTATGCCAAGCTGCCGTACCACTACCAGTGGCTGAAGGACTGGGACCACGTCTGAGCGGGTGCGGCTCTTGCGAGTTGCCTTAATCGGTCCGTAGCCTTGTTGTGAGTCGGACACGTCGCGGCTGGAGGTGCGATGAGTCACCTTCAGCCGCGCTTGTTTCCACCGGCCCGGAAAGAAGAGTAATGCGGGACTCAACGATGAAGTATTCAGCTTGGCTCATCCTGTTGGCTTGCTTCGTGGTGTTCGCCTTCGGATACGTCGTCGATTTCTCTCGCGACGACGCCCGGGCGATCGCCGCGCCGCCCTTGTCGCTCGACGCCTATCTCGACGAGAAGCTCCCCGAGGCCCCGAAGGAAGAAGTGAAGCTTAAGGTCGACAACTTCGCCTGCTACGTCTGCCACGGCAACTACGACGGGGAGGAGCTGGTTGTTTCGCACGGCAAGGAGGCGATCGGGTGCATCGACTGTCACGGCGAGTCGTACGCACATCGCAACGACGAGGACAACATTACGCCGCCCGACAAGATGTACCCCCCGGAGACCATCGACAAAATGTGCAGCGACTGCCACGAAGAGCACGTCGCCTCGGCCCGCGACGTGATCGAGTTGTGGCGAGAACGGTGCCCGGAGAAGACGAATCCGAAGCAGATCGTCTGCACCGACTGCCACTACCAGCATCGCCTGAAGCGGCGCGTGGTCGTATGGCACAAGAGGACCGGCGAGGTGATCCCCCGCGAGAAGACGAAGGAAGAAAAAGAGCCGACGAAGGCTCCCGCCGCGGAGGCACGCAAGACGGGCGCATAGTCCGTGGCATGCCTGGGGCCCGTTCCGGGAAAACGGCAACAAACACGGCCATAAGGACCCAAACGATGCGTGTCGCCTGCCTGGTTGATACGACGCGATGCATCGGATGCCGGAGCTGCCAGGTGGCGTGCAAGCAGTCGAACGGGCTGGAGGGGGAGCGGACGAAGTTCTCCGCCCTGCCCGGCGGATATCAGAACCCCCCCCGCTTCTCGCCGCGCACGTTCACCTTCGTTAGCCATCACGAGCTGGAGGACGCCGACGGCCGGCCGGTCTGGGCCTTCGTCAAGCACCAGTGCATGCACTGCAAGAACATGTACTGCGCCTACGTCTGCGGACCGCAGGTCTATTCGCGCACGCCAACCGGCGTGGTCACGTACCAGCCCGATTACTGCATCGGCTGCGGCGCCTGCGTCGACGCTTGTCCCTTCGGCGTGCCGACGATCGACTACTGGAACTCCGCCGCGCCGCAGGTTCGCAAGTGCAGCTTCTGCCTCCAGCGCCAGCAGGCGAAGATCGACCAGGTGGAGGTGGACGGCAAGCCGCTTTCCGCCGCGGCGATGGAGCGTCATAAGGAGAGTTTTCACACACCTGCCTGCGCCAAGGCCTGCCCCACCGGCGCCCTCCAGTTCGGCGATCGCGACGAGCTGCTGGACGAGGCCAAACGACGCATCGCCGCCCAGCCCGATCGGTACGTCGACCACGTCTACGGGGAGACCGAAGCCGGAGGCACGGGCTGGCTCTACCTCGCCCGGGTGCCGTTTGAGGAGCTTGGTTTCCCCACCACGTTCGAGAACCTCGACGCGCACCAGAAGATCAAGGTGGGCTGAACGGGCCGGCGCGCCGGGGATTCGAACAAGTCGTCAGGGCCGGTAGGAGTCGTACTGCTGGGACACCGGCGGCAGGGGAGTGACCACCGGAATCCCGGTGCGGCTCGTCGCGCTGCCTTGCGTCGGCTGGCCGATCGACGTGGGCGCCGGCAGCGGCGCGACGTTGGAGAACCCCGGCGGGTCGGGTGCCGTCGCCTGGACGGCCGGTTGTGCCGCCTCGACGTTCGTTCGGCCGGGCACGGGCGGAAGCCGGCTCTCAAGCGGCTGGTGTGCCCAGGGGCGCAAGCCTGCTCGAACGGGGGTTTGCGGAGCGACCGGCGCTGTAATGCTGCGCGGGCCCTCGAGGCCGCGCCCCGCCGGACTCGCCTCGCTCGGGGCGGCTCGGAACATGGGGTCGGGCTGTCGCTGCGAAGCGATTCGAGGTGTCGCCTCAGCGATCGAGGCCGGCTGGCGACCCAGCTTGGCAAGCCAGACTCGGGCCTCTGCCAAAGCGGGGTTCTTCTCCAGGGCCTTGGCGAAATGCGCCGCCGCCGCCGGCGAATTACCCTTCTTCTGGAGGATGAATGCCACGTTGTAGTGGGCCACCGCCTCCTCTTGCACCGCCATCAACTGCGACACGGCGGCGTCCACCTTGCCCGTCTCCACCAGCACCATCGCCATGTTGTTGCGATACAGCCACTTCTTCGGGTCCAGGTTGATCGCTTGTCCCAGGGCGCCCAGCGACTCGTCGAACTTCCGCTGCTTGGCGAGGCACAGACCGAGGTCGTTGAAAATCGAGGCGTTCTTCGGATGGGCCTTGGCAGCCCGTTGGTAGAGCCGGGTTGCCTCGGCCTTCTGGCCTTGCCGGTCTTTGAGGCGGGCGTAGCCGACCAGGGCGCCGGCATGCCGCGAATCGAGCCGAAGCGCCTTCTCATACAGTCCCTCGGCTTCCGCGGTCTTGCCCGACTGTTCCGACAACCGCGCCGCGGCCACGTACAAATTGGGGCTGGGCTTCGCCTTGGTCGCCAGCGAGACGGCGTCCGGTGGGGGATCGACGCTCGTCGACCCGCCCATCTTGGCGGAGAATTCCGCCGGGTTGAGGAGCTTCGCTCCCGAATCACCCTTGCCCCAGGGAAGACTGAAACCGGCGCCGTTCGAACCCGGCCCGAGACTACAGCCCCCAACGAACATGACGAGGGCCAAGGCAATCGCCGGGAGTCTGAATGAGGCCTCTTGCACCTGAATCCTCCGTGATCCGAGCCTCCCCCGAACGTCCACTCGTCCGTGAGGACCTCGCCGGGGGCCGTGTCGAGAGTTGCACGCAGAATCTCGCTTATTTCTAAAGATCGACCACGGGCCGGACGCGCCTACACCCCAAGTGAGGAATTGGAGGGATTCCGCTGACTCTGACGGTTGTAGCGGTCGTCTGAAGGGGGGTACGCAGGAAAGCCATGCCGACGCCGGGGCCATGCGGCTGCATGCCGCGCGATCCCTCGCCTTGACGCAAAGGCAATGCTCGACGCCGGTTGCGAAGATTGGCTACGCCGACGCGTGGTTGGCGTCTCAGTCCGACGACTCGCCGCCACCAGCCTGCGGGAGTCGAGGATCGGGGGCCGTATCGAGCGACTTGCGGTCGATCATGTCGACGCGTGCCGCGGGCCAGCCCGTCGTATCCAAGTTCGTCTCCAGCACCACCGGCAGTTGCCCGTCCTCGGCGAATCGGACTCCATACTCCTGGACGGCGGCGATCCTCGCGGCGGTGTCTTCGGGCGAGTCGGCCCGGCGAACGTAGATCGTCCGGTGCTGTTTCGGGGCCTGGGTCATGATCCAGCGGACCTTGAGCTCACCCGACTGGTTCAGCGTAGCCGTTCCTTCCTCGAAGTGGTGATTTGCCACGAGGTTCTGGCGTCGCCAGCCGTTGTTGACCATCACCACGAACGGCGCTCGGACGGCGAGGCGGTCGGGGCCGAGGAAAGCCTCCGGCCAGCAATTGTTCCGTTTCCAGTCACGAGCCACACTCTGCCAGAAAGCGTGCCACGGCGAACACTGCTGCGCATCGGCCGGAACCGCCTGAGCGAACACGGCCAGCACTACCAGACCCATGAGTACGCGGCGAACCATCATGTCTGTCCTTCCCTCGATTCCTGTCAGCCCTCTTGGTCGGATCGGCAATGCGACCTCCGACCATGCCCCGCCAGTGGGGCACCTGGGAAGTTGCCTCGCGACGAACCAGACCCGCCTTGACTCAATATCGGCACGAGGGGACAGCCAACTGCGGTGAGATCCTCAATGGGAAAAGGAAGGGAGAGGGCGGCGAGAGCCACCGCGCCGACACAGAGCCCGCTCTTTCGGGGGCACGTAACACCTCTCAATGACCATCTCAATGACCGATTCGCCCAGCGCCTCTGACGATGCCGGAGCCTTGCACGGCCCCACCGGGCTTTCCGTTGCCGGTTCACCCGAAGCAATCCCTTTGCCCAGCAACGTTCTCGCCCTGGCTCTGAGCGGGCGAGAGGTCGGCTGCCGAAACATTACCCGTCTTCGGGCTCAACCTCCGCGCCATCTCTTGGGCCGCCGAACGGAGCTCCCCATAACTTCCTGGTACGGAGAAGACCCGGCCGAATCGAGTGTACGGCTCCACATTGTCAGCGTCCGTAACGATCAGTTTCTTGCCGGTACTAGTGCGCGGATTGATATGGGCGCTGAGCCTGTGGGGAGGCGTTGTGACGCAGTTGATGATGACGTTTTCGTCCGACTCCAGGATGTGGTTCTCGCAGAGTCTTGGTTTGATTCCCATCGACGGGATGATCTCGGCCAGGAAGTCAAAACGTTCCGTGGATAGGTTGCAATAGGCGATTTCGTGCAAAGGCTCGCATGCTGTTTTGCGATCCTTGTCCTGCGTTTTTGACCCGGGGTACCCCAATCGCCAACTCACGATCGCCTCCAAATCTGAGCGTGTCTGTTCGATGACTTCGCCGAACGAACCGATCCCCAAACGCTCCGATACCGAATCTGAGGGGATCTCGACGCGATCCCATGGCTCCCATTGCCCGACGGCAATCCGTCCAATGAACACCGCGAGCTTCACCAGCTCCGTTTTGGAGCGCAAGGGCTCTCCCAGTCGTGCCAACGATAGGTAGCCACCAGTCAGGTGTTCAAGAGGTTCGCAAATCTGAAGGGGAATGTGCCAATGCTGGAGCATGCGAGCAGCGAACTGTGTATGGCTCATGCGGAAGGCGACTTTCTCTTTCTCACAGAGTGGCTGGTTGTGCTCGCGGCACTTCGTGATCAGATCTTGATAGCGGTCCGGATAGAGCGTGCCAAGGGCGATCCTCCCGGCCAAATGCATCAAGGCACTAAGGAACAAGGCTTCTTGAGATATCGTGTGACATCCGCATTCCATCAGGAGTTCGACGGCAACGCCGGCCGCGATACTTTGGCGCCAAGCCAGATCAACGTCCATCCAAGGAAGCCGGTTCGCGGTGAATGTGGTCAATGCACTGGCCGCCAGGGCGAGTTCGCCAATCCGCTTCTGCCCAATCCGGACGACGGCCTCCTCCACCTCGACGATTTTCTTGCCCGAGGGATTGAAAAGCGAGCAATTGGCGAGCTGCAGCACATCTACGGCGAGGGAGGCATCGCGCTTGATGGCAGCCGCAACTTGTTGTGCCTCGAAAGCATCTGCGCTAACCATGTTGAAAACCTCTAACGCGGCTTGAGAGACCGGCAGGAGTTTCGAGAGACGGGCCTTATCCTGTTGCACGTCTATGGGCCCGCTTGTGGGGCTACGCTTCCCTTTGGCGTCCTGGGGCATAGTGATGGGAATGATAGGACACGGAGGCGACTGCGGCTTTGATTGGATTTGGGTGGCCTGTCGTGCTCCCCCCCGTTCGACGAGGGCGCCTATTTTCGCCGCAAACAGGTCGTAGTTGACGGGCTTGAACTCAACGCAGTCCGCGCCTCGCTTGATGAGATCCTTTGCCAGCTTGGGTTCTATTACGCCGGTAAGGACGGCCAAGACGGGGCAGTCATCCGATGCAAGCAATTCGACGGCAAGCGAGTAGCCATGCCGGTTTGGCATGCGCAGGTCAGTGACGACGACGTCGTAGCGGTTGGTGTCGAGCAACTTCTGAGCCTCGACACCGTCGCGTGCGACAGTGCAGATGAACCCTTCAGCGTGCAGGGCTCGCATTGTCAGCTCTCGTACCAGCGGTTCGTCGTCAACGACGAGGACTCTGCGCTTGGGGTGGGACATGTTGTGTCTCCTTCAAACTGGTTGCATTCTTTGGCAGCCCGGTTGGTTGGGCCAACCTGGTGTCACGCTGTGCCCGACAATGTCCGCCTCAGCCGGATCGTCTGGGTTCTCTTCAGCGAGCTGCAAGATGTCCTCAAGATGGGAGAAGAACAGAGCCGACAAACATGGGTCGAAATGCGCGCCGACACCCTGCCGCATGATCTCCAGGGCCTCTTCTTGAGCCATCGCAGGGCGATACACGCGGTCGTGTGTCACCGCGTCGTACACATCGACGATGGCCACGATACGGGCACTTTCCGGAATGTGGGGGCCCGCCAGCCGGTCGGGATACCCGCTGCCATCCCAGCGTTCGTGGTGTGCGAGGGCGATCTCCCGCGCCATTTGGAGCATCGGCACATCCGAGCCGGTCAGCATATCGGCCCCGATGACCGTATGTGTTTTCATGATTTCGAATTCTTCGGGTGTCAGCTTTCCAGGCTTTTGAAGAATGGCGTCAGGAATGCCGATCTTACCAACGTCGTGCATCGGTGCGGCCAGTCTAATCTGCTCTGCCTGAGACGCGGACCAGCCCGCAGCTTTGGCAAGCACCTCGCTAAACAGTCCGGTTCGTCTGATGTGTGCCCCCGTCTCCTCGTCGCGGTACATGGAAGCGGTAAGCAACCGATGGATCGTTTCCTCATGGGCACGACGAATCGCGGCGGTTTGCTCACGCACCGTCTCTTCGAGGTTGCGAGTGTACTGGCGATTGTCGATGATTAGCTGCCGTCGTTCGAGTGCCTTTCGTGCCTCGGCGAGGAGTTTCGTGCGTTCGACGTGCTTGATGAGGTAGGCCCACGCCCCGTGTGTCAACATCTCAATCGCCGTATTGGTATCCCCAACCCCGGTCATGACAATAACTGCGGTATCGGGGTAGGTTTCCTTGATTTCGTGCAACAGCAGCATACCGGAGCGCCCCGGCATCCTCAGGTCCAGCGTGACCAGATGCACATCGTTCTCCTGGAGATACTCCCAGGCTGCATCGGCGTTGGCCGCCTGGGCACACGCATGGCCTTCGCCGGTTAGCCAACGCGCAACGAGATCCCGCACGAAGGATTCGTCATCGACGACGAGAACACGCGCGGGCGCTTGTTCAATCAGCTTGTTGTTTGAAGAGTCTGGCATGTCGGTTCTCCATCGAGAGTCTCTCGGACACTCCTCAGCAATTCTTTGGAATCGAAGGGTTTCTTGACGCATTGCAGTCCCTCGTTGGCGATGAATCCACCACAGTTGGTGTCGGTGTCGTAGCCGCTGCAGAACAGGACTTTGGCCTCCGGCTTCAGCATCTTGATTCCCTGATACACCATCCGGCCCGTCATCTTGGGCATGACCAGGTCCAACAACGCCAACGAAACGGTATTGGCGTTCGTTTGGAAAACGCGAAGGGCCTCCTCACCGTCTGAGACAGGAAGGACCGAGTACCCGGCGTCCGTTAGTATGCGTACCGCCAAGTCCCGCACTAGCGGTTCATCTTCGGCAACGAGGATCGTTTCCGTTCCGCCCGGAACGGTTTCTGGTCCTTCTTCATTGTCCGAACAAACGGCCTTTTCCACGGTCGGCAGAAAGAGCTTGAAGTTCGTGCCCAACCCCGGTTCGCTGTACACGTGGATGCCCCCACCATGCTGTTTGACGACACCGTAGACCACTGCCAACCCGAGGCCGGTCCCCTCGCCCACTTCTTTGGTCGTGTAGAAGGGGTCGAAGATGTGCTCCACCACCTCGGGTGCCATCCCGTATCCTGTATCAGAAACCGTTATTTGGACGTGGCGTCCCGGTTTGATGTCCACGTGGGTTTCGCAATAAGCATCGCTGAGGACAAGGTCTCTGGTTTCGACCGTCAAAGCGCCACCGGAGGGCATGGCGTCACGGGCGTTGATACAGAGGTTCATCAGGACCTGTTCAATCAAGGTCGGATCGGCGTGTACCGTGCCCACTTTGTTGTCGAAAACGGTTTTCACTTCGATGTGTTCGCCAATCACGGGACGCAGCATTTTCAAAACGCCGGTGACGACTTTGTTTAGACACAGGTCCTGGGGTTTTAGGGTTTCGCGGCGGCCAAAGCCCAGTAGTTGACGTATCAACGTCGCGGCTCGGCCCGCGGCTCTTTCTACCTGCTGGAGGTCCTGATAACGCTGCCCTCCCGGCGGCAGGCCCTCCATGGCGTACTTCGTGTAGCCTCCGATGGCTTGGAGAAGGTTGTTGAACTCGTGGGCGATCCCACCCGCCAGTTCACCGACCGTTTCCAGCTTCTGCGACTGACGAAGCTCCTCCTCCTTGTGCCGAAGGGTCTCCTCGGTAGTCTTACGCTGCGTAATATCGCGAAACGCAGTGATGGACCCCACGATGCTGTCGTGCTCTGTTATGGGCGTAGCCACGACGGACACTGGGAACTTCGTGCCGTCCCTATGTGCAAACACTTCGGTATCGGCGCGGTAGGCATCCCCCGTTCGAACGGCCTTCTGCATCATGCAGTCCTGCTCACCCGGCGTTCCCGTCTCGCCATGGTTCGCGTGGATGATTGTATGGACCTTCTTACCGAGTAACTCGGACTCCTTCCAGCCGAGAAGCCGCTCCGCTTCGGGATTCATGAAGATGAGCTGCCCGGTATCGTCCTGAACAATTAGGCCTTCGCCAAGCGCGGCAGTCATCGTGCGCAGCTTCCTTTCGCTAACGCGCAGCGCCTCCTCCGACTTTTTGCGCTGCAGCAGTCTCCACATTCCCTGCATTAGCAACGTCAGTTGTCGAACGTCCGATTCATCATACTCGCCGTCTTTGTTCCCTACGCCCGCCACGGCAACGATGCGTTCGCCGTCAAACACGGGAACGTCCATGTGGCGGCTTATTCTCACGTGGCCAGATGGGTACCCTCGCTTCAGTGGGTTGGGCGCCGCATAGTCGTTGGTGATGACTGGCTTTCGCTGGCGTATTGCTTCTCCGCATAGCCCGGTCGTTTCCACAGGATAGACGAGAGGTTTGTCGACAATAGCGCCCTGTTCCATCGCCGCTCTTGACCAGGAATGCACGGTGAGAACGGTCTCGTCTTCATTCATAGACGCAAGGTAACCGAGTTCGCTCTCGGTCAGCTCGACTGCCTTCTCCAAGGCAAAGTCCGTGATGTCTGGCGTGGGCGCCTCTGCCATTTGGTTGAGCTGCAATAGGGCCTGCAAACGCGACTCGTTCAGGCGCAATGCCCGCTCCGTCCGTTTGCGCTCGGTGACGTCTTCCTTCACAGCCACGAAGTGCGTGATATTTCCACGGTCGTCCCGGATAGGAGAAATGGACGTATTTTCCCATTGGAGATGGCCGTCCTTTCTGCGGTTGCAAAGCTCGCCGTGCCATTCTTCCCCGCGCAGGATCGTATCCCACATTTCTTTGAAGAACTCCGCAGAGTGGTGTCCGGAGTTTAGGATACGTGGAGTCTGCCCAAGCACGTCTTGGGACGCATAGCCTGTCATTGTGGTGAATTTGGGATTAACGTATTCGATTCTCCCTTGAGGATCGGTAATCACCACGGCGGCGGAACTGTGCTCGGTCGAGACGGGAACACCGTCCTCCAGGTGAACGGTGTACGTGTAAGACGTCACTGCCCTCAGAAGTTGCCGGTATCGCTGCTCACTCATCCTTAACGACTTTTCTGCCCGCTTACGTTCAAGTGCTTCAACGAAAGCAACAGATAGAGCTTCGACAGCTTCCTGATCGGCCGGGTCATAACCTCCTTCTTTGTTGGCTAAGGCAATCATGCCGATGGTCTTGTCTCCTTGTTTCAGTGGCACCCCGAGGAAACAGGTGATCGGAGGATGGCCCTCTGGAACCCCAACGCGGTCCGCGTGGGAAGCCGGGTCGTTGACTATCCTAGATTTGCCATCCCTCATGGTCGCGCGGTCGATGCCCCTGAGTGGCACACCCTTGATAGACTTCCCCGCTTCTGAATGGGGCATTTTGCAGGCGTCCCAACCGGGATTGCTGATCGCCATGGTATCGAAGAGACCAGCTTCCTTCAGCTTGCCGATAAAGCCAAACTTGCTACCGGTCAGCTCTTCGCCCACGTTCAGGCATACGACGGCCACCGCCTCTTCGCTTTCACATGCCAATGCCTTCTCGAATACCTGGTTGATTGCTTGCAACAAACCGTTTTGCCTGACGAGTCTCTGTTCCATCCGCTTGCGTTCCGTAATATCTCTGATAGCCCCTTCGGTTCCCACGCTTTCACCGTGCTCCCGCAGAGCAGAGCCAGTAAGCTCGACGGCTGCGTGGGTGGGTTCAAGCTCCTTGGGAACGTCCACTGTCTTCAGCGCCATCACGGGTCTCCGTTGTCTGCGGTAACAAGAACACGTGGTTCGCGTCTCCATCTTCGGAGGGCGCGCATGGTGTCCAACACAAGCCGATTGCTCCGGCGCACCTCGTCGCTCACAACAAGGTTAGGTTACGCACAATTTGGTGGGACCGCGGGGTTGCGAGAATTGAGGCAGGTGGCCATGATTGAATGGCTGGGGACGGTTTGAGCGGTCGCTCCGGGCCGTTTGACTTTCGGTTATGGCACCGCCGGCCCGCCTTTCTCCATCGGCGTAAGAGTACAGCCGCCCCAGCTCCAACCCTGGTCAGCCCGAACGTTCACGGGTTTTTCGCAGCGCACTTCGCTTCAAAGTCGCGGACATTGATCCATGTGTATCGTCAAAGGTTCCTATTCTCGGGATACGACCGGCGGCCGGCTACGAGAGCGGCTACCGAGGAACGGGCAGGTTCAAGAAGCCGTTTCGGAGACGGCGGGATGCTTATCGGTTGCCTGCCATCATGGGGAACAGCTCGCGGATCATGGTGATGGCGGCTGGTCCGACCAGGACGACGAAAATGCCTGGAAAGATGAAGAGCACGAGGGGGAAGATCAGTTTGACGGCGGTCTTGGCGGCGCGCTCTTCGGCAAGCTGTCGTCGGCGAGTCCGCATGGAGTCGCTTTGGACGCGCAACGCCAGGGCAATACTGGAGCCGAACTTGTCGGCCTGGATGAGCACCGCCGCCAGACTCCGCAGATCGGCGACCCCGGAGCGGGCCCCCAGTTCATGGAGCACCTCGTTTCGTTGCCGTCCCATTTGGAGCTGGAAATTGGCGATCGCGAATTCCTCGACGATCACCCGATAGGTCTTCTTCATTTCCTCGGCGACCTTGCGCATCGCCTGGTCGAGCCCCAGACCGGCCTCGACGCAGACGACCATCAGATCCAGGGCGTCGGGCAGCGCGAGGAAGACGGCCTCCTTGCGTTTTCGGCCGATGAACCAAACGATCAGATCGGGCAGGTAGAAGCAGACGCCCGCCACGGCGATGGAGGACAGGAGGGTCTTCTGGCTGATTCCGGCGATGCCGAGGATCGTGCCGGCGCCGAGGAACAGACCCACCAGAAGTCCGCTGAACTTCAGTCCGAGGAAGATGCTCGAGGCCGACTCGCTGCGGAAGCCGGCATTGGCCAGCTTCGTCTTCAGCTTGCTGCGATCGGTAGCGCTTTTGGGCTGAAGCGGTTTTGCCAGAGCGGGGGTGGCCCTTTCGAGGACCTTGGTCATCCGGTCCTGCTTCTTCAGCGCCGACACGTCGCTGTCGCGGCGTCGGGCGCGCGGGTTCTTCAGCTCATCGAGGCGTTCCGACGCGCGGGACTTGCCGGCGGCCAGGAATTCCAGCATCCACCAGGCCATCGCGGCGAACATCCCGAACATGGCGAACGGGAGGAGGTCCTCGAAATTCACGAGATCGGCGGCGGCGAAGATCACGGCTCTCCTCACACCTTGATATTGACGATCTTCCGAATCACCAGCGCCCCCACCACTTGCAGGAAGATCGCCACGGCCAGCATCTTCTTGCCCATCGGGTCGGTGAACAGAAGCATCACGTATTCGGGGTTCAGATAGTAGACGGCGACGAACAGCATCACGGGCAGGGCCATGAGCACGATCCCGGAGAGGCGTCCTTCCCCGGTCAGGGCTTGGACCTGCCCCCAAATCTGGAACCGTTGGCGGACGAGGCTGCCGATCTTGTCCAGGATCTCGGCCAGGTCACCGCCGGTCTGGCGTTGGAGGATTACGGCGGTGGCGAAGAACTTTAGGTCGAGATTGGGGACCCGCTCGGTCATCTCGTCGAGCGACTCTTCGAGCGGGATGCCGAGATTCTGTTCCTCGAACACCCGGTTAAACTCTTTGCTGAGGGGCGGACCCATTTCCCCGGCGGCCATGTTGAAACCGGAGGCCAAGCTTTGCCCGGCGCGAAGCGCCCGACTGAGCATTTCCAGCGCGTCGGGTAGTTGCACGGCAAACGCCTTCAGGCGCCGTTTGCGGCGCCAAAGGAGCCAGAGAAGCGGCAGGCCGGCCATCGCGAGCGCCACGACCGGAAGCAAGGCGAAGGGGAGCCCGGTGGCCGCCCCCAGGCCGGCCCCGGCGATGGCAGTGATCGCGCAGATCAGGGCCAATCGCGACACGGTCAGCGAGGTGTCGGCCTGCTCGAACAGACGCCTGACGTTGCCGAAACGGCTGACCCAGGTCTCGATCAGCCCAGGCATGGCGTCCAGCGGTTGGGCCAGCACGCTCTCTTGCTGGAGGCGCCCCTCTTTGCCGCCGGCAGCGGATTTCGTGCCCGTCAACAGATCGAGCCGGTCCTCGACCTTGCTGGACGGGTTGTCGCGGAGGACGAGCGCCACCCCCCCGACCAAAGCGGCGACTCCGATGAACGCGGCCATTGCGATAACTAGTGGGCTCATGGGCGAGGCTAGTCCTGCATCATCACGCGTTGACGAAAAGCGCTGGACGGCAGACGCACGCCGGCCGCTTCCAGTCGGGGCATGAACGTGGGGCGGATCCCGTGAGCAACAAAGCGACCGTACGCGCGGCCGCCCTCGTCCATCCCGTCCTGCTCGAACGTATAGATCTCTTGCATCACGATCGTGTCCTGCTCCATGCCCACCACCTCGGAAATGTGCGTGATCTTCCGCGGACCGCCCTGGAGACGGTTGGCCTGCACGATCAAATCCACCGCGCTGGCGATCTGCGTGCGCAAGGCCTTCAGCGGCAGCTCGAACCCGGCCATCATGATCATCGTCTCCATTCGGGCGATGGCATCGCGAGGCGAGTTAGCGTGCAAGGTGGTCATGGAGCCTTCGTGACCCGTGTTCATTGCCTGGAGCATGTCGAGCGTTTCCGCCCCGCGGCACTCGCCGATGATGATCCGCTCGGGTCGCATGCGCAGGGCGTTGCGGACCAGGTCGGTGGCCGTCATCTCGCCCTTGCCCTCGATATTCGGGGGACGGGTCTCCAGGCGGACGACGTGGTCCTGCTGTAGCTGTAGCTCGGCGGCGTCCTCGATGGTCACGATCCGGTCGGTGTTCGGGATGAAGCTGGAGAGCGTGTTCAGCAGCGTCGTCTTTCCGGAACCGGTCCCCCCGGAAATGATCACGTTCAGCCGCGCCTTGATGGCCCCTTCCAGGAGCATCACCATCTCCGGCGTGAAGGCCTTGAAGTTGAGCAGGTCTTCCAGCTTCAGCGGGTTGGCGCCGAAACGGCGGATCGAGACGCAGGCCCCGTCCAGGGCCAGGGGCGGGATGATCGCGTTGAAACGCGAGCCGTCGGCCATCCGGGCGTCGACCATCGGGCACGTCTCGTCCACGCGACGGCCCACCTTGGAGATGATCCGATCGATGATTTGCAGGAGATGGTCGTTGTCGCGGAAGGCCACGCTGGTCTTCTCGACCTTGCCGCGGCGCTCCACGTAAACGTGTTTGGGGCCGTTGATCAGGATGTCGCTGATCGACGGGTCTTTGAGCAGGACTTCCAGCGGGCCCAGGCCGAACGTCTCGTCAAGCACTTCGTCGATCAGCCGCTCCCGCTCGTTGCGGTTCAAGAGCGTGTCTTCGCTGTCGCACAGGTGCTCGACGACCAGGCGGATCTCGCGCCGAAGCACGTCGCCTTCCAGCTCGCCCACCTTCGACAGGTCGAGCTTGTCGACCAGCTTGCCGTGGATCCGCTGCTTCAGTTGCTCGAAGCTGCTCTCCTTCGACTCGGCGGTACGCAAGGTGGCGCTATTGCTTCTCATGGTGGATGCGCAGGCTCCTTCTGAATCTCACGGTTCTGTTGGACCGCCCACCTGCCAGGTTCCTCAGGCAGAGCATGCCCCAACCGGGACCGTATGCCCTTAGTACGCCCTTGACAAGCATAGCTCACCGGTGGCGAAAGCGAGGGGTCTCGGGCAGAAGCCAATACCGGGTGGGATTCTCACGAACGCGATGATCGTGACGGCGTGGTGACCGGGAGGAAAGAGGAAGCGGGGGAATGAGGCAGCCCGACTCCAGGCCGGCTACTTCCCGCCCTTGCCGAAGAGGCGGCTCCAGCCGGATTTTTTGGAGACGGGTTGCTCGGCGGGGGCCTTGCCGTCGGAGGCGAGCGATTCCGTCAGCTCGAGAATCGCTTGGGTGATGGGGGCCTTCGGCGCGTGCTCGATCAGGGGGACCCCGTTGTTCCGGACGTCGATCATCGTCCGGTAGTCGTTGGGAAGCTGCCGGTAGACCTCCTTGCCGATGGTGTCCTGGGCCTTCTTGAGCGTGATCTGGCCGCTCTCCATGCCGGCTCGGTTGACGATGATCTTCACCTTCTCGGCCATCCCTTCCATCTCGCCGAACGACATCATCAACCGGACCACGTTCCGAAGACAGGGCAAGTCCAACTGGGTAACCAGCAGGATGTGGTTGGCCGTCTCCAGGGCGACCAGATCGATCGAGCTGTAGCTCTTCGACAGATCCAACACCAAGTGCGTGAAGGTCGCCTTCAGCAGCCCGATCACCCGCTGAAGGTCTTCCGGCGTGATCAGGGCGATGTCTTCCAGTTGCACGGGGCGAGGCAACAGGAACAGCCCGGAGGAGTGCTTGGTGAGCGATCGCTTGAGCAGCGTGAAGTCGAGCCGGGTGACGTTCTGGGCCACGTCGACGAGCGTGTAGTCGGGGATGGCGTCGAGAAACACGTCGGCGTCGCCCAGGCAAAGGTCCAGGTCGACCAGGGCCACCGTGTTCTCCGCGTTTCTGGCCAG
>CAZDHR010000048.1:0-4373 GCA_964505295.1 uncultured Planctomycetaceae bacterium
ACGACGGCACGGTCCAGGACCGCAAGACGCTCTTCGAGCCGCGGAACTGGCCCATGGAGCTGCGCCGGATCGACGAGCACACGGTCGAACTCTATCAGGGCCCCACGCCGCACTACGGCCTGGAGAGCTGCCTGCGGTACGAGATGCTCGAAGACGGCACGATCCAAATGACCCTGGAGTGCATCCCGCGAAGACAATCGTTCACGCACGGCTACGTGGGCCTCTTCTGGGCGAGCTACATCCACGGGCCGGAGTCGCTCGATATCCACTTCAAGGGGCACGGCGCCGACGAGCCCACGGCGGCCCGCTGGATTCGCGGCGTGACGCCCGCCCATGGCGTGCTTTCCACCCACCTGGCGACCGGCGACGATCGCACGTTCGCCCACGACCCCGAGTTCCCGCTCACGCTGGTGTTCAACCGCTCGAGCTATCGCTATGCCGAGCCGTGGTATTACGGCGTCAGCCACGGGATGGCGCTGGTGTTCGTGTTCCGCCCCGAGGATCAAGTCCGCATGAGCCAATCACCCTCCGGCGGCGGAGAGGGTAACCCGGCGTGGGACTTCCAGTATCTGATCCCCGACTACGAAGTGGGCCGTCGCTACCAGATGGTGATGCGGGCGATGTACGTGCCGTACGAGTCGGTGGAGGAGATCGAGCGGGCCGTTGAGCCGCATCGCCAGGCGTTGACAGACGAGTAGCTCGCCCCGTTCACGTATCGTTTCGAGTGGCCGCTCTGAGGGGGTGCCCCGCAAAGGGAGAGAGTCGTTCTGGCCGTGGTCCGGTGCGGCGTGGTATACTGCAGTTTGCGGGGCCCGCGGGGCCCGCCGCTCCGGCGTGACGGGACGCCGTCGAGCGGCTGGCTCTGATCGATGCTGGGGGAGTGCGATGAGGTACAAGGTTGTCCTGGAAGAGTCTGAAGAAGGTTTCGCCGCCTCGGTGCCCGGCTTGCCCGGCTGCCATTCCCAGGGAGCCACCGAGCAGGAGGCGATGGAGAATATCGCGGATGCCATCCGGGAGTACCTGGAAGTCGTCGCAGAGCTGAGCCGCGACAAGGTCGTCCGCGAGGTCGAGGTCGAGGCGTAGTCGTGCCGAGATTGCCCGGCGTAAATCATCTGGACGCCGTTCGCGATCATGCCGCCGCCGGAAACGAGAATCGCTCTGTCCGAGCATTTCGGCCGGCCCAACAACGGGAACACATCGCAGGGCGTGTGAAACGCACCGTCCTTGAACCGGTGCGTTGGCACGCACGCTACTCAGTCCTCCACGCGCAGCTTCATGTCGTCGCTGCTGGCGTTCAGCTCCGGCGCGTGTATCGTCCGGCTCCTGGCGCACCGGCTGGAAGTGCTTGGGCCCGAGGGCCTGACGGACGCGGAAGAATGCGTCGGACGCGTCGCGTTGGAAGACCCACGCGTCTCGTTCACCGCGGCGGCATGGCCGGGCGGCTGACCACCTCGGAGGCGGCCTGCCCTTCCCGAGCGCTGAACTCCGCCCAGATCGGCAGATGGTCGGAGACCTCCAGGGCCTGATCCCGCGTCAGCCGGAACTCCGACTCCAGATCGAGCACGCCCCATCGGCCCGTGTATTCCGCGGTCAGGTGGCGGTCGAAGAGGATGTTGTCGTACGACTTGGTGCCGCGGGTGTTGGTCGTCCGGCCGGAGACGACCCAGGTGACGTTCGGCACCTGGCCCAGCTCGCCCAGGTGACGCTCGTCGACGTTCAGGTCGCCCAGCAGGATCACGTCGTCCTCGCCGGTCGCGTTGCGCTGGACGGCCACGAAGACGTCGTCCAGGGCGTCCAGTTCCAGGTCGGTCTCGTCGGGATCGGTGTGGATGTTCACCAGGTTGAAGGTGAACGCCTGCCCGGCCGTCGGGCTGCGGACCTGAAATCGGGCCACCATCGGCTCGCGGTGCAGGAGGTCATCGCGATCGGGTACCGTGTAGACCGAGCCGCGCACGAGCTCGATCCGGGCCGTATTGAAGAGGAACGTGTACTGCTCCTTGCTCGACGTGCGGCCCAAGCGCGGACCGATCACGTAGTCGTATCGAGCCCCGCCGGCGTTGACCCGTTCGAGGAATCGGGGCACCACGCTTTGGTCCTTGGCGCGGACCTCCTGCACGGCGACCACGTCGAACCGCCGGACCACGTCGGCCAGCACCTCGACGACGTGCGGCTTGCCCAGCTTCGACTCGCCGAACACCTGGATGTTGAACGAGGCGATCTTGATCGTATCGCCTGGAACCGCGGGGCCACTGGCCGGTGAGCTCGCTGGCGGGGCGGACCACTCCGCGCTTTCGGGCAAGGGGAACTGAGCGTCGCAGCCGGTAAGGGAAATTCCGACGGCCAAGCCCAAGACGAGACAAAGCGAGCCGAGAAGCCGGTGCATGGGACGCCTCCGTGTGTGGTGGACGGGATGGTGCGTGGCGGGCGCATGCCCGCAGGACGGGAGCCGCGTGGGCGGGGAGAATACCAACATCCGCGGCCGGCATCTATAGCAGTCGCCGGGCGCGCGAGAAGACGGCGCAGACTGGGGGAAACAAGAAGAGTGGCCACCCGGGGCAAACCACGACTACTCGCCGATCTGCCGGATCGCTCGCTGGGCCAGGCGCGCGAGCCTCGCGTCGTCGGCCTGGGCCGCGCGTGTCAAGGGGTCGATCGCGGTCCGGGCGGGTGGGCCGATTTGGCCCAGGGCCCAAGCCGCGCGCTGCCGCACGCGCATCGCCCCCTCGCTCGACAAGGCAGCCGCCAGGGCGTCGACCGCCGGCGCCGCCTCTTCGCGCAGCCGTCCCACCAGCGTGGCCGCCCAGTAGCCGACGTCCGGGCTCTGGTCGTCGAGAAGCGCGGCAAGCGCGTCCAGGTCAGCGGGCAGAGGCGGGCCCAACTCCTCCAGCGCCGCCACGGCCCACTCGCGGACCTCCTCCACCGGGTCGGCACACGCCCGGACCAGCGCGACGGCAACCGGCCGGGCGTCTGGCCCCCGCCGGGCGAGTTGCTCGGCCGCCGGAGTGCGTACGGTCGGATCGGGGTCGCCGAGCGCGGCCGCCAGTTGAGAAACGTCGGTCGACATGGCAAGGATCGCTGCGACAAGGAGTGACATGGCTGGAACCGCCCCATTATCCGAAGGTGCTGCCCTGGCCGCAACCGCAAGTCCGGCGTTGCCATCGGGACGGAAGCCGAATCGCAACGAGGATTGCCCTACCCCGCAGACGGGCTCTGAGCGAGCCAGCCGTCAATATAGCCCAACCAGGGCCCCGTTTAAACACGCGCCATTTGCCTCGGAAGACTCGGGGAATCGTGCAATCCCATTCGCGGTGATGATTGCTGCGCCGGTTGGTTTCGACTATCCTGGGTGCGTCAGGCTTACGGCTGCTCGGCAATCTCTGTGGAGGATCGACCCATGCAACGGCACCGCTGGATCCGCTTGTGGATCGTCTCGATTACCGTGCTCCTGCTCACCGTGGCGCCGCTCTCGGCGCAGGAGGCGACGTGGAAGGTGGGGCTGGCCAAGGCGAAGATCACTCCGGAGGAGCCCATCTGGCTGGCCGGCTACGGCGGTCGCGATCGCGGCTGCGAGGGCACGCTGCACGATCTGTGGATCAAGGTCCTCGCCCTGGAATCGGCCGACGGGCAGCGCGCCGTCGTGCTCACGAGCGACCTGCTGGGCTTCCCTCGGAACATGTACGACCGGATCTGCGCGGAGCTGAAGACCCGCTGCAACCTGGAGCCCTCGCACGTGATGCTCACTGCGTCGCACACGCACAGCGCCCCGGTGCTCCGCGACGCGCTGTACGACATCTATCCGCTCGACGACGAGCAGAGGGCGCTTATCGAGGAGTACTCGGCTGAGCTGGAAAAGCTGGTCGTCGAGACCATCGAGAAGGAGCTGGCCGAGCCGACTCCGGCAACCCTCTGGGCGGGCGAGGGGACCGTCGACTTCGCCGTCAACCGGCGGAACAACCGCGTGGCGCAGGTAATCGAGGCCCGCCAAAAGGGCGAGCCGCTCGTGGGGCCCGTGGATCACGATGTGCCCGTGCTGGCCGTGCGCGGGCCCGACGACGCGTTGCGAGCCGTGGTGTTCGGCTACGCGTGTCACTGCACCACGCTGAGCTTCTATCGTTGTTCGGGTGACTACGCGGGTTTCGCCCAGATTGCCTTGGAGGAAGACAATCCGGACACGCTGGCCATGTTCTACGCCGGCTGCGGGGCCGACCAGAATCCGCTCCCCCGCCGCAGCGTGGCCCGATGCGGCAAGTACGGGTTTGCGCTGGCCGAAGCCGTCGAGCAGGTGCTCGCCGAGGAGAAGGCGATGAGGTCGATCGCCCCACGCCTGCAAACCGCCCTGGAGATCGTCGACCTCGACTTCGAGAAGCCGCTCA
>CAZDHR010000048.1:4383-25189 GCA_964505295.1 uncultured Planctomycetaceae bacterium
ACGAACCCGTTGCAGCTATTGGGCACGCCGGGCCAAGCGCCTGCTGAAAAAGCTGGACCGAGGCGAGTCGTTCCCCACCTCGTACCCCTATCCCGTGCAAGTCTGGAAGCTGGGCGACGAACAGCTCTGGATCACCCTGGGCGGCGAAGTCGTAGTCGACTACTCACTCCGCTTCAAGTCCACCTACGGGCCCCAAACCTGGGTCGCCGGCTACACGAACGACGTGATGTCGTACATCCCCTCCCACCGCGTCTGGGAAGAGGGAGGATACGAGTCGGGCGCGTTCTACGTCTACGGTCAGCCCGCCGACCGCTGGGCCCCCGATATCGAAGACCGGATCGCCGCCTGCGTGCAACGATTGGTGGAAAAACTACAGTAGCCAGCGCGGTGCGCTAAGCGTAGGGTGAGCGAAGCGAGACCCACGCGCATCGGTCAAAGGATCGCCAATCATGGACGAGCGCTTCCTCCGCGAGGCCATCCGGCTTTCGCTCGACAAGATGCAGGCCGGCGAAGGCGGGCCCTTCGGCGCGGTGGTGGTCCGCCGGGCGCGAAGACGCCGCCGCGGCCGGCTTCGACGACGCCTGGCTCTACGACCAAATCGCCCTGCCCCTGCCCGAGCAGGTGATCCCAATAGTGGGCAATTCCCCTCCGTTTCGCAGTCACAAGGGGGTGCTTCATTGACGCATGCCCTGATGGTGGAACGTCGTTCGGTACCCAAGCCCAGGGGTTGCAACCCCTGGGCTTTGAGCTCCATTCTCACCACAAGACGCGATCGTCGGTGAACTCGACGCACCAGCGTATCGTCGAGCGGGCTAGTTCAACCCCGGTCTCACCAACTCGCCGTGGGCCTGCGCTTCGGCCTTCTCGTAAGCGCCGAGGAACTCGCTGTTGCAGTCGAGCCAGAGGACGAGGCGGCGGAAGTCGCCGTCCGGAAGTTTCACCCCATAGTGCCGCTCGTCGAGGTACTCCAGCAGCTTGGCCGCCCGGGCGCCGAACTGGCCGGGGATCGTCCGGCCCGCGGCCCGGGGGACCATGTCGACGTTGGCGATGGTCGTGGCGCTGTGTGCGTGGAAGCAAAAACCGTACTGCTCGGCCAGGCTGTTGTACGACCGCGTGTAGCAGCATTGCTTGTGCTTGTCCCGCGGGCAAGGGCGAAACTGGATCTCGCCGCCAAGATCGAGCGCCTTCTCCCGGCGATGGCACGCCACGCAATGGCGGTCCAACACCGGCTGCACCAGGCGGACGTAGTTGAACGGGTTAGAGCCCTCCACGTCGGGCTCGAGCTTCGAGGGCGCACGCCGCAGGGCCAACGGCACGCTCGTCGGCCGACTCGGCGGGCGATGCTTCGGCTCGTGGCAGCCCTGACACGTCAACCGCTCGCCCGGATGGACGTACGTGCCGGTCCGCATCGACTGCACCGCCATCCCCCGGGAGTCGAGCGCCTGAAAGTAGATCAACCGGCCCGGCGGGGCTTCGAAGTGAGCGCTCCCGTCGGTCTCGACGGGCACGGTGCCCAGGACGGCCCGGGCGTTCGTCTGCTCGGCGAAGCCGATCCGCGGCGTGTTGCGCGAGGGGGTCGACTTGGGCAGGATCTGAAGCACGCGCAAGTGCGTGATCTCGGCTCCCTCCGGCCATTGAAAATCGCCGTCATAGACGTTCATAAGCGCGATGGTCGCCGGTCGATCCCCCTCCGTAGCTTTCCCGGCGACGGCCGGCTGCGTCGTCCTTTCGGGAATCACCGGGGGCACGGGTCGAGGCCGAAGCGGAATGGGGCTAACGCACAAAATCGAGGGATCGCGGTAGATCAGCTCCTTGTTCCCGTGGCGATCGATCCAGTAGATGCCGTGGTTTGCCGCCTGCGGATCGTACGCGCACAGGTAGTCGTCCTCGCTGAGCGGCCAGGGCGTGCCGTAGACCTCGTTCTCGCGGATCGGCCCCTCGGCTTCGGGGAAAGGCACCTCGGGCGTCAGCCGCGTGACCTGGGAGTTGCGGCTGTCGTCGAGCTTCCGCACATCGAGGAGCACCAGCGATCCGAAGGCATGGCCGTGGTGCGGGGCCGCCGTGGCCACGTAGCGGTGCGACCCGGGGATCGCCCGAATGCTCAGCTCGGCCCACGGCCGGTCGCCCCGCTCGACCGGGTAGTTGCCGTGCGGGGCGCGGGCGTCGCGACCGTCGGGATAGCAGGTCCACAGATGATGGGCGATCTGCGTGTTGCGATCGATGTAATCCCAGCGCGTGAAGACGATCATCCCCTCGTGGTTCACGCTCGGGTGCCATTCGTTGGTGTCGAAGTAGCTCAGGATGGCGAAGTCGCTTCCGTCGGGTCTCATCGAGCACAGGTTGAAGCTCCGGCACGCCCGAATCCCGCAGCGAACGTACCCGCCGCGTCGCTCGGAGATGAACGCCACCCGGCCGTTGGGCAAAAAGCAGGGGTCGAAGTCGTCCCAGGGGCCGTCGGTCAACGGCACCAGCCCGGTGCCGTCGGCGTTGATCTTGAAGACGTGATAGCAGTTGGTCGGCGTCCACTTGCGGGTGCCCTTCGACGGAGGCCACACTTCGTCCCACGACCGCATGGGCTCGCGGTTCTCGCTGTAGGCGAAGAGGACCGTCTTGCCGTCGTACGACACTTCCGGCGAGAGGAACGAGCCGGGCAGGAGCTTCCGGCCCTTGAGGCGGCCGCCGTCGACCACGGCGTCTTCCAGCAGATTGGCCAGTTTGGGATGATCGCCGAACGGATCCGACAGCACGAACAGGCCCCCGCCCGGCACGGCCGTGAAGCCGTAGTACTGGTCGCACATGTGAGGCAGGCTGCCCCGGTGCCGCTTGATGAACAACAGCTTGTCGAAATCCAAGAGCGGATTGCAGAACGCGATCCCTCGCAGCAGGCGCCGGGCGTCGAAGTAGACCCGCCGGCGGACCTCGTCGGGCACGGCCGGCTCGGCCTCGAGCTCGGCCAGACGGCCGTCGAGCTTGCCCAGATCGGCCACCAGCGGATCGAGCCGCCGGAAATCGGCCTTGGGTCGGAGCCGGGCGGCCAGCTCGCGCGCCCGGCGCACGACGTCCCGTGCGTGCTCGAGCCGGAAGGCCGGGCCGGTCGGCACCCACGACGGCGTTGGCTCGCCGATCGTGCCGGGATACGAGTGGCGGCTGACGCTTTTCTGATCGGCCGGCCTACTCAGGGCGACGTTCTTCTCGGGATCGTCGGCCGTGTAAACCTCCACCTCGTCCAGGGCAAAGTGGCACACGCCGGGCACGTGGAGCCGGACGATCCGGGCCGTCACGTCCCGCTCGCCGAACCGGACCACCAGCGGCTTCTTCTCGCCCGCCCCGTAAAACACCGTGCCGTCGTGCTCGTAGACCGGCACGAACCGCTCGGGCTCCGCGTCGCGGGCGACCTGGATGCCGATGTTCCGGGTGCGAGGCGCGTGGCCGCCGTCGGTCCGGTTGAAGATGACCACGCGGTCGAGCGCGTAGTCTCGGCCCAGGTCGACCTGCCACCAGGGGGCCGTCTCGCCCACGGCCACGTGGAAGCCGAACCGGCCGTTCTTGATCCCGTCGACCGCCCCGGCGGCGTCCTGGACGGTGGTGACGCCCTGGGCATTGACCTTCACGGGCTCCCCGGGCGGCGTGTGATCGGGCACGAATCGCCCGTCCTGCTCGATCCAGTCGGCCTCGACCAGGGCCCGGATCTCCCGGCTCACGTCCACGGCCCGAGGCCCGCTTGCCCCTTGCGCACGGGCCGGGCCTTGGGCAAGCGCGACGGCCGAAAACGCGATCAGCACGGTCCGTCCGATCATCGTCGAGATCCTCACCGCGTGGCCTGCTTGAGCCGACGACCTTCGCCGGCCATCTTACCGCGCCGTGGACGGTTGTCCAACAATCTGGCGGCTGGCGTCCGCGGCAAGTACACTGGCAGGGATGGGGCCCTCGACGAGGGTCTTGTTGGCAGCGGTGACCGGAGGATTCGACCGATGATGCGCCGAAGACTGTTGGTGGTGGGACTGGCCGCGGTAGTGGGGCTGGCCGCGGTGCTGGCGTGTTGCGTCGCGGTGCTGGCGGACCAGAAGGTCCTCTACGAGAAGCCGTCGCCTTACAACACGATCGTGGTCACCGAGGACGACCAGGGCCTGCGCACGTTGTGGTTCGAGAAGCACGGCGCCCGGCAGAGCGTGGTCAAGGTGGGTGACCCGGACCACCTGGAGCTTCCGTACGCCCGGGCGATGCCCATGGGGCTGGCGTTCGTCCCGGAGCCGAAGCGGATCCTGATCGTCGGGCTGGGCGGGGGCACGGTGCCCGGCTTCCTCCACAAGCACTACCCGCAGGCGACGATCGACGTGGTCGACATCGACCCGGACGTGGTCCACGTCGCCAAGCGGTTCTTCGGGTTCCGCGAGGACGCCACCCTGCACGCCCACGTGGCCGACGGGCGCCGGTTCATCGAAGCGTGCCGCAACCCGTACGACCTCATTTTCCTCGACGCCTTCGGCAGCGAAAACATCCCCTACCACCTGGCCACGCGCGAATTCCTCCAGGCGGTGCGCCGGGCCTTGAGCCCCAAGGGCGTGGCCGTGGGCAACATCTGGAGCCGCGCGTCGAACCGCCTCTACGACTCCATGGTCCGAACCTACCAGGAGGTCTTCGACGACCTCTACATCTTCGACGTCCGAGGCGCCGGCAACAAGATCCTCGTCGCGCTGCCCCGCCCCGAGCACGTCGCCCAAGACGACCTGGCCCGCCGCGCCCGGCGAATCTCCACCGACCGCCACTTTCCCTACGACATGGCCGACGTCGTCATCTACGGCTACAACTATGCCAACGAAGAGAACACCCGCGGGCAGGTGCTGAGGGATAGGGACCGGAGAGAATAGCCGAACCGAAGCTGACTGCGACGGCGGAGGCGTGCGCTACTGCCTCCAATACTCGATGACCTCCTTACATCCGCGCTGGCGATTGTGCTTCGAGCAGCTCAGGACCGTGTTGTCAATCGTGTATTCGCCCCCTCTCTTGCCGGGCTTGACACGGTCCAAGTCGACTTCGTTTGAGCATTCCGTGCCGACCTTTCCCTTGTAGAAGCATTCAGCGACGGTCATCTTTCGTGCATGTTCGAGGATGATGAGCCGCTTCTTCAGGTGTTCCTGGTTGAGCTTGCGGAACTGGTTCACGGACAGCAGGATTCTCTCGAAGCTATACGTGCCGATGCAATGCTGAGGCAGATTCGCAATGACCTTTTGCAGCACCCACTCCCTTCCCGCTTGCTCGATCAGCAATGACTCCGTGCGAACGAACTCGGGATCCTCGAAGAGCTTCCGAACCGCCTCCTGCAAAGGCAGATCGTCAAATGTGATCACGAGTCTTTGACGCAGTATCTTGGGCATGGCTACTCACCGAGAGGGGTGCGAAAGGCGATCATGCGAGATTGTCTTGAGGGCAGAAACAAGACGGCAAACCGCGTCGGACCGCCTCCAGCCAATCGAGTCTCGCCGCGATCTCCTCGCCGGATTCGTTCTGCACATCCTCCAGCGCCCGGTTCTCGGCGTACCAGAGCGCGGCGACCAAGTTCATGTCGGACGCGGGCATTCCCTCGATGAACACGCAGTCGCGTGCCCCTTTCGCTGCCGTGTCAAGCACCGCGGTGGCCGTCTCCAGCAGTTGGACTCGAAAGTCCTCGTCTTCGGCAAGGGGGTGGTGCCAATTGCGCAACAGCAGCCACACCAAGACCTCGCTCTCGAACAGAGAGCAGATGGCAAGCGACCTCTGCGCGTTGGATCCGGGGACACGCGGTATCGGAGTCTCTCACAGAAAGTGAGTCAGGTTAAACGGCTGGCTGCAAATCCTGGGCAAGAAAATCCCAGTTAAGCAAAGGTGCTTCTCGATGGATCAGCACGGACTGCAGGGCATGCTGTTCGCGCCGTTTGTCCTCACGCGGGACAAACCTCAAAGACTGTGGCGCGAACCTCGTCCAGCCTTCCGTTTCCATCGTTCCTTCTATTCGCCTTCTAAGGTTGCGCGTTTCGCCGACGTACAAGGACTGATTCCCGTTGGTCAAGACGTAGACCCCCGGGAGCTCGTACCTACTCGTAGCGCACTGGGGCAGAGGCGTCGCTCGAGGAAGATCCATCTTCAGCCAATCTGGAAGACGTTCCCTCGCAAGCGATCTCGACTTCTTCGCCCATTTCCGGATGGCCAGGGCTGCCCATCGATACTCGAATGACGAGTATCCGGGCGCGAATTCGCGCGCTATTTCGTCGAACTCGGCCGCCGCCCGTGGGGAACAGAGGATGGCGTCGAGCGAATACCCGTAGTTCACAGTCACGAGCTGCGTTGCGATTTCGCTTGCGTAACTAAACGCATCCATGTCCTTGAAAGTCAGCCTCTTGCGGGGGTCGGCGACTCTGGGCAGCTTTCCGGCCTTCCGGATTCTCAGGAGGAACCGATTCCACAGATACGCATCGCCGGGCAACCCCTTCTTCCGGCAGGCGGCGACGAAATCCCCGTCCAACTCGGGCTCGCAAAGGACGTAGTCCGTAGACTTCCCCGCGCACGTTGCGCGGTAAGCGTCGATAATGCCTCGTTCGGTGTCTCGGTCCAACTCGGGAAGCACGCGGCCGTTGCGCATTCGTCCCTTCTTCTTTCCCGCTGACGTCTTGGGGGCGCTCCGCACCGGGTCCGCGGGCCCGTCTAACGGATCTCCCACACGCGCGGCTGTAATGCGCTGGCGAATCCTTTTCACGTAGTCCCGCGACAGTTCGATCCCCATCCAACGTCGTCCGAGCTTCTTGGCCACGACCAAAGTCGTGCCGCTGCCGGCGAATGGGTCCAGCACAAGCTGCTGCGGGCTGCTCGAAATGCGGATGATGCGTCCCAGCAGTTGCTCAGGCATCTGGCATCCATGAAACCCTTCGCGCTCTTTGAAAGTCCCTGCCACCCGAGCGAAGTACCAGGTGTCGTGCATGGTCGCGAAACCCGACGGAGGTGCGTCCTGCGGGCGGAGGATCCACGTGTTATCGGGTAACCGGCCTTTGGGGTTGGCGCGAGCGTCCCGATAGACGAGCTGTCGGGCGGAAGGTACGCGCACGACCGGATTCTCGCCGTTGAAGGTGAAGTGGTCCGGGTCCTTGACGAAGTGAAACAAGTGGGTGTGCGAGCGGCTGAAGCCGCGAACGCAGTTGACGCCAAACGTGTAGTACCAGATTACCCAACTGCGGCACGCAAAACCGACGTCATCCTGAGCGATGAGCTTCAGCTCAGCCGCATACTCGTCGCCGATGGCCAGCCAGAACGTGCCCGTAGGCTTGAGCACGCGAGAGAGTGCCGCGATCCAACTCTTGCACCACGCGAGATACTCGTCCCGACAACGACGGTCGTGGTACAAGTCGTAGTCGTAGCCGATGTTGAACGGCGGATCGGCAAACACCAGATCGACGCTCCCGGCCTCAATCTGGGCAAGCCGCTCGAGGCAATCGCCTTGGTAGACCTTGTTCACATCGAGTCCCATCGATCCGTCTCCGGAACGGGATATTAGTCCACATTTGTATACATCCTACCCGGCCAACGGGCCGCGCGGCAAGTGGTGGGCCAACCCAAGTGCCATGCTAGCCTGTTATGAGAATCGCGCAACCCCCCCGTGGAGGCAGATCAGGGCGCCACTACACAAACGGCTCCCCGCACGAAACCACGCTCACTTGGGCTCGGGCGCTCAGGCCCGGCCGGGTGTCGGCGTGGAAGGCGGCCTGGTTGGGGCCGGGCTGGACGAGGGGTGGGGCTCCTTGGGGAACGACTTCGCGGATCAGTTCGCCCTGGGGGCCGTAGAGCTTGCAGTCGTCCTGGGCGTGGAATTCGAGGTACGAGCCGCTTTCGATCTCGACGGGGAAAAGGAGCGTGCGATCGCCGATCGTGAGCTTCGGGTTGGTGAGCTTCGTTTTCACCACCGGCATCGCCCTGATCGGGCTTAGGTAGCAGGTGGCCTTTCCCTTGGGCGGGAGGTGGTTCAGCCAGAGGCCGAGCTTCTCGACGTGGCGGAAGTTGACCGAGCTGCGATAGATGGAGTAGATGTTGCCGTAGGGCCAGCGGTAGTCGGCGTATCGCTCGCCCTCGGGCTCGATGAGCTCGAAGTAGCGCCAGCCGGTGAAGTCGACGATGACGTAGTGTTCGCCGTGCGCCCGGACGATATGCGTGGGGCTCTGCAACTGGAAGTTGAGCACCTCGCCCTGGCCGTCGCCGTGGACCCAAACGCCGAGGGCCTGGTGAGCATGCAGATCGAGCGGCGGGTCGAAGGTCTTCTCCCACTTCACCCAGGTTGCGTCTCGCCCGGCGCGCGCGTTGGACGCTGCGAGGCAGCCGCTCACCGGACCGATCTTGAGCTGGGTGTCGGACGGCGCGAGCTCGCCCGTCACGCCGGGGGCCGCCGCCCGAGCGGGGAAATCGTCGGCCGAGGCGAAATCGGCCAGCGTGACGTTGCCCGGGTCGTCGTAGGGCCCGGCCGCCATTAGGGCTTCGATGCGGATCGCCGCTGGCTGGGCGTGGAACCGGTTGGTCACGGTCCAGGTGCTCGTGGGCCCGTCGGCGCCGAGGACCTTGTGCTTGTCGTACTCGACCGGCTGGAACTGCCAGCCCTCCTGGAGGCTGCCCAGGAGCCGGAACTCGTCGCCCGGCGCGCGGAGCCGGGCCTTGGTCGCTTCCGGCACGCGCCCGGAATGACGCAGCTCCTCGTAGCGCCGGATGATGTCGGCCAGCCGGGGCAGGGCCGGCACGCTGCCGACGTTCTCGGGGCTGATTCCCATCAGGGCGAAGCCGGTGTCGGTGCCCAGGCACTTGGCCATCAGGTACTCGATGTCGTCGGTATGGGTCGGCTCGCCTTGGGGGCCGGTCCACGACTTCAGGGCCCACCACCCCAGCTCGCCGGGCAGGAACATGCGCCGGTTGCGCTCGTTGGCCTCGCAGTGGACGTCGATGAACTTCTTGTGGCTCCGGTTCGGATGATCCCAGGCCACGTATCGCGACCGCACGTACCACAGGTGGTGGTGGAACGTGCTCATCTCCATCAGCGCGGGGCGCTCCAGCCGCTTCCACAGCTCGAAGACGAACTTCGAGCCGTAGTGCCAGGCGTTTTCCCGGCCACCCAGAACGTCGGAGCCGTCGAGGGCGTCGAGGTACATCATGTCGAACCCGCAGGTGTTGAACGCCTCGGCCGTACGGGCCGCCACCTCGGCCAGCAGCGTCGAATCGGGGTCCGGCACGAACAGCCCGAAGCACTCCTTGAGATGGTGCACCTGGGCCCCCTTGGCATGGGCGGCGACGCGCGTTCCGTACGCGCCCCGCTTGCAGCTTGTGAAGGCAAAGGGCGGCTCTTTGGCCACTCCGCCGTAGGTGATCAGCTCGTCGTCGATCCGCAGCGTGACGCTGTTGCGCACGAAGAACCCGGTGATCGTCGACATCGCGTCGGTCGGCTCGGCCACGGCGACCGCGTCCGACTCGGGGGCGAGGTCCTCGGCGAGCGTGAAGGTGGCGTCCTTGGCCAGGCGCGGGTCGGGCGCGGGCGTGACCCAAGGGCAGCTCTTGTTGATGAAGAACGCGTACGTGTGCAGCCCGGCCGCGATCCCCGCCCCGTGCAGCTTGTCGATGACGGCCTTCAGGCTGGCCAGCCCGTCGGGATACGTCTTGGGGTTGGGCCGGCAGTCGCCGAAGCGAAACGAGTTGCCGCCGTGGAAGTCGATCTGGTTCATCCCCAAGCGCTGGGCCAGCTCGATCCACGCGTCGGTCTTCTCCAGCGACATGTTGCCGAAGTTGAACAGGTAGGAGCCCTGATTGATGGGCTGCCCCAGGGCCCAGGGGCCGCCGATGGGCGACTTGGGGAGGTCCTTCGCCTCGGTCACGACCTCCTGCATGACCGGGCGGAGCTGGTCTTGCGGACACCCGATGATCGCCACCTTCGCGCCGGCCAGCCCGAACCGCGCGTAGCACGTGGCCCTCAGCCGCGTGTTCGCCCGGGGAAGCTCCGCCACGTTCGTGCGGAGATTGAGGGCCAGGGCACAGGCGGCAAACGGCTCCTCGGGGCTGCCCTGGAGCGTGAGCGGGACATCGACGAGCACGAGCTCCTCGACCCCCTCCCCCTCACACGCAACGACCTCCAGCACGAGGTAGTGCTTGTGGACCGTCGGCTCGAGCACCGCCCGAACGCCCGACGGGCCGAACTCGACGGCGAGGCGCCCGTCGGCCAGGCGGGCCGACGAGGCCTGATGGTATTTTCCGCCCACTTTCACTCGCGCGAAGCCGGCGCCGGGTTGCCGGGCGCAGCAGTCGGTGCCGGTCTGCTTGTCGGCGAACTGGAAATTTCGCCCGTCCTTCCCGATCACGTACTTCAGGTAGTCGTTTTCCAGCGTGCAGACCGCGTCGGGCTCGGCGGCCGACGCGCCCCGTGGGAGTGACAGCCCCGCCGCCGCCACCAAACTTGCGCTTCCACCGACGAATTGACGTCGAGTCCATTGGTTGGCCACGGCAGTCCTCCTCGCTTCTGGCACGGTCCCAGGATGGTTACACGGACAGAATGATGGTACCATCCGGGGACGGATCGTCAACATTGGCCGAGTCACGCGCCACGGCCGCTCCCCGCGGGCCTGAACTCCGGGATCCTCACGCCATGCACTGCTGCCTCAGGACCGACCGGAAGACAGCTTGCAGATCTTTCGACCCATCCCCCTCCTGCGCTGTCTCGCGGGAAAAGGGTTTGACGAGTGCCGCGACCAGTCCCCAGGCATCCTTTCCCCCGGCACAAGGCCGGGGGCTCACGGCGGGAGTCGTTGTTCGGCCGATCTTTGTCGTTTCCCTCCTCGTCGCGTGTGCAGCGCCGGCGTCGCCGCCCTGCGTCGCCGCAGAAACGCCCGACGCGACGTACTCGTACCAGATCCACCGGGCCGTGTTTCGGTGCGACAAGATGAATCGTGGGCTGGCGTTCGACGGCCGGCATTTCTGGGTGGGCGAGTTCGGCGGGTGGGTGCGGTGTTACGACAAGGACGGACGCCCGCTTGCGGATCGCGACCTGGGCGGGGGCGCCGTCCAGTATCTCGGACACGGCGTCGCGTGCGGTGCGGACTTCGTGGCCACCGGGGCCCGCGACTTCCTGGCCGTGCTGCCCAAGGACGGCGGGCCCATGCGGCGGATCGAGCCGCCCGTGAAAGGGGCCGTCTGCGCGGTCGCCTGCGACGGGGCGACCCTCTGGGCCATGAACTACCAGTCGCCGGTCGTCTTCCAAATGGACCTGGAAGGCCGGCTGCTCGGCCAGATCACCACCGCGCAGGTGAGCTCGCCCACGTCGCACGACATGGCCGTCGATTGCGACGGGCACCTCTACGTGCTCGAAGGCTCGGCCGGCGGCAGCAGGAGCCTGCTGGAGTATTCACCCGATGGAAAGCTGCTCGAGACGCACACCTTGGCCGTGCCGACCACCGCCGTGGCCATCGACCCGAACGACGCGGAGAAGACGCTCTACACGTGCAGTTTCGCGGGCGATCCCGTGGTTTACGAGTATCGCCGGGTGCCGGGCGAGCCGGAGCGGGGCCCGTTGCCGCGCCTCATTCGGCCGATGCGGTATCGCCCCGAGGGGACCGATTTCGTCATCGAGAACGGGGAGCATCGCTTCAATCGACCGCTCTACGGGAGCAACACGGCGTTCTTCGTCCACGCGGGCGATCTGCCGGAAGTGCTCCTTTCGCTGCCGGGCAAAGGCGGCACGCTCTGGCTGGGAATCGTCGCCGACGGGAAATCGAAGTGGCTCCCCGCGGCGGAGCACGTCGTCGCCCGATATCGAGGCGGCGCCATGGGATACGAGATCCGCGACCCGCTGCTCGCGCCCGGCCGGCTCAGCCTCGACGTGGTCCCGCTGGCCGACGCCGAGGGCGTGGTGCTCCGCGCGGGCCTTTCCGACGACGCCCCGCCCGTCGTGCTGGCCTGGGCGTTCGGCGGGGCGTCGGGGTTCAATCAACTGAATCTCGACACCTGCGGCTACTGCCCCGAGTCGGCCTGCCTGCTGCGTCCGGAGGACTGCGAGGGCAACCGGTTCGAGTTGACCGACGAAGGGTTCGAGCTTCGCGCGCCTTGCCACGGCCAACGGGCCGTTGCCGGCACGATGCCGCCGGAGTCGCACCTGGTGATCGCCGACGCCGACAAGCTGGCCTCGCCGACTGAGCTTCTCGCTTCGCGCGGAGAGAAGCGGCCCATTCTGGCCGGGTGCCGGGGCGTCGAGCCCGGGGGCCAGGCGTTTCTCGCGTTCGAGTGGTTGGCGAAGGAGAAGGCGGCGGTGAAACCGGCAGAACTGCCGGCCGTGTTTGCTGCCGCCGAAGCTCGTCGCAGGGCCATTGCCGAACGCGTGCGGGTCACCGCGCCCGAGGCCGTGATGCAGGCCGCGGCCGCGGCGATCTCGGCGGCGGGCGACGGGCTTTGGGACCCGCCCACCTACTCGCACGGCGGCGTGCGCTGGCATTTTCCGTATCTCGGCTGGCGCGGGGCGTACATCGCCAGCGAGTTCGGATGGCACGATCGGGCCCGAACGCACTTCCGCGCGTTCGCCCAAGTGCAGCTCAAAGAGCCGGCCACCGGCAAGCCCCACGCCGACCCCGAGCACAACCTGGCCCGGCAGGCGAGCGACTCGGTCCTCTACACGCGCGGCTACATCCCCGTCTTTCCTGAAAAGGACGCTCGCAACTCCTACGACATGCAGCAGGTCTACATCGACCAGCTTCTATGGCATCTGATGTGGACGGGCGACGTCGACTTCGCGCGCGAGATGTGGCCCGTGATCGTGGACCACCTCGACTGGGAGAAGCGGTGCTTCGACCCGGACGACGACGGCCTTTTTGAAAACTTCGCCAACACGCTGGTGAGCGACGCGCATCACTACAGCGGCGGGGCGTGCACGCAGGCCTCGGCCTACAACTACCGCGCGTTCCGGCTGGCCGCCCGGCTGGCCGAAACGCTCGGCGAAGACCCGGCGCCCTTCCGTCGCGAGGCCGACAAGACCCTGGCCGCGATGAACGAGGTCCTATGGATGCCCCGGGACGGCTGGTTCGCCGAGTACCGCGACCTTTTGGGGCTCGGGCGTCTGCACCCCAGCGCCGAGCTACCCAGCGTGTATCACCCGATCGACTCCGACGTGCCCGACCCGTTCCAGGCCTACGAGATGCTCCGCTACGTCGACACGCAGATCGAGCACGTTCCCGTCCAGGGCGACTCGGTGACGCTCTGGTCGTCGAACTGGGTGCCCTACATCTGGAGCGTTCGCAACGTGCTGGGGAGCGAGGTGGCCCACACGGCGCTGGCCTACTGGCAGGCGGGCCGGCGGGAAAAGGCCTACCAACTCTATCGCGGCGCGATCGTCGACGCGATGCTCTGTTGCCGGGCGCCGGGGGCGTGCCAGGGCACGTCGGATTACGACGGGCACTGGACCGGCGTGGCCACCGATTTCTCCTGTTCCGTCGGGATGTTCGGGCGCACGCTGATCGAGGGGCTGTTCGGCATCGTCCCCGATGCGTTGGCCGGCGAATTGCTCATCCGCCCGGGGCTGCCCCCCGATTGGGACTCCGCCTCGCTCGACACGCCGGACGTCGGATACACCTACACACGCACCGGCAACATCGAGCGCTTCGAGATCCGTTCCCGGTTCAAGTGTCCGATGCGCCTGCGGCTTCAAGCGGCCGCCCGGGGCGTGCGCGTCGCCCAAGTGACGATCAACGGCAGCGAGGCGAAGTGGAAGTGCACCGGCGCCGTGGGCGAGCCGGTCATCGAGATTCAAGCGCCGGTCGCGCACGGGGCCAACGTGCAAATCTCCTGGGAAGGCCCCCAACCGCAGCAGGTGAAGGCCCCGCCCGTGGTTGGACGGGGAGAGACGTTCGCCGTGGATACCGGACCCGCCGCACTCCGCGAGGTGCACGACCCGCAGCAGGCGCTGACCGACGTCGCTCAGGCGGCCTCCGGCTTGCGCGCGCGGGCCGTCGGGCTGCCCGGCCACCGGACCGTGTTCCTGCGGGTGGAGCAGGGCGACGTCTCGTGGTGGATGCCGCTCGGGTTCGAGATTCGGCCCGCCCTGGAGATCTGCGACGCCCGGGTGGACCGAGAACGAGGCGAAGTGCGGTTTACGGTGCGCAACAACACGGGCGAGCCAATCGCCGCCGAAGCGGCGATCGCGTGCCAGGCAGCGGCCGGCTCGACGCAGCTCGACATCCCGCCGCGATCCACCTCGGGCGCGATCCGTCTGCCGGCCAAGGGCCTGGTGCCCGGCACGAATCCAATCTGCGTCGCGCTCGCGCCCAAGCGAACGGTCCGCGGTGCCGTGGTGGATTGGCGCAAATCGGCCGGAATCGATCCGCGAGCCTTCGAGTGCGTCGATCTGAAGGCGACGTTCAACGACCGGGTGGCGCAGATTTTCCGGCACGAGTATCGCTCGCCGCGGTCGCCCTATTGCTCGCTCCAGATGCCGCTTCACGGCTACGGCGACTGGTGCTACGGCGGCAAGACCACGCCCGAGATCGACGACGCCGTGCTGCGTGCCGCGGCGGGCGCCGAGGGGCGGCTGATGACGCCGCAAGGGGTTCCCTTCGCGACGCCCGGACCTGGCGAGGAGCCCAACGTCGTGTTCACGTCGCAGTGGGACAACTTCCCCGAGGCGGTCGACGTCCCGCTTTCCGGCCGAGCGCGTCACGCCTGGTTCCTCGTGGCCGGGTCCACGCATCCGATGCACTCGCAGCTCGACAACGGGGAGATCGTGGTGACCTACGCGGACGGCGAGCCCGACCGCTTGGCGCTGCGAAATCCGACGACCTGGTGGCCCATCGAGGAGGACTACCAGGTCGAGATCGACGGTTTCTCGATCCCTAAGCCGCACCCGCCCCGGATCGATCTGGGCAAGGGCCGGGCCACGCTCTTGGACCTGCCGCTTGACCCCGATCGCGAGCTCCGCTCGCTCACCATCCGATGCCTGGCCAACGAAGTGGTCGTGGGCCTGATGTCGGCGACGTTGCTTCGAGACGGGGTCAGGCTTTAAATATCAACTTTTTGACCGTGAGTGGTTCCTTAACGGCCGGATCCGTTCGTGCGCCCCTTGGCGCGATTCGGCACATCGGCGAGCTCCAATAGCGTCGGGTCGGCGGCTGGGGGAGTGGTTGGCGAAAGTGAGCCCTGAGGCCGCCAAGGGCCAAAGTGAATATTTAAAGCCTGACCCCAATTCCACGATTCCGATTCCAAAGGCAATTGGCAAGAAGGGAGGACCGACTGATGAGCGTTGGAGTAAAGGGTCGTGCACTCACGTTGATTGCAGTTGGGCTGCTGGTCGGGGCCACGGGCACGTCTTCCCCGACGGCCGAATCCGGGAGGCCGAACGTCATCCTGGTGCTCACTGATGACCAGGGCTACGGCGATCTCTCGTGCCACGGGAACCCGATCCTCAAGACGCCCTATCTCGACAAACTCCACGCCGAAAGCATCCGGCTCACCGATTTCCACGTCGCCCCGATGTGCGCGCCCACCCGGGGTGAGCTGATGACCGGGCGCTACGCGCTTCGCAACGGGGCCTATTGCGTCTGCTCGGGCCGCACGTTCATGCGACAGGGGCTTTCGACCCTGGCGGAAACCTTCGCCCGAAACGGCTACGGCACGGGCATCTTCGGCAAGTGGCACCTGGGCGACAACTACCCGCACCGCCCGCAGGACCGGGGCTTCGATCGGGCCGTGTATCACCTGGGCTGGGGGATCACGTCGACGCCCGACTATTGGAACAACGACTATTTCGACGACTACTTCCGCGACGGCGGCGCACGGCCCGGCGATGCGCCGGCCCTCCGGCAGTTTCCCGGCTACTGCACCGACGTCTGGTTTCGCGAGGCGACCCGCTGGATTCGCCGGTGCCCGGCGGCGGGCCGGCCGTTCTTCGCCTACATTTCCACGAACGCGCCGCACGGGCCGTTCTTCGCCCCGGAGAAGTACAAAGGGCCGTACAAGCATCTGGACCGCGACACGGCCGGGTTCTTCGCGATGATCGCCAACCTCGACGAGAACATGGCCCGGCTCGATCGCGTGCTCGCCGAGACCGGCTTGCGCGACAACACCCTGCTGATCTTCATGACCGACAACGGCGGCACCGGCGGCATCAAGGTGTACAACGCGGGCATGCGCGGGGCCAAGGCGAGCCTGTACGAGGGCGGGCACCGCGTGCCGTGCTTCCTCCGCTGGCCGCGCGGCGGGCTGCGCGCCCCCGGCGACGTCGACGCCCTCACCCACGGCACCGACCTGTTCCCCACGCTCGTCGACCTCTGCCGGCTCGAGCCGCCCGAGCAGGCGCAATTCGACGGCGCGAGCCTCGCCCCGCTTTTGAAAGGCCGGGTGCAGCCCGAGTTGGACGAGCGGATGGTGATTGTGCAATACGGCGGGCTCGACCCGTCGCATCCGCAGGCGCACGACGCGACCGTACTCTGGAAGCGATGGCGCCTGGTCAAGGGCGAGGAGCTGTACCACGTCGGCGACGATCCGGGCCAGAAGAACGACGTGGCGCGGGAACACCCGGACATCGTCGCCAAGATGCGCGACCACTACGTGCGCTGGTGGGCCGACGTGGAGCCAACGCTCGACCAGTTCGAGCGGATCACGCTCGGCTCCGACCGCGAGAACCCCACGCGGCTCTCCTCGCTCGACTGGCTCGCGCCGAAGCTGGTGCCGGCCGCCCAGACGGTCGATATCCGGCAGCTCGGCGTGCCGGTCGTCGAGGGGTCGCTTCCGGGGGGGCGACCGCTTCCGGTGATGAACGGGCCGTGGAACGTCGAAATCGAGCGCGACGGAAAGTATGAGATCGCGCTGGGGCGTTGGCCCAAAGAGGCCGGCGCAGCGCTTACCGCCGGGCTGCCGCCGTATCGCGGCGTCGACGGAGTCTATCCGGCGGGGAAGGCGTTGCCCGTGGCCAAGGCGAGGCTTACAGTGGGCGACATGGACGTCTCGAAGCCCGTGGCCGAGGGCGACAAGGCGGCCACGTTCACCGTGCGCCTCGAGGCCGGCAAGACAGAGCTGACCACCTGGTTCTACGACGCCGAGGGGAAGGAGCTTTGCGGGGCGTTCTACGTCGAGGTCCGGCGGCTCGACGGACGGTGATCCCCGCTTGATAGGAAGCCCCGCGACACGACCGCGACGGCGCGAGTGGCGGGTCTTCCGAGTGACACGTCGCGTCCGTTCTGGTAGAGTGTGAGATAGCTTGCGTCGCGGGGGCAAGCGTTGCTTGCCACGCCAACGAATGCCGATGGCCGATCCGTAGAGAGGGCTCCACGATGGGAGGAATCTGTCTGGCTGCGTGCCTGGGGGCCGTGCTGCTTGGCGCCGAGAAGCCCGTGCGGTCCGACCAGCCCAACGTTGTTGCCTTTCCGGCGCAGGAGGCGAAGTACGTCCGCTTCGTGATCCGCGCCACCTCGGCGAGCCAGCCGTGCATCGACGAACTGGAGGTCTACGGCCCGGACGATGAGCGCAACCTTGCCCTGGCCAAGGACGAGGCCAAGGCTACGGCGTCCTCCTGTCTGTCGGGCTATGCCATCCACCAGATCGCCCATCTCAACGACGGGCGCTACGGCAACGACTTCAGTTGGATTGCCGCCGGGACTGGCGAAGAGTGGGCCCAAATCGAGCTGGCGGAGGCGGCGCAGGTTGCCAAGGTCGTCTTCTCGCGCGATCGTGAACGGCTCTACGCCGACCGGGTGCCGATCCACTTTGCGGTTCAACTCTCGCTGGACGGCGCGAAATGGAACGAAGTCAAGGAGGTGAAGAGCACGGCCGCTCCGGTGGCGACGGCCAGGCGCCCCGGCAGCTTCGCGGGCGTGGTGCCGGGTCCGCCGCCTCCCCCGAAGCGGACGGCCGCGGGCGCCGTCGCGCCGGCCGATGCCCCGCCCGATTTGAAGGTGCCCGAGAAGGACGACCTCGGCTTCGCCAACCTCGCGCTCAATCCGCAGGCCAAGCCGGCCGCCTCGTCGCTCTTGCCAGGCCACGCGATTCATCAGATCGCCCACCTCAACGACGGCTTGGCCGGGAACGAGCACAGTTGGATCAGCCGCGAGGAGCCCTCCTGGGCGGAGATCGACCTGGGCGACGTCTACTGGGTCTACCGGGTCGCTTTCGGGAACGACAGCTCGCGCCGACACGGCGATCGGGCCGCGGTGACGTTCGCCATTCTCACGGCGACCGAGCACGACGAAAGCTCCGACGCCCCGTCGTGGACCACGGTTCACCGGCAGTCGGGCGGCTCGCCGGTCCATACGCGGAGGGAGTTCAAGTTCAAGCCGGTCCAAGCCCGATGGGTGCGGATCGCCGTCGACGCCAGCTCGCAGAGCCAGGTCCGCATCGAGGAGATCGAGGCTTTTGGTCAGAAGGAGCCCCTCCCGGCCGACAGGATCGGCCCGCTGCCGGAGCCGCAGCTTGCCGATGCCGGCGCCGAGATGGAGGAGCTTCTTCGTTACGCCTTCGTGGCCGAGGAGCACGCGTGGTTGAAGACGTTCGGCCGGGCGGACCTGGATCGGCGCCTGACTGAAACGCCCTATCGCGAGAAGCGGTACCCCGAGCACGTCGGCGACGACCGGCTGCCGCTTCCGCCCCTTTCGGACGAGCCGCGGTTGGACGGCCGGCCCGACGAACCGTCTTGGGCGCAAGCCTCGCGGGGCGTGGTCCGCGTCGCCCAGCCGTACGACTTCGACGCCGGCCCCCTGGTCACGCACGCCGTGACCGCCGGGCACAAAGACGGCCATCTCTGGCTGGCGATCCAAACCGACCGCCTGCTCTCAAGCCACCTGGCCGTCGTCTCGACCAGCGACGGGCAGGGCTGCGGCGTGGTGGCCTACACGAAGGAGGGGCTCGTCTTCAACACGTACGCGCCGGAGGGCCGGGGCGTGAAGCTCGATCAGTCGAGGCCCATCGAGGGCAAGCTCGACGATTCACTCACCTGCTGCGAAGTCCGCCTGCCGTTGGACTGGCTCCCCGAATGCCGGGAGCAGGGGATCCGCGTCGGGCTGGGCATGGGGGCGAAACACACGCCGCCGGAGGGCCGGCCGGTTCACTTCGCGTTCTCGGCGCTCGCGGTCGCCCAGGTCGGTGGCTGCGCGAATCGGACCTTCCAGGTTCGACTGAGCACGGCGCTCGGTGGCGAAACGGTGAGACTCCGCGGCAATGCGCCGACGTTCAGCGACGGCCTGAAGCTAGGCCCGGGGCAGCCCCAGGTGATTTCCATCCCGGCCGACGACGGCCCGATCGGGCCCGAGGGCGAGCTGTCGTTGGACGACGAACGCGGCGGGCGGTACGTCTTGCACCTGTTTCGCTACGACCCACTGGAGCGAACGCTCGGCTTGATGGACCGGATGGTCCGGCGGCTTTCGGACAAGGGCCTCGACGTCGACGCCGAGCGCGGGCAACTGGCCGAGCTTCGCAAGCGCCAGCAGGCGCTCCTTGCGGTGGAAGCGGCCGATCCGGGCGCCGAGCGGCAGGCCTTTTTCGAGGCCCGACTGGCCAAGCGGCGGTTGCTCCTGCGCGACCCCGACCTGGGGCCGATCGAGGACGTGCTGTTCGTCAAGCGGCACGCGTTCGAGCCGTCGCACAACTACAGCGTGATCCTCGACTCCCGATTTCGCCCTGGTGGGGGCGTCTACACTATTCACGTCCCGCGGCGCGACGGCCGCTTCGAGCCCGGCGAGGCCGAACTGAAGCGAGTGTTCGACTCCGGCGACGGTATCGCCCGAAACCCCATGGCCAACTTCGATCGGACGAAGATCTACTTCGGCTACCGCCCGAGCGAGGACGGCTACTACCACGTGATGGCGATCCACCCGGACGGCAGCGGCCTGGAGCAGCTCACGTCGGGCCCGTTCCACGACTACTGGCCCTGTCCGCTCCCCGACGGCGGCCTGGCGTTCATCTCCACGCGGTGCCGGAGCCGGTACCTCTGCTGGCGCCCGCAGGCGGCCGTGCTGTTCCGCATGGACGCCGACGGCGAGCACGTCCGGCCCCTTTCGTTCGCCAACCTGACCGAATGGGGCCCCTCGGTGATGAGCGACGGCCGGATCATCTGGCAGCGGTCGGAGTATATCGACAAGGGGGCCGACTACAGCCACACGTTATGGACCATTCGCCCTGATGGGCGCAAGCCGGAGCTGATCTTCGGCAACACGATCGTGCTGCCGCAGGGGTACGCCAACGGGCGGGAAGTGCCGGGAACCAACGAGATCTGCTGCACGCTGATCTCGCACTTCGGCGACCTCAACGGGCCGATCGCGCTAGTGGACGTCGATCGGGGCCGCTTCAACGCCGACGCGATCCGGTCGATCACGCCCGAGGTGCCCTGGCCGGGGGCCTGGCCGCGCGAGGAGTGCTTCCGCGACCCGGTGCCGATCGCCCGCGATTACGTCCTCTGTAGCCATGCCCCGCGCAATCAGTTCGGCCTTTACGTGATCGACCGGTTCGGCAACCGGGAGTTGGTGTATCTGGACCCGTCGATCGGAAGCATGTGCCCGACCGTGTATCGGGCGGTGAAGCCGCCGCCGGTGTTGTTCGAGAGCGTCGACCGCGTGGCCGAGCGCCGTGAGCGGGAGAAGCGGGGCCGGTTCTTCCTGGCCGACGTCTACCAGGGCCTCGAGCCGGCGGTGCCCCGCGGCACGGTCAAGTATCTGCGCGTCGCGGAGGAGATCCGCTCCGGTTTGAATCAGCTCGCCGACGGCTCCTACCAACGCGACCACGAGCCGTTCCTGAACTGGTACGCCGCGCCGGTCGACAAGGTCCGCGGGCCGTTCGGATGGCCCAGCTACGT
>CAZDHR010000049.1:0-25123 GCA_964505295.1 uncultured Planctomycetaceae bacterium
TGATCCGCCAGCGCATGGCCTACGGCACGGCCTGGCCCTTGAGCGAGGACGACTACTTGTGCGTCTACGACCGCCACGCCCAGAACCGGGGCATTTACTGGATCGACCGATTCGGCAACCGGGAGCTGCTCTACCGCGATCCGGAGATTTCGTGTCTAAGCCCGATCCCGCTTCGCCCGAGGCCGCGACCGCCGATCGTTCCGGAGAATAGGACGGACACGGCGACGATGGCCGTGCTCAACGTCTACGACAGCGACTTCGAGTGGCCGCCGGGCACGAAGATCACGGACCTGCGCGTGATCCAGGTGTTGCCCAAGACCGTGCCCCGGGTGAACGAGCCGCGCGTTGGCGTGGCCGAGGAGACGAACGCCCGGGCGGTGCTGGGGACCGTGCCGGTCGAGGCCGACGGCAGCGCCCACTTCGAGGCCCCGGCCGGCAAGCTCGTCTACTTCCAGGCCCTCGACCAACGGGGCATGGCCGTGCAGTCGATGCGGTCGGGCACGTACGTCCACCCGGGCGAGCGCCTGACGTGCCAGGGCTGCCACGAGCGCAAGCACCGCCCGCCCAGCGCGCCGAACACGATGCCGATCGCGCTCGGGCGTTCCCCCTCCCCGCTCCGGCCCGAGCCCGAAGGCTCCAACCCCCTCAGCTATGCCCGGCTGGTCCAGCCGGTGTTGGACCGGCATTGCGTCGCGTGCCACCAGAAGGAAAAGGCCCTCGACCTGACGGGCGCGATCGCCGGCCCGTACGGCTGGACCCGCTCGTACGCAAACCTGGCCGGCAAGTACGGGTTCTACTTCCACGTCTCCAACGGCTCGATCAACTCCGGCGTGCACGGCGGCAGCCGCACGGTCCCCGGCCAATTCGGCGCCCGGGCGTCGAAGCTGATGGAGTACCTCGACGATCGCCACTACGGCGTGAAGCTGCCCGCGAACGATCTCCGCCGCGTCACCCTTTGGCTCGACGGCAACTCGGAGTTCTACGGGGCGTATCACGACATCGAGGCTCAGGCACGGGGGGAGGTGGTGTACCCTAGATTGGATTGAGGCCACGCGTTATGATGGTGACTGCCACTGGCCACCCTGGAGCGGGCGATGTACTTCCTGTACGTCGATGAGAGCGGTGATACGGGGATGCAGAATAGCCCCACGCAATTCTTCATCCTCAGTGGCTTCGTGGTCCACGAGCTGCGATGGCATTCTACGCTTGAGGCAATCATCGATTTCCGCCGAGAGCTTAGCACGCGATACGGTCTCAGGCTTCGCGAAGAGATTCACGCGGCCCATTTCATGCACAGGCCCGGCACGCTGGCCCGCATACGCAAGGACCTGAGACTGCGAATACTCCGAGAAGTCCTAGACTTCGAGGCAACTCTGCCGGACGTCAACCTCCTACACGTACTGGTCGACAAGTCGCGCAAAGTTCCGGACTACGATGTTTTCGAGCACGCGTGGATGGCGCTCTTGCAGAGATTTGCGAACACCATCTCGCACCGCAACTTTCCCGGGCCGCAGAATCCTCAGGACTACGGTGTCGCGATCTGTGATCGGACCGATGAACCGAAACTCCGAAAGCTGGTGCGTCGGCTGCGACGCTACAACCCGGTGCCGAACATCGGGGGCGGGGGATACCGACAGATGCCGCTCCAGACGCTGGTCGAGGACCCTGTTCATCGCGACTCGCTGCACTCCTACTTCATTCAGCTCGCCGACGTAAACTCCTATTGCCTCTGCCAGCAAGAGCGGCCAAATCGCTATTTCCGTAGGAAGGGAGCCCGAAACTACTTCAGACGGCTCGATCCCGTCTTGTGCAAGGTGGCCAGTAGAACGGATCCGCGAGGAATCGTCAGACTATGAACGTCCGGATGGGGTGCAAAAAAGAGGGCCCAGTTACCCGGGCCCGGTGGATCCTACTGCCGGGTCTGGCCCGGGGTCAGATCCAGTTTGTTTATACGATTAGGCCCGGCGGGTGTCAAGGTGCTTCCTCCGTCAAGCAGGGGGAGGGCAGAGGCTGTTGTTAGGCAGGGCTCTCGATGAATCCGCCTCGCGGGGGGCGCCGTGCCGTCGGACTGCGACGGCACGACCTGTCTTCTGAGGGCAGATTCCGCATTCCTCGTATGCCCCGTGCACCCGTATTTCGGGGGGGCAGTTGCCGCCACGTTGGTTGCCTGAAATGGGATGGCGCGGCCGCTGCACACCGCATACGGCGCTGTGCGGGCGCATGACTCGGCACCAGCGGCCACCGCCCTTGACACGACAATTGCCCGCACCAGCACCGTCAGAACGGAATACCGACCATGTCCACCCTAAAACGCGTTCTCGTGACCGGCGGCGCCGGGTTTCTGGGCTCGCACCTGTGCGAGCGGCTGGTCGACCAGGGGCACGACGTCATCTGCCTGGATAACTTCTTCACCAGCCAGAAGTCGAACGTCGCCCATCTGCTGGCCGAGCCGAACTTCGAGCTCGTGCGCCACGACGTCACCCTGCCCGTCTACCTCGAAGTCGACGAGATCTACAACCTCGCCTGCCCGGCCGCCCCGGGCCACTACCAGTTCAACCCCATCAAGACGATGAAGACCTCGGTGATGGGCGCGATCAACGTGCTGGGGATCGCCAAGCGGTGCCGGGCCAAAATCTTGCAGGCGTCGACCAGCGAGGTCTACGGCGACCCCGAGATCCATCCGCAGCCGGAAAGCTACCGCGGCTCGGTCAACCCGATCGGGCCCCGGGCCTGCTACGACGAGGGCAAGCGGGCCGCCGAAACGCTCTTCATGGACTACCACCGCATGAACCGGATCAACGTCCGCGTCGTCCGCATCTTCAACACCTACGGCCCGCGCATGCACCCCTTCGACGGCCGCGTCGTCTCCAACTTCATCCGCCAGGCGCTCCAGGGCGAACCAATCACCATCTTCGGCGACGGCGACCAAACCCGGTCGTTCTGCTACCGCGATTGCATGGTCGAGGGCATGATCCGGATGATGGGCGCCCCGGACGAGCTGATCGGCCCGGTGAACCTGGGCAACCCCGACGAGTTCTCCATCCAGGAGCTGGCCCAACTCGTCCTCGAGCTGACCGGCTCCCGCTCGAAGCTCGTCCACGAGCCGCTCCCGGCCGACGACCCCACCCAGCGCCAGCCCGACATCACGCTCGCCCGAAAGAACCTCGGCTGGGAGCCCAAAGTCCCCTTGCGCGAAGGGCTAGCCAAAACCATCGAATGGTTCCGCACAATCGACCTCGGCCACTACCGGCCACCGACGCCCAACTACTAGCGCGGAGTGGGGAGTACGCGCGCGGAGGGTGGCACTCTGCGCCCTTGACCCTTTTGCCGCGGTTGAAAAACGGGTCTTGATGCGATCCGCGATATCGGCGAAGTGCGGTTTGGAAACAAACACCGCCCTGCTACCCGAAAGGAGTCGGGGATGTCGCATCAAGGCTCCGGTTCGGACGACGCCTATCAACCCCGAAGGGGTTGTACACCACCCGGTCGACGCTTGTGCCCGGTACAACCCCGTTGGGGTCGGGGAGGTCTCGTTGCCCGCCAACCCAGGGTGCGCTTCACGACCCTGGACGGTTTCGTTCTGGTCCTTCTTGGTGATCCGCTGTCCTTGTCGATGCCGGCGGCGTTGTAGAGGGTGGTCGTGACGAGCACGGTGTCGGACGACTCGGGCGGGCTGCCCGGCCGCGTGGGCGGGGTGCCGTCGCCGTTGGTGCCGTAGTTGGCGGTGGCCGTGGGGCGACCGACGCCGTCGTACCAGATGCCGGCGTAGCTCACCCGGGCCTTGGGTTGATCGCCCAGGGGCGACGTGAGCTCGACCGTGTCGGTGGCGTTACGGAATCGCTCGCGGTGCGTGGTCAGGCTCACCTGGCCAAAGTTGTGAAACCGGAGACGTTACGCGAGAGCGTGACCTGCTTCACTTCGCTTGCGATACGACGCATTCGCAGCACGTACCAACACTGCTGGGCAGGGCAGCACTGACACCGGGCAAAATAGGTGACTGTCCCGCATTTCAGAAAGAACCCAGCATGTCCGCCTCTTTGCAACCCCAGGTACGCTTCAGTCGGATGAACCTTATTTCTCCGCTCCCGTCCATTCCGGTTACCGGCGTAGAGTGGCACCCGATCCTGCCCTGGCCGAGAGACGGCCGGCACCCCAAAGCCGGCGGGTGGCCAGAAACCGGCGTTGAGGCCGCGCCCCGACGCGTTATCATGAAGGGAGTTGGCCGACTCACCTCCCGATCCTTCCTTTCCCTCTTCTCCCTTTTCCCTCCTTGCACATCGGCCGCATTCGACTCGACAGTTGCCGGAAGATGAAGATGGGCCTGCCGGAGATGACGCCCCTCCAGGCGTTGGTGATCAGCATCCTGTTCGACGGCGAGAAATCGGGCCGGGACGTGCGCGACGAGCTGGCCTTTCGCGGCGTCGAGATGCCAATGCCCCAGGTCTACCGCCTGCTGGGCCGGGCGGAGCTGGCCGGGCACCTCTTGGCCAAGCACCGTCAATGGCAGACCGCCGACGGCCGTCCGGTCCGCGAGAAGTCCTACCGCGTCAGCCGTCAGGGCCTCGACCAGTGGCAAAAGACCATCGCCTTCTTCGACGCGCTCGATCGGCCCCCCGAGGGTTTTCAGCCCGTGTCGCTCGCAGAGTACCTGGCAGATCAGTAGACGGGTCTCGACACTCTGCAGTGCCGTCACCCAAGTGAGCGCGCCTCCCCCCCGCCCCACGAGGGCGTACCACTCCGTGCCAAGAGAGCACTTGACACCACCTTTCACCCTCGTCACAATGCGTGAGAATTGACCGTACACTTTCGTTTGCGATGGTATGCCCGGGCGGGCTCCAGCGAACGGGGGAATGCGAGAGATGAATGACGACCGGTTGTTTGACCACCAGGAGAGACGATACTATCACGAAATAGAGACGCGCGGGACAAGCTGGCTGGCCGGCAACAGCTCTCCCTCGGCCTGCTTCTGGTGCTGGGTGGGCTGATTTCGTTCATGGTCCAGCATCTGCGCAGCGGTCCCTGGTCGGTATGGCTGGTCGTTTTCTGGATACTGATGGTTCTCTGCCTCCTTTCTGGTGTGGTGGCCGCGTGGTACTTCAAGAAGTCATGGTTTGGACATGAATACTTGTTGCTGAACACACCGAGCGACACCGAGGCATACCGCGACACTCTCCGCAAGACCTACGAGCGTTTCGACGACCAGGATGCATTGGTTGCGAGGTATTTCCGCAAGTACATCTACGACACGTATGTGCTCTGCGCGTCCCACAACATTCGGGTCAACGACCTTCGATCCCACTACCTTGACAGGAGCAACAGGTTCATCATCTTCTCGTTTCTGTTCGCGTTCATCGCGTTGGCTCCCTTCTTTCTGGGTGGGATCAAGAGGGACTCCGACACGGGGGCGATTAGGTTGGAGCGTGGCACAGATCGTGTCGAACTAATCTGCACCGATGCAGACAAGGAGTAGTCCATGGAAGACAAGCCGAAGCCACCACCGCCACCACCGCCGCCACCGCCGAGAAGAGTGAAGACCGGCGGCGCAGGCAGTGCACCGCCCAAGCCGCAGAGCAGCTAGCCGTTCGAGTACGCGTCGAGCCCCGTGTGGGGCAACTGGCGCCAGCCCACGGCCCCGCTAGATCGGCCTCAGCGTCGTCACCCAGAGGAACGGCCTCGCCGCCTCGTCGACGCGAAGCTCGTACTTCAGCCCTGCCTGGTAGAGCGTTTTCCTCAACAGGAGCGTGTAGCTCGTTCGGTTGAGGGGGAGGTTGACGACGGACTTCTCGGGCTCGATGCCGTGGCGGGCCAGGGCATTGTGGTCCAGCAGGATGGGGACCTCGAGCCGCTCGCGCATGGCGTCGAGGAATTGGGGGACGGCGACGCCCTGGACGTTGGCGTTGAGGAACTCGAATAGGGCGGGCAGGACCTCGCCGGGGCGCTTCTCCGGCTCCCAGCCGATCGGCCAGGCTTCCATGTCGGGCCTGGCTTTGACCACGGCGCACTCCAGCCCGCCGGCGCCGGACTCGCGGGGCACGACGCACCAGCCCATCGGACGGATTGCGTACGCCAGCGCTGTGCCGCAGGAGAGGGACGACAGCTCCTCGGCGACCACGTCGTCGTCACCGATCGAGTGGAGCAGACGAGGCTCGACGCGCAGCGGCAGGATCAGCCGCTTGGCGATCCCGTCGATCACCTCGCGGCGCTTGAGCCCTGCGGTCGAAAACCCCACCTCCCGGGACAGATCCTTCCGGACCTGCTCGAACTGCCGGGCGTGGAGGCCGAAGGCCGATTTCTGCGGGCGCCCGTCGGAGGGGCCGTATTGGGCCAGCTCGTCGAGCCATCGGGCGAATCGGACGGCGTCGGTGGGGCGGAACCGGGCCCCGGGCAGGAGCACTTCGCCGCCGGAGGTGACGATGCCCGTCACCGAGTAAATCGGCGAGTCGCCCGTCCCGCCGACCACGATCCGGGGCTGGTCCGCACCCCGCATGCCGCGGATCCGGAGGTTCTTGACCCCCGCCTGCGACAGGCGCCGGAGCCAGTCCTGCTGGGCCGTGATCGGCACGCGCGGCTCGGTGGCCAGCTCCAGCTCCACCCGTCCCGCGGCGTGGCCCGAGCCGGCGGTGGCCAAGAGCAATACCGACGTCATCGAAAGGATCGACCGGCGGGTCAACGGCATCGGGGCCTCCTGACGGTGAAAAGGCGGTTGGGGCAAGCGCGCCGGGCGACTTGCGGAGTCATCCCCGCGGGCGAGCGCATCCAAGCGACGATTCGCCGCAAGCCACAGCTTCCACCCAAGTGCTTGTTCCTACAGGGATTATAGCACGGTCGGGGCCATGGCAAGCGGTCGCAGGCCCCCCCCCGCCGGCGGCAGACCGGCCGAGCGCGTGGCGGCCCGCACCACCACCTAATAAGGGGGGGCTTGTTGCGGCCGGCGGCAAATGTGTCACAATGGCCGGCCAACGGGCCTTGCGAGAGGTATCCGGGCTGCTCGGCTCGTCGGCCCGACGTCTCAAAGACAACGCGCTGTGGTGCGGTCTCCTGACCACACGACTCGGCCGACCGTAGGTCTCCCCGGAACACCGGAGACTCGCGCGCCCAGCGCGCAGCACCAACGTGAAAGCCTTTTCAGAAGGAGTTCGACATGCCCCGACCCGTAACTTTGTGCACCGGCCAATGGGCCGACTTGCCCGTGGAAGAGCTCGCCCGCAAGTGCCGGGATTTCGGCTTCGACGGCCTGGAGCTGGCCTGCTGGGGTGATCACTTCGAGGTCGACAAGGCCCTGGCCGAGGACGACTACTGTGCCAAGAAGCGGGCGGTTCTGGACAAGTACGACATGCAGGTGTTTGCCGTTAGCAACCACTTGGTCGGACAGGCCGTCTTGGACGTGATCGACTCGCGCCACCAGGCGATTCTGCCGCCGTACGTCTGGGGCGACGGCGATCCGGCCGGCGTCAACCAGCGCGCGGCCGAAGAGCTTGCGAACACGGCCCGGGCGGCCCAGAAGCTGGGCGTCGACGTGGTCAACGGCTTCACCGGCTCGAGCGTGTGGCACTTGCTCTACTCGTTCCCGCCCGTCTCCCCGGCGATGATCGACGAGGGCTTCAACCTCCTGGCCGAGCGGTTTAACCCGATTCTGGACGTGTTCGCCGAGTGCGGCGTGAAGTTCGCCCTGGAGGTGCACCCCACGGAGATCGCCTTCGACCTGTACACGGCCGAACGGGCGTTGGAGGCGCTGGGCCACCGCGAGGAGTTCGGGTTCAATTTCGACCCGAGCCACCTGATCTGGCAGGGCGTCGACCCGGTGGAGTTCATCCGCGCCTTCCCCGACCGAATCTACCACGTCCACATGAAGGACGCGATCGTCACGCTCGACGGCCGAACCGGGATCCTCGCCAGCCACTTGAATTTCGGCGATCCGCGGCGAGGGTGGGACTTCCGGTCGCTGGGTCGAGGCGGGATCAACTTCGAGGAGATCATCCGGGCGCTCAACGACGCCGGCTACCAGGGCCCGCTGTCGGTCGAATGGGAAGACAGCGGCATGGACCGCGACCACGGGGCCAAGGAGGCCCTGGAGTTCGTGCACAAGGTCGACTTCGAGCCGAGCCAGGTGGCGTTCGACGCCGCGTTCGACAAGGAGGAGCAGGCGGGGGGCAAGGCGTAGCTGGCTGGCTCGCTGGGGCGAGAGTGCGGCGCGTTTCCCTTATTGCCTCCCGCGGGGTAGACTGGAAAGGAGAACGTGTCGGACCGTGAAAGGAGCGGGCAGTGAAGCCTCACGCCGGGACAAGAAGCGGCGGATTGGGCGTCCGGGCGCGATGCGGCGCGGCGGTCCTCCTGGCAGTCCTGACGCCGGCGTGGAGTGCCGCGTTGGCCCGGGCGGAGGACCTCTACGAGACGGTCTTGGAGTTGAGGCGGGAGTACGCCGCCCAGTTGGACGAGCTGGCCGCTTGGTGCGATGGGCGGGGGTTGGACGAGCAAGCCCGCCAGACCCGCGCGTGGCTGCGTCCGCGCGATCCGAACCGGCTGTACGTGGCGGTGTTCCCTCGCCGGATCGGGCCGCCCGACCTTGCGCCCGACGCGCCCGCCGACGTCGCCGAGTGGCGCGAGCGGTTTCTGCGTTTGCGGGGCGACCAGGCCGACGCGATGTACGAGCTTGCGCGTCGGGCGATCCGCAGGCATCGGGCCTCGCTGGCGTTCGATCTGGTGGTCACGGCGTTGCACGAGGACCCCGACCACAAGCCGATCCGCCAGCTTCTGGGGTATCAGCCCTATCGCGGCGAGTGGCGATCGGCCTATGAAGTGAACAAGCTGCGGCGGGGCCAGGTTTGGCACGAGCAGTTCGGGTGGCTGCCTCGGAACCACGTGCGTCGCTACGAGGAGGGGGAGCGATTCTACCGCGGCCGCTGGCTCTCCGCCGAGGAGGACGCCCGGGCCCACCGCCACATCAACTACGGCTGGGACCTGGAGACCGAGCACTACACGGTCCGCACGAACCTCAGCATCGAGGCCGGCGTCGAGCTGGGAGGGCAACTGGAGCGGCTGTACCGCGTTTGGAAACAGTTGTTCATCCGCTACTACGCCACCGAGGAGCAGGTGGTCGCCCTGTTCGCCGGCAGCGCCCGCCGCCCCCAATTCCAACTCCCCCGCCACGCCGTGGTCTACTTCCGCGATCGCGACGACTACATCCAATCGCTGAAGCCGGTGTTTTCCAGCATCGAGATCTCGATCGGTGTCTACGCCGACGGCCCGCGCCGGGCGTACTTCTTCGCCGGCGAGGGCTACGAGCAGCGGACCTTGTACCACGAGGCCACGCACCAGCTCTTCCGCGAATCGCGGCGCGTTGCGCCCGGCGTGGGCAAAGACCGCAACTTCTGGATCATCGAAGGGATCGCCTTGTACATGGAGTCGCTCCGCGAGGAGGATGGGTACTACGTGCTGGGCGGCTTCGACGACGATCGCATGCAGGCCGCCCGGTACCGCCTCCTGGTCGACGACTTCTACGTCCCCCTCGCCGAGTTCACGTCCTACGGCATGGACGACGTGAGGTACCACGAGCGGATCGCCACCCTCTACAGCCAGGCCGCCGGCCTGACCCATTTCCTCATCCACTACGACGGCGGCCGCTACCGCGACGCCCTGGTCGACTACCTCACCGCCGTCTACAGCGGCACCGACGCGCCGAACACGCTGGCCCAACTGACCGAAACGTCCTACGAGGACCTCGACAAGCAGTATCGCCAGTTCATGGAGCAGGGCCCGCAGTCGCCCGCCGGCAAGTAGGACGGGCCGAGGAACATGAATTCGGAAAGGGACGGTCCGCAAGTCGGGCGCGTGCGTGCGAGCTTGCACCCTACCATTTGAGCCCGAAGTTCTGGCCACCGGGCGAACGGCCCAGTCCGCCCTGGAGTGGCTTGGTCGGCTGCTGCCGGCGTTTGGGAGGCGGGGCGGGCTCTTGGGCCTCGGGCGACCCTTCTTCCTTGGCGGGCTTGGGCTCCTCGATCAGGTCCTTCATGGAGAGGCTGATCCGCTGGGCCTCCTCGTCGATCGAGAGGACCACGGCGTCGATCTCGTCCCCCTCCTTGACGACGTCGCTGACGCGCCATACCCGCTTGTGCGAAAGCTGCGACACGTGCACCAGCCCTTCCACCCCGGGCTCGAGCTCGACGAACGCCCCGTATTCCATCAGCTTGGTCACTTTGCCGTGGACCGTGCTGGTGACCGGGTACTTCATCTCGGCGCCCGACCAGGGGCTTTCCAGCAGGTCGCGGTAAGCGAGGCTGATCTTGCCTGCCTGCTTGTCCACGCTTTCGATCTTCACCTGGATCTGCTGGCCTTCGTGGACGACCTCGCTGGGGTGTTTCACGCGTCCCCAGGCCAGTTGGCTGATGTGGAGCAGACCGTCGATACCGCCCAGGTCAACGAAGGCCCCGAAATCCATGAGCTTCCGGACCACCCCCTCGCGGACCTGGCCCGGCTCGAGCGATTCGAGCAGAGTGCGCCGCGCCTCCTCCCTCTCGCGCTCCAAAACGGCGCGGCGGCTGAGCACCAGGTTGCGCCGCCGGGGATTGGCCTCGGTGACCAGGCAGGTGAGCTTCTGGTCGACGAACTCCGAGAGGTCGGCGACGTGGTAGAGGGCGATCTGGCTCGCCGGGATGAACCCCCGGATGTGGTTCACGTCGCACTCCAGGCCCCCGGTGTTGTGGCCGGTGACCCGGGCTTCGACCAGCATCCCCTCCTCCAGGTCGGCCCAATCGGCCACGCTGGCGGCCACGCCCGCCCGGACCAGCTCGTAGATTCCATCCTCGCGATGGTAGCGGACCACGCGCACGCGGACCTCGCTATCGACCTCGGGCGGCTCGTCGAACTGCTTCAGCGGCAGGATCCCTTGCTCCCGGCCACCCAGCTCCACGAACACGTCCTCCCGATGAATCATCACCACGCGACCCGTGTGCCGGCTGTCGGCCTCCAGCATCGGCTGCTTGGTGATCTCCTCGCCGGCCGTCATCAGCTCATCGAGCGGCTGGTCGGCCACAGCCTGCTGGAACTCGGCCTCCAGGTCGGCCGGGAGGCGATCGCGGATGTTCGGCGGCGGGAATCGCTTCCCCTCAACCGGCTCCGGCGGCGGCTCGGCGATTGCCTCCATCGCGGCGAGGTCCTGCTCGGGCAACTCTTCCGTGGTGGTAATCGCCTCGACGGGCGCGGCGATTTCCTCCGGGCCGGACGCCCGAGGCGCGGAGGGCGCCTGATCCTTTGGGGGCTCTGGGGGGGGCGTGTGCACGGTCGCCGGCGTTTGGTCTTCGGCAGAGACCTGGTCGGCCGGAGCGGTTTGCGCCGCCGTCGGCTGCTGCGGGGAAGCCTCCGGTTTCTCCTCGGTCGGAGCCGCGGGCTTCGCTTCCGGCTTGTCCGACGCGGCCTTCTCCGACTTGCGGGGCTTCCTCCCCACGATGCGGACTGAATCCCAGCTCGGCCTGGGGCGATAGGCGGCCGCGTCCCGCTGCGATCCGATGAGGATTTGTCGGCGACGAGGCGGTTGGGAGCCGGCCTCGTAAGCCTCCGAATCGGCGGACTCGGGCGACGTCTCCGCCTTGGGAACTCCGTCTTGGGGCTCTTGGGGCTCGGCCGACACCGGCTGCTCGGACACCGGGTCCGGAGTCTCCACTGGCTTGTCCGGCTCCGCGCCGGCATCGGTGGAAAGGGAGCGGTCGTTCGGATCGCTGCTCATCAAGTCATCCCTAGCGCTTCGAGTGCCTCGTGTTGCGCCCGCTTTGCGGTACCCCCGAACCTATTATAGTAGCAAACGGGCCCCGGGGGCTCCAAGTGCCCGCGAGGGGCCCGACGGGCTGATTCCGTGGGGAGTCGCGGTTCGCGCCGCCCGGCCGTTCACGCCCCCTCGGCAAAGGGGTTTCGCGGTCGGGCGTGGCGGTCGATTGGACGATCCGGGATTCGCGCGTCACAATACGGTGGCAGGACCTGTCGATCGTGACACCTCGGCAGGATTTGCGGCCCTCGCAAGACGGCAGGAGTCGCTCGATGGCGTTTCAGTTCCTCTGTCCCCAGCGGCATCTGCTCCAGGCCGACGAGTCGGAAGTGGGCCACGAGATGCAGTGTCCGTATTGCGGGGTCGTGTTCCTGGTCCCCCAGCCGCTGTCGACCGCGGCGCCCGGTCCTTCGCCTCCGCCGCTTGTTTCCACGGAATCCGAGCCGCAGGCCCCCGGCTTCCCCGGCATTCAGACCGAGCCGCGGGTTGGACAAGCTCCCGGCGCCGTCGCTGGCGAACCGAGCGAGTTCGAGCTGCCCACCGCGGCCGACCTGCCGATCGTGCACGTCGTCTGCCCGAACGGCCATTCCCTGGAAACGCCCCGGGAGATGCTCGGCCAGGAGGCCCTTTGCCCGTTCTGCCAGGCGCAGTTCCGCCTCCGTCTGGAAGACAGTGTCGAGTATCGCGAGGAAAAGGCGAAAGAGCGAGCGCTGCGAGAGATCCGAGCGGGTCAGCTCTGGCTGCGATGGGCGATCACCGCCGCCGTGGTGGTCGGGTTCGGGCTGATCGTCCTGATGTTGCTCTATTGAGAGTCCACGGCACTTCGAGGGCGGAAAGCCGCCGGGAGCCTGCTTCTGCCCAGCATGAACGAATTTGACAACAAAGATCAGGCAGCAAGTCGAGAGATCGCCATCGATCCGATGCGTCATCGGGCGCAACCGGACCCGCACACACGGTCTCCCACGACGTTCAACTTTCAACTCCACCTGATAGGGCGAGCATACCATGGTTGTCCAAAGCTCCGCGGCGACGTACGGCGGGAACGGATCACGGTTGGATTTTCGCAAGCCCCTCGTGGCGATCGCCGCGTGCGTGATCGCGTCGATCGTCGTCTCTTCGGTCGTGGCGGCGGGCGCCAAGCCGAACGTGATCGTGCTCGTCACCGACGACCAGGGCTACGGCGATCTCGCCTGCCATGGCAACCCGATCATCCGCACCCCGAACATGGACCGGCTTCACGCCCAGAGCGCGCGCCTGGTCGACTTCCACGTCGACCCGACGTGCGCGCCGACCCGGTCGGCCTTGATGACCGGGCGCTACTCCCATCGCGTCAAAGTCTGGCACACGATCATCGGGCGGAACATGCTCCAGAAGGACGAAGTGACCATGGCCGACGTGTTCCGCCAAAACGGCTATCGCACCGGACACTTCGGGAAGTGGCACCTGGGGACCAACTATCCGTACCGGCCCATCGACCGTGGGTTCGACGAGTGGCTCGGCCAGGGCGACGGGGGCACGGGCACCGCCACCGACCACTGGGGGAACGACCGCGTGAGCGACACGTGCATTCGCAACGGCCGCAAGGAGCCGACGGAAGGTTATGCCCCGGACGTGTTCTTCGACGAGGCCATCCGGTTCATCCGGGCGGACCGGGACCGCCCGTTCTTCGTCTATCTGGCCACCTACGTTCCCCACTCGCCGTGGAGTCTGCCCGACCGGCGCTGGGTCGATCCCTATCGCGACAAAGTCCCGCTCAGCACGGCGTACTTCTTCGCGTCGATCACTCGGGTGGATCATCACCTGGGACGGCTCCGCCGGTGTCTTGCCGAGGCGGGGCTGGCCGAAAACACGATCCTGGTGTTTCTGACCGACAACGGCACGTCCGGCGGTCGCCAGGTCTTCAACGCCGGGATGCGGGCGCAGAAGGGCTCCGAGTACGACGGCGGCCATCGCGTGCCGTGCTTCCTCCATTGGCCGGCGGGCGGGCTGAACCGGCCCGTCGACGTTCCGCACGTCACCGCGCACGTCGACCTGCTCCCCACGCTGATCGATCTCTGCGGCTTCACGCCCCCTGAGGGAGTCGCTTTCGACGGCACGAGCCTCAGGCCGCTCCTGGACGATCCGAACGCCCCCTGGCCCGAACGGACGCTGGTGGTCGAGTCGCAGCGGATCCCGCATCCCGAGCCGTGGCGGAAGTGCGCGGTGATGACCGATCGCTGGCGCCTGGTGGGCGGCGAGGAGCTGTACGACATGGTGGCCGACCCGGGCCAGAAAAGGAACGTCGCCGGCGAACACCCGGACGCGGTCGGCCGGCTCCGCGACGCGTACGAGCGGTACTGGGCCGGCGTCACCGAAGGCGACGATCAGTACGGCCGACCGATCCTCGGCGCGCCCGAGCAGGAGGAGGTCTATCTGTGCAGCGAGGACTGGATGCCCACCGAAGGCCCCTGCCCGTGGAGCCAGGCGGCCGTCGCCAAAGCGACCCCGGCGTTCGGCTACTGGCCGGTGGAAGTGGCCGTCGGGGGCACGTATCGGTTCGAGCTTCGGCGCTGGCCCCGCGAACTGGACGCCCCGATCGTCGGCGTGCCGATCGGCGAGAAAACGCCCGACGCGTATCTCAAAGACCAGCCCATCCTCGGCACGCTCTACCCGGCGCCGCCCCGGGCCATCGCGGCGGCGAAGGTCCGCCTGAAGGTCGGCGAGGTTGTCCGCGAGGCGGCCATCTCGCCCGCGGACGTGGCCAAGGCCTTCACGGTGGACCTGCAACCCGGCCCGACACGTGTCGAGACCTGGCTGCTCGATGCAGACGGCGAGCCGCTCTGCGGGGCGTACTACGTTTACGCCCGGCGGGCGAAAGAGCCCTAGCCGATAGATTCCACGAAGATCGCATTAGAATCTTCCAGCCAGCGTCGGTGCGCACGAGAGCACGACGCGTGATTGATTGCAGGCACTTCCCGTCGCGGGATGAGAATGCACGGGGCACTTGGCACCGACACTTCAGTGAGTGTCGTTGTTCGCTCCGCGAACAAGCGTCTTTTCGCGGAGCGAAAAGCGACTATTGCGACAGTACTTGATGCACCGATCCTTGGCAAAGAACCGGAGGACGCGACGATGAGACGATTATTTGTTTTGCTGCCTTGCGCGTGCGTGGCCCTCGCTGCCGCCCGGGCGCAAGGGGCCGACGATCCGCTTCCGTCGGCGCCGGAGGGCAAGGCGTGGAAGCTCGTCTGGCACGACGAGTTCGAGGGGACCGACCTGGACGCGAGCAAGTGGGACGTGCCCCCGGACGCCCCGCGACGCGACGCCTGGTGGATGCGCAAGGCGATTTCGCTCGACGGGAAAGGCAACCTGGTCATCAGCACGCTTGAGGAAAACGGCAAGTACATCGACGGCTGCGTGCGCACCCAAGGCAAGTTCGAGCACGCGTTCGGCTACTACGTCGCCCGGATTCAGCTCCAGCGGGAGCCGGGCCACTGGTCGGCGTTCTGGATGATGGGCCCCGGCGTGGGGAGCATCGAGAACGAAGGGCGCGACGGCACCGAGATCGACATCATGGAAAAGCCCTGGCTCGACGACCGCGTCCAGCAGACGCTCCACTGGGACGGCTACGGGAAACACCACAAGTCCAAGGGCAAGGTGGTCGATGTCCCCGGCGTGATGAAGGGCTTTCACACCTTCGGCCTGCTCTGGACGCCGGAAGAGTACGTGTTCTACGTCGACGAGAAAGAGACCTGGCGGACCAGCGCGGGCGGCGTCTGCCAGGTGCCCCTCTACCTCAAGCTGAGCGACGAAGTGGGAAGCTGGGGCGGCGATATCGCCAAGGCCAAGCTGCCCGATCGATTCCTCGTCGACTACGTCCGCGTGTACGACCTGGTGGACAAGAAGTGAGCCGCAGGCGGGCGAATCGCCGCCCTCCGAGCCACGACCCCAGTGGGTAAGGGAGAGGCAGCCCTCTCCCTCCCCGTTGTCGCCATGGAGTCGGTTCTCCATATTTCCCGGCGTGCGGCTTTCCCGCACCGGGCGACCCCGATGAAATTGCCTCTTTCGAGGAACAAATCGCGACTACCTCGCTGGTGACGGCAGGGTCTGATCCCAAAGCGTGTCACGCGGCGATGGCTGGAAGTTGCTGTGTTTCTGGGGTTTCCCCTCGTGGGACCTGGGCCCCAAGCCGGCGGTGGACACACCGCTAGCCGCTCTGCTCCGTGCCCGTTGCCAGACACAACGCGATGCGGCAGGCTTGCTGGAACTCGGCCAGGTGGAGCTTCTCGGCGGTGGTGTGCGGGTTTCGTTGGCCGCAGCCGAGGGTGACGGTGGGGATGCCGCGGGCGGTCATCCAGTTGGCGTCGACGCCGCCGTTGGAGATGGCCAGCTCGGGCTCGCCGCCGGCCGTGCGAATGGCGGCTTGGGCGGCCACGACGCTCGGCTCGTCGGCCTTGAGCTTGAACGACTCGTAGTCGAGCTGGCCTTGGAACTCGACCTGGCCGCAAGCCCCTTCCCGGTTGCGGACCGACTTGGCCGCGCCGCGGAACGCCCGCTCGATCGCCCGGACGATCCGACGGCGGAACGCCGGGTGGTGGCTGCGGGCCTCGGCGTAGACTTCGACGTGCGGGGTGACGACGTTGGTCGCGTCGCCGCCGCGGATCACGCCCACGTTGCTCGTGCCCGTGCGCCCGTCCTTCTGGATCAGCCCGTGCCATCCCTCGCGGTGAAGCTCGGCGATGGCCACCGAGGCGATGGCGATCGCGCTGACGCCGTCCTCGGGCGCCCCGCCGGCGTGGCTGGCCAGCCCGTTCACGTCGATCTTGATGCGGTAGCCGCCGGTTGCGCCGATGGTAAGCTTCTCGGGCGAGCCGCCGTCGTAGTTGAAGGCCAACGGGGGTTTGCCCAGCATGCTGAGCCGCGCGTGGCGCGAGCCGAGCAGACCGACCTCCTCCTGGACCGTCCAGAAGAACGTGAGCGGCGGATGGGGGACGCCTTGGCGGAGGATCTCCAGCGCGGTCGTCAGCACGACGGCCGCGCCGGCGCGGTCGTCGGCGCCCAGGGCCGTGCCCTTATCGGCCGGGACGACGATTCCGTCGCGCACGACGGGCTTGACGCCTTCGCACAACGGCACGGTGTCGACATGGGCCATCAGCAACCGTCGCGCACCGCGGCGCGTGCCCGGCAGCTTGCAAGCCAGGTTGCCGGCCTCGCCGCCGAGCGGGCTTCGCTTGTGGGCCTGATCGGATCGGATCGCCCCGGCCGGCGCTCCGGCCCGGCGAAGCTGCTCGCGAATGAAGTCCAGCACGCGCCCCTCCCGGCCGCTCTTGCCCGGGATGGCCATCATCCGCAGCACCAACTCCCGGGCCCGTCGCGGATCGGGCGCGGAGGGCCGTGCCGCCGGGCGTTTGCATGGCGCTCGGCGGGCGGGTGCTGTTGACCTGGCGGCTGCCTTCCGTGACGTGACTTTAACGCCTTGCTTCTTCTTCCTCATCGCGGTCGATCTTCCCTGCGGTGCCTTGCGAACTCGGCCCAAGAGCCTATCATTCTAACGTTACGTCCACCAAGCGAGAAGGCGGAGGGAACGGACGGGTGCGGTTCTTCTTGGCAGGCATCATGCAGGGCTCGCTCACCGACGCGGCCCTGCACGACCAGAGCTATCGTGAGCGGATCAAGGAGCTGATCCGCGCCCACTTTCCGCAGGCCGACGTCTACGATCCCCTGGCCGATCACTCCGGCTCGATCCGGTACGACGAGGCGACCGGCCGCCGCGTGTTCTTCCGCCACAACGCCATGTGCCGCGAGGTGGACGTGCTCCTGGCCTTCCTGCCCGAGGCCTCCATGGGTACCGCGATCGAGATGTGGGAGGCGTACCAGCACGGCGCGGCGGTGATCGCGGTCAGCCCTATGGAGCACAACTGGGCGGTGAAGTTCCTCAGCCACGAGCTGTACGCCGACGTCCACCAGCTCGAAGCCGCCCTCGCAAGCGGCCAACTCGCCCGGCGAATCGCCGAAATCCGCAGCAAGGCGGCGCGCTGACGCGGCCCAGGCGTGCGGGCTCGTGCCCCGCGGCTTGCTCGCTGCCGCGGGGCCCGAGAGGGCGGCCGTTTGACGAGCCGGGCACGCCCACCGGAGGAGGAACGCTTTTCGCCGCGAGGGCCGGTTCGTGGGCGCATCGAGCCGTCTGAGCGTCCCGGCGCCCGAAAAACTGGAAGCACCCGGGGGTGGCCAGAAAATGCCTTGCGGCTTGACGGCGGAATCCCCTGCCGCGTATGGTGAGAAGTCCCGCCGGCCGCGATCGAGTGCGGTCAACCTTACCAGCACACCCCACCCCGAGCCGGAAGGGAGCATCGCAATGCTCAGCAGCATCACACTCTTGGCGTTAGTCGCAGGCTTGGCAACCGAATCGCCGGGCGTGGCTGGTCCTTACCACAAAACGTCGGAGACGGTGAACTATAAGTGTCTCTTCAACCACGAGCTTCTGATCGTCTGCCACAAGAAGGACAACAGTCCGCAGTACATCGCTTCCTTTATCGAAAAGCTCGAAGGTACCGACGTCGATGCGGTGATGTGCTGCCCGACCGCGTGGCGGGCGAACGTCTATCCCTCGGAAGTCGATCCGCAATGGAAGAAGTACACCCCCGAGCAGGTGTCGCCCAAGTTCAGGCCGTTCGACTACATTATGGAGTATATCCACTCCGGCGGCGATCCGGTGAAGGAGACGCTCGATGCCTGCCGGAAGTGCGGCAAGGACTTCTTCATCTCGTACCGCATGAACGACCACCATTACATTGCCGACGTTACCTGGCCCACCCACAACTTCTTCTGGCGCGAGCATCCCGAGTATTGGCTGGGGGATACGGACACGTCGCCCTACGCGCGGGGGAAGGACAACGTCCGGCTGCTCGACTACAGGATTCCCGAAGTGAGGGATTACTACTACTCGATCCTCGAAGAGCTTTGCACCAACTACGACGTCGACGGGGTCGAGCTCGACTTCCAGCGTTTCCCGCGGTTCTTCCACAACGACAAGATCGAGGAAGGCACGCAGGTGATGACGGCCTTCGTCCAGCGCATCAGGAAGATGCTGGACGCGACCGGCCGCCGGCGCGACAAGTCGCTGAAGCTCTGCGTGCGAGTGCCCGAGACCGTTGCCAAATGCGAGGAAGCGGGGCTCGACGTGGTCGGCTGGGACGCGCGGGGACTGGTCGACATGATCAACGTGTCGTCCTTCTACATCCATACCATGGAGCTGGGCATCGAGGAATTCCAGGCGAAGACCCAACGGGCGAAGATCTACGGCGAGATGAACTACGTGACCTTCCAGAACAGCAAGGTCAGCACGTTCGCCCGCCGCTACACGACGATCGCCGCGTACCGCGCCTCGGCGTTGAATCTCTTCCACCGGGGCGCGGATGGGCTGAGCCTGTTCAACTACGACTACGTTCCGAGCAAGCAGCGGCTCGCCATGGCCCCGGGGCTCAAGCGGATCACGGACGTCGAGTTTCTCAGGACCGTGTCGAAAGACTACGTCGTCTCGCGCGGCTTCGGCAGCCTCCCCGCGAGCAATGAGGCAACGATTGACCTGATCGTTCCCGACGACACGGCCCAGGTCACGTTTGAGCGGAGCGTGCTTCGCGTCGAGACGGAGAAGCCCTGCGCGGATCTGGAGATCGCCGTGCGGCTCAACGGCGAGCCGCTCAAGCCGTGCGAGCACGGCGGCACGGAGCTGTTCGCCCCGCTGGCGCAGAATGCAGGCTACCCCGAACGCGAAATGCTGAAGTTCTACGGGGTTCCGCTTGACGTATTGACTCCCGGCAACAACAAGGTAGAAATCAGAAACGTGGACACCGCAAAGACATCATGCAAGTTTGTCTCCATGGAACTGGGTCTCTTCCGACCCGAGTGTCCATGAACCGATGATTCCGGTTTGACTGGTTCCCAAGCTCCAGCTTGGGAACCCCGAACCGCGAAGCTCCGCTTCGTCCCTGTGGAAGCGGCGGCTTCCGTCAAGTGCGTTCCCAAGCCGGAGATTGGGAACGAGTGGAAGCCGGAGCTTGGGAACGAGTGAAGGCCACCGCCGTGGAGTTCCGGTGGCCACGACAGATGCTGGAACCGCGTGAACCGTCACCCCTTTGCAGGAGCAACCCATCATGGCCACACGTTGGCGACCCACCGCCCTCTTGTCCTGCGTCCTTGCCTTTCTTCCGATTCTCGGCCAGGCGTTCGCGGCCGATGCCACGCCGCCGCGTCTGAAGCGGGCTGACAGCTTCCTGGGCGTTCACTTCGACTTCCACGCGGGGGAGGACTGCACGGAGGTGGGCAAGAACACCACGCCGCAGATGGTCGAGAACATCATCCGGCTCGTCCGGCCCGACTACCTGCAAATCGACTGCAAGGGGCATCCCGGGCTGTCGAGCTACCCGACGAAGGTGGGACACCAAGCGCCGGGCATCATCGGCGATCCGCTCCGCGTATGGCGCGACGTGACCGCCCGGCACGGCGTCGCCCTCTACGTGCACTACTCGGGCGTGTACGATCGCACGTGCGTGCGCGAGCCCGGCTGGGCAGCCATCAATGCCGACGGCAAGCCGAACAGCCGGGCCACGTCGTTCTGGGGCCCGTACGCCGAGCGCCTGTTGATCCCGCAGCTCTGCGAGCTGGCCGGCGACTACGGCGTCGACGGCGCGTGGGTCGACGGCGAGTGCTGGGCCTCGGTGCCCGACTACGCCCCGAAGGCCCTGGCGGCGTTCAAGCAGGCCACGGGCATCGACGACGTGCCCCGCAAGCCGGGCGATCCCCACTGGTTCGAGTTCCTCCAGTTTCACCGCCAGGCCTTCCGCGACTATCTGTGCCACTACATCCGGGCGGTCAAAGAGCAGCACCCCGACTTCCAGCTTTGCAGCAACTGGGCCTTTACGGATCACATGGCCGAGCCGGTCTGCGCGCCGGTCGATTTTCTGTCGGGCGACTACTCGCCCCGCAACAGCGTCAACTCGGCGCGGCTTTCGGCCCGCTACCTGGCTCGCCAGGGCAAGCCGTGGGACCTGATGGCCTGGAGCTTCAGTTGGCCGGCCAACGATCGATCCGACCGGCGGCAGAAGACGGCCGTGCAGCTCAAGCGCGAGGCGGCGGTGGTGCTCGCCCTGGGCGGCGGGTTCCAGGCCTACTTCAAGCAGAAGCGCGACGGCTCGATCTACCCGGAGCAGATGCCCGTCATGGCCGAGGTGGCCCGGTTCTGCCGCGCCCGGCAGGCCGTCTGCCACCACGCCGTGGCCGTGCCACAGGTGGGGCTGCTGCTGTCGACGGCCGACCAGTACCGCCGCATCCGGGGGCTCTTCAACCGCGACTACGCCCGTGTCAGCGGTGTTTTGCAGGCGTTGGTCGAAAGCCAACAGTCGGTCGAGGTGCTGGGCGAGCACCAGCTTGCCGGGCGATTAGCCGAGTACCCGGTGATCGTCGTGCCCGAGTGCGAATACCTGGAGCCCGATTTCCGCAAGAGCCTGGCCGCGTACGCAAGCGAGGGCGGGAACTTGCTGCTGGTCGGCCCCAGCGCGGCCCGGCTGTTCGAGTCGGAGCTGGGCGCCGAGCTGCCGGCCGAGACGAAGCCCGACGCGACGGTCGAGCTCGCCCACGGCGACTCGACGACGACACTGAAGGGCCAAGCAATCGAGGTTGCGCTGCCGGAAGGGGCCAAGCCGTTCGGCTCGCTTCGCGCGAGCGACGATCCCCAGTCGGCCTCGCACCCGGCCGCCGCCATCGTCGCCTACGGCCGGGGCCGAATCGCCGCGACGTTCTTCACCGCCGGTCAGCCCTATCTGAAGGGACGCCCCGAGCCGTTGCGGCGTTTCCTCAACGATCTCGTCCGGGAACTGTTTGCCCAACCGCTGGTCGAGGTGAAGGGCTCGTCCGACGTCGACGTGTGCGTGGCCCGCAATCACGGCAAGCTGTTGGTCAACTTGCTCAACACGGCCGGCCCGCACCAGACGGAGCCCGTCCTCGAGACGATCCCGCCGGTCGGCCCGCTTGACGTGACGATCCGCCTGGATGCCCGACCGGCCGCCGTCACGCTCGAGCCGGGCGCCCGGCCCATGGACTTCGATTTCGACGACGGCCAGCTTCGGCTCGTGGTCCCGAAGCTGGAAATTCACGACGTCCTGGTGGTCGAAACGAAGTGACGGCCTCCGCGGCGACTTCTGCCGGGAGGGGGACCCGTAGTAGGCAAGGGCGGTGCCGGTCGCCGTTTCGCCCATCGGGGGTCGCAGCATCCGATCGCCCGTATCGCAAACTCTTACCTCTTTTGCGCATTCGCCCATTGACCTCCATGCGCCGCCGATGCGAGAATTCGCGAAGCCGGTGAGGTGTGCGTCGGCGGGGTAGGAAGCTCCGCGGGCCACGTCTCCTCTGCTGTGCAATCCACGGATGTCCGCACGGACCATGCACGAGCGAAGTCGCGAGACGTCCCCGTTTCGTGGGCTTCCGTTAATCGGCCTCAGCGCATCGTCCGTGCAGGCTCCTCCTGGTCCCGCTTAACGCAAAGGAGAGACAAGCGATGCATCGTTACCTCGCGTACGCGACCGTTGGGCTCGTCGTGCTCGTGGCACGGGGAGCGTGGGCGCCCGCCTGCGTGGCCGCCGCTCCCGTCGCCCCGGCCGAGCAGGCAGAGTGGGCACGCCGGCTTCTTCCCTTGCCGAAAGAGGTCACCATCGACAAGCAGGTCCAACTGCCGGCCGCCGAGGTGAAGCTGACCCTTGCGAAGGGCTCGGGCGACGTCGTCCAGACCGCGGCGGACGAGATCCGATCGTTACTCGCGGAGAACGCGGGCGAAGCCGCCGGCGACTCCCGGTTCGAGATCCTCCTGGGCGTCTGCGACTCCGGCGGCCGGCTCGACGGCGTGGCCGTGCCCGACGCGGCGCGACTGGCCGACTTGCCCAACGCGGACCAGGCCTACGTGATCCGTCCCCTGGGCGACGCCCGGCTGGTGCTCGCCGCCCTCGACGAGCGCGGGGTCTACTATGCCGCCCAGACGCTGCGCCAGCTCCTCGAAGGCGGATCCCGGGGCGGCCGGGTGGCGATCCCGCTGGCGACGGTCACCGACTGGCCCGACCTGGCCGAGCGCGGCGAGTGGGGCGGAAGCGCCAATCGCGACGTCGTCTGGATGGCCCAGCACAAGATGAACCTGGTCGAGTCGCACGTCACGCTCGCGATGACCGAGGACGGCCGCGGCCGTGCCGCAGCCGACCCGGAACTGGTCGACCTGAGCCGCCGCCACGCCCTGAAGTTCGTCCCCGTCATCACGCACCTGAACGGGCTGGGCCGCACGGGCATCTACCACACGTATCCCGAGCTGCGGGGCCAGGGCGACCGGGCCGTCCACCCCACGCACACGGACCTCGTCGCGCCCTGCTGCTCCCAGCCGAAGCTGACCGAGATCCTCGCCGACTGGATGATCTCGCTGGGCGACCAGGAGGGAGTGACCGACGTCTGCGCCTGGCTCAGCGAGTTGAGCAACCAGTACTGCGACTGCGAGCGGTGCCGCAAGGCCGGCGTGGGGCAATACGCGCTGGAGACCCGGTGCCTGGTCGCGGCGTATCGCCTGGCCCAGAAGAAGCATCCCGACTTGGGATTTCGGATTCTGCTCACCCAAGGCAGCTACGCCTCGAACGACAAGGTGCTCGCGGAGATCCCGCCCGACGTGGGAGTCACCTACTACGACGGCGGCCGGACCTACGATTCGTCGCGGGAGCCGATGATCTACCCACTCCTCGAAGAGTACACCGCCCGGGGCGGTTGGCTGGGCTGTTATCCCCAGCTCACCGCCTCGTGGCGGATCGTCTGCCCCTGGAGCGGGCCGCAGTTCATCAGGGCCCGGATGAACGAGTTCGTCGACAAGAAACTGAATTGCTTGTGCGGATACGCGACGCCCGACAACCGGCTCTACGAGTTCAACGTCCTCGCCGCGGCCGAATGGTCGTGGAACGCCCGGGGACGCGACGAGCGGGAGTTCGCCGCCGCCTGGGCCACGCGACGCGGCATCGAGGACCCCGACGCCGCGGCCGACTGGGCCGTGACGCTCGGTCCCGTCGGCTGGGACGTGTACGGCTCCCGCGTCCCCTTCTCCAATTTTTTCGGCAGGGCTACGGCCATGGTGGCCGGACGCCGCAAGCCCACGCTGGGCGAGGGCATGTTCCGCTACTTCCCCACCGCCGAGCACATCGACGAGGACCTGGCCGCCTGCCAGAAGGCCCTGGCCATCGCCGAGCGGCTCGACAAGCCGCTCTTGGTAGCCGAGACGCGGGTGATCCAAGGGTACGTGCGGATGATCCGAGACATCTACACGATCGCGGAGCAAGCCTCCGCGTCGAAGCAACCCGCGTACGAGAAGCGCGTCGCGATCCAGAAGGCCCTGGGCAGCCTGGCCGTGGCCGGCATCGAGACCGCCGAGGCGCTGGAGACGTGGGAGCGGCTCTGCGGCGGAGAGGACGGCGTTCGGATCGGCGGCTCGCGACTGCTCGACACGATCGACGTCACCGAGCAGACCACGGCCGGCATCGCACGGTCGCTCGTGAGCCTGGGGATCCGCGATCCCATCGGGCCGTACCTCCGCGAGGAGATCGGCCAGTGGGTCACCGAGGACTTCGACGACGGCGCCCGCACCACCAAGACGTTTGACGTGACGGGCTACCTCACCACGCCGGGCGTCTACGAGGTGGGATTCAAGTACACGAGCGGGTGGAACGGGCTGAGCATCTCCCGCGTTGCCTTGGTCTCGGCACCGGCCGACGCGCCCCAGCAACGGACCGACGTGAGCGTGGACGAGCACTCGGGCAGCGCGGCGGTCCGCAATCGGGCCAACGTCTACACGGTGACGCTCGAGCGCCGTGATCCCAACGCCCAATACTCCATCGTGGCCGACGTCCGCGGCACGCCAAGTCAGGGCCGGCCCCCGGAGCGCCAGGGCTGCAACGGCTCCGTGTGGATCAAGGGCCGGATGCCCGACGACTGGCGGACCCGGATCGACGAGGCCACGCCCCTGACCGATGAAGAGCTCTCGGCCAAGCGGTGAGCGCTTGCCGGCTTGGGGATTCACTCAACCGGCGACAGGTGCAACAGCCGCGCCGGGGCGTCGCCGAGGTCGATGCGGAGGGTCGACTTACCGCTGGGCACGCGCTCGGCCACGACCTGGCCGGTCAGCAGATCGCGCACCTGGGAGGGGGCGAGGGCGGAGAGGTGCACGTCGAGCGCCCCCTCGCTGCGGCGGAAGTAGTCGGCCACCAGCAGAAGCATCTCCCCCGCGTGGCGGATGCCGCTCACCCGGCCGGGCGCGCCGACCGACACCGCCTCGCCGGCCAGCTCGCCGTCGACGATGATCGCTTCGACCGGGGCGAT
>CAZDHR010000050.1:0-25000 GCA_964505295.1 uncultured Planctomycetaceae bacterium
AAAGGGGTTGTCGGCCGCGTCGGCGATGTTCAGCTCGTAACACTTGCTGGTCACGTCGGTCGGCTTGGGGCTGGTGCGCAGGAAGACGCCGCTATTCGTGCCCGGGGCACTGCGGAAGTCGACCTTCAGCACGTAGTTGCCGAACTGGCTGGTCGTGTAAAGCAGCCCCGGCTCCCCCTCGCTCACCGAGATCGCCCCGTCGGCCACCTTCCAGTCGGCCTCGCTGGCGGGCCTCCAGCCGAAGAGGGTCTCGCCGTCGAAAAGGAGGATCCATCCCTCGGCCAATTCCCCGGGCGTGAGCGTGTTCGGCTCGGCCGCCGCGGCCCGGCCGAGACCGGCCCCGACGATCAGCAGCGTCAGCCCCAAAGAAACTGCCCGAAGTCGTCGACCCTTTGTTGCGTTCATCGTCTCTCCTCCGAACAAGCCCGCTTCCCGCCACGAAACGTGGTAGACAATCCGTATAGCGTAACTCCTCTGGCGGGGGCCGTGCAAGCGCCTTGGATCCATGGAGCGGGGCGGGCCCTGTCTGGCGCGGACGACGCGAAACTCGACCCATCGAGCGATGGCGTGATGCCCGACGGCGTCACCGCGCCAACATCCCGTCCCCCGCTCACCCCGTCACCTTGGCATCCCATCTTCCCCTCACCCGAACCGGATCCCGGCTTGCACACGACCCACTACCCAGAAGCGCACGTATCGACCATAATAGAAAAGACATGGGAATTCGGCGCCCCTCCCCGCGTGACCGGGCTGGGGCCTTCAGATGTGGGGGGTGTGGGTTGCCAGAGAGCGTTCGGTCGGAGTGAGAGGACGGGTGTCTGTAGCGAACGCGTCCAGCGCCGGATCCGGAGCCATCCCGTCCCCGGAACGGGCAATTGAAGAGGTCTGGTGATGAAGATCCCTTCCCCCGCTTGCTTGGCTCTCCTCGTCCTTCCGTTTGCCTGCACGGGCCCGCTCGCCCGGACGGTCGACGCCCAGGAGGAGACGCCCGCGGCCACGCGGGATTACGCCGCGGCCGCCAATCTCCAGAACAAGAAGTCCTACGACCTGGCCGTCGAAGCGTGGCAGGAGTTCATCGCCCGGTACAAGACCGACCCGCGGCTGGGCGAGGTGCACTTCAACCTGGGCGTCTGCTGCTACTTCGCCGAGAAGCTCGACCTGGCCCAGAGCGCCTTCCAAACGGTCATCAAGAGCTTTCCCAAGCTGGAGAAGCTCCAGGACGCCTACCTCTATCTGGGTGCCGCGCAATACGCCATGGCCCAGGGCGGCAAGGTCGAGATGTGCGACCAGGCGGTGCGGACCTTCGACGCGCTTTTGGCCAAGTTTCCCGAAGGCGAGTTCGTCCCCGACGCCCTCTACTACAAGGGCGAATGCCTCTATATGCGGGGTAAGAAGCAGGAGGCGATCCCGTCGTACCGCGCGATGCTCGAGAAACGTCCCGAGCACGCGTTCGCCGCCGAAGCGACCTACGCGCTGGGCGTTTGCGAGGAGGAGCTGGGCCAGCACCAGGAGGCGGCCAAGACCTACGACGCGTTCCTCAAAGCGTACCCCAAGCACGAGCTGGCCGCCGAGGTGAGCGTGCGCCGGGGCGAAACGCTCCTGGCCCTCGGGCAGCACGAGGAGGCGGCCAAGCGGTTCGCCGCCGCGGCGGCCGTCAAGGGGTTCGAGCTGGCCGACTACGCCGCGGTTCGCGCGGCCGATTGCCGCGCCCAAATGAAACAGTACGCCGAAGCGGCCGCCCAGTACGACGCGATGCTCAAGCAATTCCCTAAGTCGAAGCACGCCGGGCGCGCCGCGGTCGCCGCGGGGAAGTGCTACTACCTGGCGGGCAAGCACGACCAGGCGCGCAAGGCGCTGCTTGCGACGCTCTCGGCCGGCGGGCAAGCGGCTTACGATGCCGCCCATTGGGTCGCCCTGAGTTGGCTCAAGGAGAAGCAGCCCGCCAAGGCACTCGAGGCGGTGGAGAAGGTCCTGGCGAAAGCGCTCTCCGACAAGAGCCCTTCGGCGCCCCAGCTCATGATGGACCGGGCCGACGCCGTCTACGAGATCCCCGAGCGGAGCAAGGAATCGATCGAGCTCTACGCCAAGCTGGTCGAGAGCTTTCCCAAAGACCCGCTCGCTCCCCAGGCGTCGTACATGGCCGGCTTTGCGGCGCTCGAGCACGGCGAGAACGCCACCGCGGCCAAGCAGGCGGGCGCGTTCCTCGCGGCGCACGCGGACCATGAGCTGGCCCCCGACGTGATGCACGTCAAGGCCGAAGCCCACCTGCTCCTGAAGCAGTTCGCCGAGGCGGAAGCGCAGTACAAGCAGCTTCTGGAGCGATACCCCGACCACCCGGACGCCGAGATCTGGAAAGTCCGCCGCGGCCTGGCCCTGAACCTCCAGAAGAAGTACAAGGAGACCGTCGACGCCCTGAAACCGGCGATGGTCGAGATCCGTCGGCCCGAGCTCGTCGCCGAAGCCCAATACCTCATCGGCCGAAGCCAGTTGGAGCTCGACGAGCACCAACAGGCCGCCGCCTCGCTGGAGGCCTCGATCAAGGCCCAACCCAAGTGGCGCTCCGGCGACGAAACGCTCCTGGCGCTCGCCCGGGCGTATCGCCGGCTGAACGACCTGGACAAGGCCAAGGCGGCCGTCGGGCGGCTGATCGCGGAGTTTCCCGAAAGCGAGCTTCTCGACGAGGCCCACTATCGGCTGGGCGAGTACTGCTACTTGGGGGGCGATTTTCACGGGGCCGCGGCCGCGTATCGCAAGGTGACCGAGAGCTGGCCGGAAAGCCCCCTGGTGCCCTACGCCCTGCACGAGTTGGGCTGCGCGGAGATGGACCTCGACGACGCGGGGGGCGCGGAACGGTCGCTCAGCGCGCTTTTGGAGAAGCACCCCAAGCACGCGCTGGCGTCGACGGCCCGGCTCAGCCGCGGAATGGCCCGGCACCGCCAGGGGAAGTACGCCCCGGCCGTCGAAGACCTCCAGGCGTTTCTCAAGGCGAATCCCCCCGCAGCCGAAAAGGCCGACGCCCGCTACCTGCTCGGCCTCTGCCAGGTCGGTCTGGGCCAGCACGAGGCGGCGGTCGCCACCTTCCAGGCTCTGCTCAAAGACGATCCGAAGTACGCGAATGCCCACAACACGCTCTACCAACTGGCCTGGGCGCTGAAGCTTTCCGGCAAAGAGGCCGACGCCGCCAAGTCGTTCCAGCAGCTCGCTACCGAGCACCCCGACAGCCCCCACGCGGTGGAAGCCTACTATCACGTGGGCGAGTTCATGTACGAGAAGAAGGACTACGGCCGGGCCGCCGTGGCCTACTACAACGCCATGCAGAAGGCGAGCGACCCCGAGCTGGACGAAAAGGCCTCGCACAAGCTCGGCTGGTCCTATTACCACCAGGGGCAGTACGACAACGCCCAGAAGACGTTTCGCTACCAGCTTGTCCGCTATCCGAAAGGCAAGCTGGCCCCCGACGCCGCCTTCATGGAAGGCGAGTGCCTGTTCAAGCAGCAAAAGTTCCAGAAAGCCCTGGCCGCGTTCGAGAAGGTCAAGGACCTGGCCAACGAAGACTTCCAGATGCTCCACTTGCTGCACGCCGGCCAGGCCGCCGCGCAATTGGACGAATGGCAACGGAGTCTGGAGTTTCTCGAGAAGTGCACGAAACAGTTCCCCGACTCGCCCCATGCCGCTCAGGCGTTCTACGAGCAGGGCTGGGCCCACCAGAAGCTCGACAACCATGAGCAGGCGGTCAAGCTCTACGAGAAAGCGATTAGCGTCACCGACGGCGAGGTGGCGGCCCGGGCGCAGTTCATGATCGGAGAAGTCCAGTTCGCCCGGAAGGACTACAAGGAGGCGATCAGGAGCTACTTCAAGGTGATGTACGGCTACAGTTTCGAGACCTGGCAGGGCCAAGCCACGTTCGAGGCCGCTCGCTGCTTCGAGGTCCTCGAGAAGACGGATCAGGCGGTCAAGCTCTACCAGGAACTGTTGGAGAAGTTCCCCGACGGCGCCCGAGCGCCCGCCGCCAAGCAGAGGATTCAACAGCTCACGGCCGGCGCAAAGGCCGAATGACCCCGCAGAACCGAGGGCGTTTTATGAGCCGTATTGACACCCGCCTCCTGCTGACCGGCCTGGGGGCCGTGGCGATCCTCCTGGTGCCCGCTCCATGGACGGCGTGCCCGTCGCCCGGGTCGGCCGAAGCGTTTGCCCAAGAGGCCGCACCGGCCCCCGATGAGCCCGCGCCGGCCGCAGCGGACGATGCCGCGGCGGGCCAGCCCGGCGCGGCTGGCGGGACGCCGGGCGACTCGGGCGCGAAGCTCCAAGAGGCGGAGGAGATGGCCGAGATGGCCCTGGCCGCCGAAGCGCCGAGCAAGCAGGACGAAGCCGTGCTGCTCGCCCCCACGGAACCGGAGAAGATCAACCTCCTGGAGCTTCTCCTCAAGGGCCGCTGGCTGATGTTGCCCATCGGCCTGATGTCCCTTCTGGTCGTGGCGGTCGGGGCGGAGCGCTTCCTGGGCTTGCGGCGGGGGAAGGTTCTGCCCTCCAGGCTGGTCGCCGGTCTGGACGAGTTGGCCAAGGCGCCCGAGGGGTTCGATCCCCGAAAGGCTTACCGGCTTTGCGGCCAGTACCGGTCCGCCGCCTCGAAGGTGGTTCAGGCGATGCTCGTCAAGGTGGGCCGGCCGCACGGCGAGCTGGAGCACACGATCAATCAAGCCAGCCAGCGGGAGGCCGACCGGCTGCACTCCAACGTCCGCTGGCTCAGCCTGGCGGCCGCCGTCACTCCGCTGTTGGGGCTCTTGGGGACCGTCTGGGGAATGATCCAGGCCTTCTTCCGGACCGCCAACCTCCCCATCGAGCACTTCAACCGGGCGCAGGACCTGGCCGACGGTATCTGGACCGCCCTGGTCACGACGTTTGCCGGCCTGGCCGTGGCCATCCCCGCCGCGATCCTCGCTCACTATTTCGAGGGCCGGATCCAGAAGCTGTTCCGGGAGCTGGACGAGATGCTGTTCGGCCTCTTGCCCCATCTGGAACGATTCGAGGGCCGACTGCGCCTCACCAAGGACCATCTCGAGCGCCCCGAGTCGCGACCATCGACCGCCGCCGCGCAGGCCAGGAAGCCGCGAAAACCGACCGCCTCCCCCAAGTAGCTCGCGAGGTCCATCATGGCCATCCAACTCGACCGAGGAACCTCGCTCTTCTCGCTCAGCCTCACGCCGCTGGTCGACGTCGTGTTCCTCCTGTTGATTTTCTTCCTCGTCGCCACCGAGTTCGCCCAGGAGGAGGAGCGGCAGATGGACCTCCTTCTGCCCGAGGCGTCCGAAGCCCAACCCCTGACCGCGAAGCCGCGGGAGACGTTCGTCAACATCGACGCCGGGGGCCGCTACTTCCTGGGCGGCAAGATCCTCCCGCTCGACGAGCTCGAGTCGGCCCTGAAGCTGACCTGGGTCAACAACCCCGATCGGGCGTCGGTCATCATCCGCGCCGACAAGCGCTGTCCCTGGCAGTTCGTCGTGGCCGCCGTCAACGCGTGTCTGAAGGCCAACATCCGGCAGTACCGGGTAACCGCCCTGGAGCCCGAAGAGTGACCAAACGGGATTCGTGACAACGTGACAGGCTGACAAGGTGACGGGGTGACAGGGTGACAAGGTGACAAGGTGACGAAATGGCATGGCCAAACGACTTCCCGGACGATCGTCACCCCGTCACCCCCTCGCCCCCTCACCCCGTCACCCCTTCACCCGACCGAGCCGCCGACTTCGACGAGCAGCTTTGGCCCGTCAACGCCGCGATCATCATCCTGGCCGGGTTTCTCGTGGGGATCATCTGCTCGCAGGGCAACTTCGATCCGGCCGAGACCGCCTTCTTCGAAAACGCCTACATCCACCTGGGCATCGTCGGCCTGCTGGTCGGCACGCTCATCTGGGCCGTCACCTGGCTCCAGGGCAAGATGGTCCGTCGGGTCCAGTTTTGCGTGCTGTTCAGCGTGCTGGTCCACCTTGGGTTGGCGATCTACCTGCACGGCCAGTACTTGCAGCTCGTGGTGATCGAGGACTCGGCGAACGACCCGGACACCACCGTGCCCGACGAGGCGATCACCGTGCCCGACTACCCGTGGCACTATCCCGACCAGCCTCAGGACGTCGAGAGCTTCGAGCGACCCGTCGAGACCGAGACGCCCGAGCCGGCCGAGGTGGAGCCCATCGAGCGGGAATCGACCGAAGCGGAAGCGGTCGTCGAGCGGCCTGCGCCGATCGAGCCGGAGAAACCGGAGCCGGAGGAACCCGACCCGACGGAGCTCGAGCGGGCCGAACAGCCGCCCCTGGAGCGTCTCGACCAGCCCGAGCCCATCAGCCGCCAACAGCCCGATCACCGGCCCGAGCCCAACAAGCCGGTCGACCTGCCCGAGATCCCCCCGGCCCCCGAGGTCGAACCGCCTCCGCCGGTCGATCTCCAGCCCGCCCGGGTGCTTGCCGAGCGGCAGCAGGACCTCCCCGAGGCCGTTCGGAAGGCGGCGGAGTCTGTGCCCGTGCAGCCGCAGGTTGCACCGCCCGACCTGACTCGCCGCGCGGACGCCGCGGAGGGCCAACTGCCTGAGCTCGACCTGCCCGCCTCGGACCCGGTCACCCTCGCCCGGGCCGACGCCGGAATCGACTTGCCCTCGACCACGATGACCGTGGAGGACGTCACGGTTCCGGCCGCCGCCGGGGGGGCTCCGCCCAGCAGCATCGATTTGGTGTCGGCGGATGCCGCCGTCGCGAGGTCCGACGACCGGACCCTCCGGCGTGTCAGCACGGCGGCGGCGGGTGCCGCTGAGTATGCGTTGGGCTCGTCGCAACTCGTGGCCCGGGTCGGCGAGCCCCGCGCGACCGGCACCAGCGCCCCTTCGGTCGGCCCGACCGACCCGGCCCGTCGCATCACCCGGGCCCCCATCGGCCCCTCCGCGCCGCCCGCTCCGTCGCCGAGAGTCGCCGAGGTGCCGGCGATTGCCGAAGCACGCGGGGGTGGCGGACCGCCGACCGTATCGCCCGACGCCCGGGCGGCCCCGGTCGGGCAAGCCGGCGGTGTGGGAATCCCGCGCCGGGCGCGCGCCTCGGTCGCCGGCTCGGGACCGTCGGACGCACCTGGGGCGTTCGGCTCCGTCGAGGCGGCTCCGCTTGCCCGTGTGTCCGGCCGGCCGACGCTGCCCGCGGTCCAGGCTGGGGGCGGAGTGCCCATGCCCTCCCGCCGACAAGGCCGCGGCTTCGCGTCGGGGGCCACGGTCGAGTTGCCGCCGGTCGCCTCGGGTCCTCCCCGCGGCGGAGCCGCCACGGGGCCCCCGCTCGAAGCCCAGCCGAGCGGAGAGGAACGGCCCATCGCCGGGCTGCCCGGCAGCTTGGAGGGGCGTCTCCGCGCGGGCGCGATCGAGTCGCTCGCCGCCAGGGGGCCCAGGCTACCCGCCTCCGCGGCACGCCGCGCGACCGCCGGGCAAGAGGCCCCGGGTCGCGTGGGCACGAGCCCCGCCAACGCCGCCACCCTGGTCAAGGCCAGCGCCGGACTCCGGTTGCCCGCCGCCTCCGTGCCGGTCGAGAACGCCCCCCTCACCGGCGCCGGCGGCGTCAAATCGCCTCAGGGCGCCGAGCCGAGCTCGCTCTCGGGCGACCCGAACGCCCCGCACTCGCCACTCGCGCCCGGGCCCACGGAAGTCGCCGGCGTCGCCGGTCCGACCGCCCCGCGCGACCCCCTCGCACCGCGCCGGGCAGGCACCGCGCCGGCCTTGGCGGCACCCACCCTCGGGCCGGGCGACGTGAGCCCCGAGCTTTCGCCGCGGATGGGCGCGGCCGGTCGCCGGGCCCGGCCGGAGAGCCAGCTTGCCCTTGCTTCGATCCGGCCCCCGATGAGCAGGCGCTCTGGGCGCCCACCGGCCCTCGACGCCCGCGTCCCCGAGCTACCGGCCGAGGCCTTCCAGCAACGGGCCCCCGAGCGCCGTCCCGAAATCGCCCAACAGCACGGGGCCACCGAGGGGAGCGAGCAGGCCGTCGAGAGGGGGCTCGACTTCCTCGCCCGCCACCAGTTCGCCGACGGGCACTGGAGCCTGCACGCCTTTCCCGCGGGCGGCGGTCCGGCGTACGCCGATGCGGTGCCCGGGCAGATGCAGGCCGACACGGCCGCCACCGGCCTCTCCCTGCTGGCCTTCCTCGGCGCCGGCTACACCCACATGGACAACAAGCACCGCGACGTGGTCCGCAGGGGGCTCGACTGGCTCGTCGCCAGGCAGCAGCCGAACGGGCAGCTCTTCACCCGCGCCACCGACGCCAATCGCCCGGCCCGAAGCTACGCGCACGCCATCGGGGCGATCGCCCTCTGCGAAGCGTACGGCATGACGGGCGACGCGAAGCTCCGCGGACCGGCGGCGAGGGCCGTCCAGTGGATCATCGACGCGCAGCATCCGGAACGGGGCGGCTGGCGCTACTCCCAGGCCGACGACTCGCCCGTCTGGAACAAGGAGTCCGACACGTCGGTCTCCGGCTGGATGCTCATGGCCCTGAAAAGCGCCCGCATGGCCGGCTTGGAGGTCCCCTCCGACGTCATGGAGAGGGTCGAACACTGGCTCAACCTGGCCCAGGCCGACCGCGGCGCCCGCTACATGTACAACCCCTACGCCGGCGCCAGCCCCGAGCAGCGCAAGGGCCGGATGCCCAACCTGGCCATGACCGCCGAGGGCCTCCTGATGCGGCTCTACCTGGGCTGGGATCGCGACCACATCGCCATGATCCGGGGCGCCGACCACCTCAAACAGAATCTCCCCCGGCTCGGCGCCCGCGACCAGTCCCTCCGCGACGCCTACTACTGGTACTACGCCACCCAGGTGATGTTCCAGATGCAGGGCGACCACTGGACCTCGTGGAACGACCGCCTCCGCCCCATGCTCGTCCAAAGCCAGATCGCCGAAGGCCCCCTGGCCGGAAGCTGGGACCCGGAGCGCCCGGTCCCCGACCGCTGGTCTTCCTCAGCCGGCCAGCTCTACGTCACCACCCTCAACCTGCTGATGCTCGAAGTCTACTACCGCTACCTGCCGCTCTACAAAACGTTGGTCGACGAGGGAGCGGCCGGCAAATCGTAGGGTGCTCGCTCGCACGCACGCGCGGTAGCTGCGTCGGGGCGAAGCCGCAAGCGGCTTCCGGGTGGCCGCAGCGGACGCATGGGTGCTTGTACCCACTCGCGCCTCAATCCAACCAATCCTTGTCCCGCAGCCGCGCCGGCGTGTATTCCTCGGTGACGTAGCTGATGTCCTTCGAGATCAGCGCTTCCACCTCAAGCTTGAAGCCGTTGTCCAGGAGGCGCTTGATCTCGCGCTGCCAAGGGCGCTTCTTGGCGAACCAGGGATAGCCGGCGATCTGTCGGGCGCGCTTGCGGTCGGTGTCGTTCAGGCTGATCTTCACGCTGTCGGAGAGCCCGCAGCGCTGGAAATCGAGGGAGCGCAAGCCCAGGAAGCGGGCCTCGGGGATCGCCATCCGGCCCGACTCGTAGGCTAGGTTGATCGAGCCCTGCTTGATCACGCTGTAGATGTAGTACCCCCACGGGTCGTTATCCAGGAGGCAGTAGACGGGCAGCTTCAGCTCGTGGTGCAGGCGGTAAAGCATGCGCCGTACGCCCCGGGGCGGCTGGCCCGCTCCGTGGGTGAGGATGCAGTGGTGCTTGCGCCAGAACTTGTCCTCGTTGAACCGCTGCCAGACCGTGTCTTTTTCGACATGGAGGACGAACTTCGCCTTGCACTCCTTGAACTGGATGACGTGCGGCTCGACGATCGACGGGACCCCGTATCCGCCCGACCCCAGGCGCGAGCAGTCGATCTCGTCGCCGCTATCCACCAGCGTGATCTCGCCGACCATGTCGCCCCGCTTCTGCGCGTACAGGTGCAGCTCTTCGCGCAGCGCGTTCACGGTGACCTCGACGTCCTCGATCACCGGGTCGCACTCGGACTGGTCGTCGAACGTCTCCTCTCGCGTGCCTTCGATCGTGTGCTTGAGCATGTAGAACAGGCCACGGATGCTGGTCGTCTTCCCCTCGCCGATGAGCGTCTTGCAGCCGCTGGCCACGAGCATCGTCTGCATGTAGCTCTTGGCTTGGTGGAGGTTGAAGAGCTGGCGGCGGTTCTTGTTCGTGCCCATCTCGATGATCCGCTTGCGTGGGCTGTAGCGGACGTTGGAGAGGGTGCGGGAGGGGACGTCGAGATAGGGATCGCGTCGGGCGTTGGCCGCGCGGACCACCCCGTCGGCTAGCCCGGTCAACTGCGAGAGCGTCTTGCGGTCATTCTTGGTCATCTTCGGTTTGTTCGCCGCGCCGTCGACACGGGCGCCCCTTGTCTTTGCGACTTTTTTTGCCATGGCGGGTAAAGATCCTCGGAAGGGGTGACAAGGTGAGGGGGTGACGGGGTGACGGGGTGACGATCGTCCGGCCAGTCGCTTCGCCATGCCACTTTGTCACCCCATCACCCCGTCACCTTGTCACTTGGTCGGCCGGCTCGGTTCGACGATGAGCACGTTGTCGCCGTACTCTGCGAGCTCCTCTTCGATGGGACGGCCGCGGTCGTCGAGCCGGACGTCGGCCTCGGCGGTCTTCCTGTGCGCGAGATTGAGGAGCTGCTGGTAGAGCGCTTCGGGGTCGGTCTGGTTGATCTGGCTGACGGCCTTGGCCACCTCGCCCAGGTAGCGGAGGAAGATGTTCCGCCGCTCCCCTTCGTGTTTGACCCGCTTGCGACGGCTGAGGTACATCTTCAGCTTGCGGCCCACCGACTGGAGGGCCAATCGCAGCTCCTTCTGGATCTCGGGATAGCCGGCGATCGCCTCCTTCGATTCGCTGGTGAAGGGGACCCAAACGCTGGCCATGTGGACCATCACGGTCACCGGGCCGCTGGGCAGCCCACCTCGGGACTGGCTCAGGCCGTACGCCCGCCAGTTGGTCGAGGTGACCGTCTGCGTGATGACGCAGCCGCCGGCCTGGAACTGGAGGGGAACGCGGTTGGCGTAGCGGAGGACGGTCATCGTCTGGCCGTCGTGGAGGTTGACGCTCTGCATGGCGTCGTGCAGGCGGTCGAGCTCCGCTTTTTTCAGCCGCGCCGGGGAGATTCGTCTCCGCAGTCCGGCCTCCTCGATGATCTTGTCGGCGGCGACGGGTCCCAGGCCGTCGAAGGTGGTGGCCAGGAACTGGCGCAAGGTTCGCGCATCGCTCTGGCCGATCAACTCGACCAACCCTTCGCGCGACACGCGGCGGGCCGCGGCTCCCCCGCCGTAGGCCAGGCCGACCTCGATTTGAAACGGGTTTCCGCGGTAGACGGCCGGGGGCCGGGTGGCCGCGGCATAGAACTCGCCCGGCACCACCTGGTGTAAACCCTTGAGTATCAGCTCCTCGCCGATCGGCGAGATGCAATCGGTGGCCGGGGCCTTGATCTTGGTCTGTTGAATCGCCTTGTAAAGCGCGTCGGCCTCGTGGCGCCCGATCTTCGTGGTCCTCGCCCGGGTGCTCAGGTTCGCCCCCTCGCAGATCCGCCGCGCCACGGCGGGACTGACGCGGGAAAACGATTTGGTGAGGAATTGGCTTATGGTGGGCGCTTTCGTGTCCTTGAGCATGCTGACGAGCATCCCCAGCTCGACGCCGTAGGGATGCGGCTTGATCTCCCTCGGCTCGGGCGGGAGCGTCTCGGCGACGCGGGCGTACGTCTTCTCGTTGCCGTCCGGGTCGATGTAGTGGAAGGTGACGTGCGGGTTGGCGATGGCCGTCTGCTCCAGGTACTCGTCCACGCTGCCGCGACCGCGCTGGAATTTGGCTTCCAACTCGATCGTGACCCGGGTGCCGTGGTTGGACTCGATCCACTCGATCCCGTACTTCTCGATCGCCTGGCGACCTCGCTCGCCCGGCGGCACGTCGACCCCCTCGCCACGGCCGTTGAGGATCTCGGGCCGGTTCCGCTTGGTGTCGATCTGGATCTCGTAGTAGTGGGCGGGCTTGCGCTTGGAGACCTTCGAGATGATCTTCACCGGCTTGCCCGTGGTCAACAGACCGTACATCCCCGCCGCACTGATCCCGATCCCTTGCTGGCCGCGGCTCATCCGGAGCCGGTGGAACTTCGAGCCGTAGAGCAGCTTGCCGAAGATCAGGGGGATCTGCTTGCGGAGGATTCCGGGGCCGTTGTCCTGGACCCCGACCTTGAACCGGTTGTCGCCGGTCGACTGGATATGGACCCAGATCTCGGGCAGGATGCCCGCCTCTTCACAGGCGTCCAGGGCGTTGTCGACCGCTTCCTTGACGGTGGTCAGCAGGGCCTTGCGGGGGTTGTCGAAACCGAGCAGATGCCGGTTCTTGGCGAAGAACTCGCTGACGGAGATGTCTCTCTGGCTGGCGGCCATCGACTGGGCGGTCGCCCGGCGCCGACGTCGGCCCGGCGGCCCTGCGACACCAGCCCGGCCGTTCGTGGGAGCCCCCCCTCTCCGGGAGGTGCCGGACTTGGTTTTGCGAACCTTCCTAATCGGCAATGTTGACGCTCCTCGAAGGCACCGGCTTTGTGGGATGGGTCGCTCCGGCCCGAGGCGGAAAGATCCACGGCATGGACCGGCAAGTTCAGATTGCACGGATTATAACGGTTTTTACGGCACGCTCCCAGCCGGCTTTGTCCGCCTCTTTCGGACGTCGCGCCTCTTTGCCACGTCCGGCACATAAAAATTCACCCGCAGCACTGCCACAAGCCGAGGATTCCTTAGGAGCGGCCCTGACTCTCCGTGCGGCCGCAACTGGCCGGAACGAATCCAAACCGTATGCGGTCTTGCCGACTTGTGGAGGAGCCACCTTATGGTTCTGAGAATCTTGCGTGTAACGCTGGTGCTGGCGGCCTTCCTGGCGGCGCTGCAATTCGTGGCAGACGATTCGCCCCAGGCCTGCGCCCAGGGACGGCAGCGGGCGGCGAACGACCTGTTCTACAACTTCTACGTCCCGCCCGGCCCTTACGGCGGTCCCGGGGCCCCGTTGTACGTGTGTCCCGTGCCGACGCCGCCGATGGTCGGCCACACCTACTACACCTATCAGCCGCTGATGCCGCACGAGTTCCTGTATCCCCATTCCCGGAAATACTACCGATACCATCCGGACGGCCGAATGACGCGGACCCTCGTCTGGTGGAAGTAGCGACCGGTCGGGCGCCATCGGGCTGCGCGGTGGCGACCGCGTAGACCGCGTCAAGAACGGACAAACTCTCCACGCGGAAAGGAATAGGCCAAGATGAGACGGTTTCTGCCCTTGCTGATCGTCGCCCTTGCGGTGACGTTTGCGGCCCACGGCGCCGATGCGGCCGGCCGCCTGTCGGCGCAGGCCCAGTACTATGCCCCCTCGATGCCGTGGCACGGCGGCTACTACCACACCTGCTACGGCATGCCGGTCGCCCTGGTCGTGCCGCCGACGGCCGAATTGCAGACCAATTGGGGTTGGGGAGTCGGCAATACCCGAGTGACCCCCATCTGGCACCAGTTCCGACGCAACTATCCCGGCCCCGCCTACTATGAGGACGGTGCGTTCCAGCCCACGCCGGCCTGGCCGAGTGACACCAATCAGTTCGGCGTCTACTACGTTCGCGGGCCGTGGTAAGCGGCGCGGCTAATCCGGACGACCTTCGTCCGGGTTCACTCCACCGAGATCCGCCCATCCTGCCAACCGGGGCAGCCTGACGGTCAGTGCGTCGGGTTGCCCCGTTTGTTTTGCTCGGATCGCCGCTCGTCGACGCACCACCCTCCCCACTCGTTCCCCAAAACCAACGGCTCGCCTCGTCCGAAGCCGGGATCAACACGATACGAGACGCAGCCAGTCTGTCGCCATAATGATTCTCTTCAGGAATCTTAGTGATGGCGCATCGGCCGCGGCGCCCCACACGAGATCATTCGCCTGGGAGCTTCGGTAACCCGTTGCAGGCAAACAGCTTCCTCCCTCACAACCCCCTCCCGCGCGCCGCCGTTTGGCACACCGTTTGCCCTGTATCGGCCAACGGAAGCAGAAACGACCTTGATCCCAGGGAGGGCAAGCCGATGTTCCCAACCACCGCTTTGATGTTCCTCGGGACCGTGATCTCCGTCGTGATCACGCTCGATTTCATCCGGCCGGTCCGCCGGACCCATCCGTTCTGAGTCAAACGCAGACGCCCCACGAGAATCGTCTGCCCGCTTCTTGCGACGGCTCGGCGGGCGGCGGTGAATCGTTGCCCGCGAAGAGATCGGACGACTACCAGCTTCGGAAGAATCCCAGCGCGCCGGCGAACCCGCCGGGCAAGCCGGCCCCTCGAGTTGCAGATGCCAACCGTTTCTGCCGATTGGCGCGCGCCAGCCGAAGAAACCGCCGCATCCGCCCTTGTCGCGGATGGTGAGGGCGTCGACGCTGTCTTCGACGTCCCAGTCGGCCCCGAACTCATGGGTTCGCACGTCGACGCGATTGTAGCCGAAGTGGACCAGCGGTCCGCCGTAGAGAACGCTCCTGCCGAGATTGCACCCAACCGACAAGGCCGCAGTGATCTCCACCGTCGAATCGAAGAGTAGCTCTTGGTAGACGTCGTAGTCCCAGCGGACGGCCCTCTCCAAACCGGAATACCACGCGACCTCGAGGGAGCCGCCGACGGACACGCGGCCGAATTGCCACGCCTTGCCGCGCAGACCGCCCGACACACACGCCGGGTAACCGTCGCTGGAGACGTCGCGGGTCAGGCCCGGCTGAAAGCTCTCGATGTCGTTGATGACCCAATCGGAGGCGCCGGCACGGCCAAAGGCTTCGACGCCGTCGGTGAAGCCGTACGAGCCTTCGAAGTAGATGCGATTGCGAGCCACGTCGTAGTCGTAGGGCATCTACCGGCTCTGCGCGTTGTGCATCCCGACCCCCAGGGAGTAGCCGTGCCGTTGTGCGCGAGGCTGGGGCGGCCCGATCTGTGCCCATGCCGGCAAGCCGGCCAGCAGCCACAGGAGTGTGGTCCAGAGGACGTAGCGCATCCCACCATCCGCACCCGAGAGGACACGTCTCGCCGTCGATCGCCAACATGACGGTTGTCCGGCTCGCGCTGATCCTGCCGGTTGTATCGGATCGGCCGATTCGGTGGATTGAACGGCTCGACTCGATCGAGCCGACTTTGCCGACATCAGCCCCCGGAAGACCCGGCACAACCCGAATAATCGTCACCGTTTAAGCCTGGTGAAACGACCACAGAGCGCAGGGGAGTCCTGCGAAGCGCCACCACCGAGGGGGCTGCCTGCGAGCTGGCTTCTGGCGTGGGCGAGTGATGCGGCCGACGTGCGGAGCTTGGGCCGCACGTCTATAATCGGCGTCGTTGCCACCCTTCAGGAAACAGCGTTTGCCGCGTGAGCGAGGTCACCTGCATCCTGGCCGCCGAGTGGCTTCCGCCGGACTGACGGGCCGGCAAGACCACCGTAGGCGGCTCACAAACGGTCACCACGCCAAGCGCAGGAGTATTGCCCGATGACAATCTGGAAATTTGCCACCGTCGCCGCTCTGGGCGTGGTGCTCTGTGCCACGATCGCCAGAGCCCAGACGTGCGAGGAGACTTTCGGGTGCGAGGCCAATCCCACCGGCGATCCCATCGGGGGAGGATCGGGCTATCGGGACGTCCACACCAGCGGCGATTTTATCGTCAAGACGAAGCCCGAGCTGCTCAGCGCCTTGAAGGAGGCGAAGGCCGGGCAGGTGGTCTTCGTGCCCGACGGCGTCGAGATCGACCTGACCGGCGAGCGCAACGTCACGATTCCGGGCGGTGTGACCCTCGCCGGAACACGCGGCCTCGACCAGTCGTTGGGCGCACGCATCTTCGCGACGCGGAAGGAGAGCTTCGCGCTGATGCGAACGGCGGGATACGACGTCCGTATCACCGGCCTGCGTTTCGAGGGGCCCTACGGAGGAACGGACCGCGTGGGGTTCAGCACCACGTTCTGCTCCCTCGGTCATTCCGGCGCGGAGGTGGACAACTGCGAGATCTACAACTTCAACGTGGTCGGTCTGGGCGTTGCGTCCACGGCAATCGACGTGCGCATCCATCACAACCACATCCATCATTGCACGCGCGGGGGCCTGGGTTATGGGGTGAGCACCAGTTCGAGCGACGTCCGGATCATCGCCAACCAGTTCGACAACTGCCGCCACCACATCGCCTCCAGCGGCACGCCGGGCTCGGGGTATGAAGCGGCGTGGAACTTCGTCGGACCGGATGCCATCAGCCATCACTTCGACATGCACGGCGGTCGGGACCGCGGCGACAGCACGGACATCGCCGGCGACTGGATGCACGTCCACCACAACACCTTCCAGGGCCGACAGCGCCACGTCGTCATTCGTGGCGTGCCTTCCCAGGGCGCAGAGGTGCACCACAATTGGTTCGCAGGGCCGGCCGAGAAGAAGGTCGTCTCCAGCGGCAACACCCGAGTGTACCGCAACGTCTACGGCCCCGACAAAAAACTGGAGGAGTAAGCCATGCGCCCCAGACGTCTGATGCTGCTCGTCGCGGCGGCAATCCTGACCGCGCCAGAGCCCCCCCTCGCGCAAGACCGTTTGGGCGATCCGCTTCCCGAAGGCGCCCTCCAACGCCTCGGCACGAACCGCATGCGATTCGGCGTCGCCGACCTCTGCTACCTTCCCGACGGTCGTGGCGTGTTCGCCAAGGGCGGCCGCGTCGAGATCTGGAACCTGGCCACGGGCGAACCGGAGACAACCCATCCAATCTCGCGCTCCAGCATCGCGAGCGTCGTGGCGCGCCAAGACGGCAAAGCGCTGCTGCTCGCCGACCGGTCCGGCAAAGTGTACGAGTGCGACGTGGAAAGTGGCGAGATCCTGCACGATTGGAGCACGGAACAGTCGGGCCTCTGCCGCGCCCGCTACTCCCCCGACGAGAAACGCGTTCTGACCACCGGCGCCAGCCCGCCCACGCTGAAGGAATGGGATCTGGCAACCGGCCGAGAGCGGGTCGCCATCTCGGGCAGCATGCACTCTTTCCGGGAGGGGATCTACGGCCCGGCGGGCAAGACGGCCGTCGTCGACGGCATCAACGGCTCGGGCCCGCTGCTCGCCCACTATGACCTTTCCGACGGCAGTCTCCTGAAAAAGTGGCTCAACGACTACTACACGCACGCACGAAGCCTCACCCTCTCGGCGGACGGCGAACGCCTCCTGGTGGGCAGCCGCCACAAGGCCACGGAATGGCTTCTGGACGAATACAAGCTGCTCGAGACGTACACCGGGCACCATGGCCACGCGGTGGTCTCGGTGGCCTACTGCAAGGACCCGAATCAGATCCTCACCGGCTCCCGCGACGGCTCGATCCGCCGCTGGAATCGCACCGAAGGCGAGGTTCTGCTCCGTTGGTGCCCGCACTCGACGCACGTGACGCACATGGCCGTGTCGCCCGACGGCCAATGGGTCTTGTCGTACGCCGGCGGCATGGTGGCGGAGACGAGCCTCCAGACCGGCGAGCCCCGCATGAAATGGGATCGCCACGACCAGGCCGTTCAGGCCGTGGCGTTCCTGCCCGACGGGGAGCACGTCGTCAGCGGATCAAGCGACGGCACACTGCGGGTATGGAACCCAAGCAGCGGTGAGTGCCTTCGCACGATCCCCGGCGCGTCGCTGGGCGCGTACGCCGTGGCCGTGTCGCCCGACGGGACGAAGGCGGCCGCCGGGTGCAAAGACGGCGTGCTGCGCGAGTTCCATTTGACCGATGGCTCGATGCTTCGCGAGCTCGAGGGACACCTCGGATACGTCCGTTCGGTGGCCTATACCCACGACGGGGCTCAACTGCTCTCGAGCGCCGACGACGGGTCGATTCGCGTCTGGACGCCCGACGAGCTCGAACCGGCCGCCGTCCTCCAGGCGCATCGCGGGGGCGTGCTGGCCATTGCCGTGTCGAAAGACGACCGGCGCCTGCTCAGCGGCGGGCGCGACGGGACGGTGCGCCTTTGGGACCTGAAAGAGGCCCGGCTTCTCGAAACCTTAGAGGGTCATCGTAGTTGGGTCAGCGCCGTGGCGCTCTCGGGCGACGGCCGACACGGCCTGTCGACCGGGTACGACTCCCGCTTGCTTCGCTGGGATCTCGAGACGGGGCAAATCGTGAGCGAGATGACCAATAAGCGAAACCATCATGCGCTGGTCATGAACGCCGACGGCACGAGAGCCTACTCGGGAGGCGACAACCGCGGCATCGCCTGCTGGGACATCACGTCGGGGAAGCTGCTCAGCGAGCTGAAAGGTCACAGCGGGCCCGTCCGAGCCCTGGCGATTTCCCCGGACGGAAAGACGGCCGTAACGGCGTCGGAGGACACGACGCTGTTGGTTTGGGGAGGCTTCTGAGTAGCACCAACGAGACGGGTTTTGCCATTGCACTTCCCTGATAACTCAGATTGTGAGAGGCGTAGGGTGCGTGAAACGCACCATTATCTCCGGGCCAGGACAATATGGTGCGTTTCACGCACCCTACGCGGCTTCTTGAGGAGCACCGCAATGAGACTTGCATCGCCGAAACTGTTCTTCGTGGCACTTGCATTCGTCGGGCTGGCCTCCGTCCAGGGTAGGTGCGACGCGCAACTGGCCGACGTCGGCGCCGGCCCGTTGAAGGTCGGCATCGCGTCGGCCGACATCACGCCCGAGGGGCCCGTCTGGATGGCGGGGTTCGCCGCGCGCAAGGAGCCGTCGAAGGGCGTGTACCGAAATCTGACGGCGACCTGCGTGGTCTTCGACAACGGCGTCACGCGGCTCGCCTTCGTCGCGTTGGACCTCTGCAAGATCCTCCAGCCGCAGCTCGCCGACCTGCGCGCCGCCGCAGAGAACGCAGGCATTCCTCCACAGCACCTGATGGTCAACTGCTCCCACACACACTACGGCCCGCAAATCGGGCACAAGGACAACCAGGACTACGACGCGCTGTTCAAGGCCCGCACCGATCCGCTTTTTGAAGCCGCCGTGGCCGACCTGGAGCCGGCCGTGCTCGACTACACGGTCGGCTCGTGCACCATGGCCATCAACCGGAGGCAGCTCAACGCGGAAGGCAAGGTCACCGGGATGCGACCCGAGCCGCGCAAGCCGATCGACCCCGACGTGCCGGTCCTCCGTGTCTTGTCCCCGGAGGGCGAAGTCAAAGCCGTCCTGTTCGGCTACGCCTGTCACCCCACGACCGTCAGCTCCCTGCACTACGAGATAGGCACCGACTACCCCGGCTTTGCCAGGGACTGGATCGCCGCGGCCTATCCCGGCTCGACGCCCGTTTTCTTCCAGGGCTGTGGCGGAGACGTCAAGCCTCGCTACACGGATCCGCGGAGTGGCGAGTACGGACGCTTCGGCTACGTCCTGCTCGATCAACTCCAGATCGTGGCCGAGTTGGGGCATGAGCTGGGCCGGGCGGTCGTTGCCGCGTTGGTCGTCCCGCCGGAGCCCGTACCTGCCGGCAGCCCGACTTCGCCCCAGAAGGAAGTCACCCCATCGATTCAACTAGGCGGCATCGTCGAGCAGGTCGGTCTGCCCGACAAGGAGGCCCCCGAACACAAGTCCCATTCAATCTACGTGGGCGCGTGGCGCGTCGGCGACGTTTACCTCTTCGGCAGCCAGTGCGAGATATGCTCGAACATCGGCCTGCGCATCAAACGGGAGCTGGCGCCAGCGCGAGTATGGACAAACGGCTACACGCATTGGGGCGGCGGCTACGTCCCCGACGCGGCCTCGTACCCCGAGGAGGGCTACGAGGTCGACCGGGCCGTGGTCAGCCCGGCAGCCGAGGACGTTCTTGTCGCGGGCGCCATCCGCTACGTCAAGACGCTTCAGGCGGGGAAGACCGGAGACGGGCCCATAGGCCGGCCGGACGAGCCGTAGGGCCCCCGCACTCCAGACCGGCCGGCGTCTGCCTTGGCCATTCACACCACCCAAGCCCTGAGGAGTCCATCCCAATGTGTCCTTCGACAACGCGGCGGCAATTCGTGACGCGCACCGTGGGGCTCGCCTGCGCGCTGGCGGCGGCGTGCGCTTTGGCGCGTGCCGACCAACGGCCAAACATCATCCTCTGCATGGGGGACGACCACGGCTGGGATGAGACGGGCTACAACGGCCACCCTCATCTGCGGACTCCCGTGCTCGACGAGATGGCCGCCACGGGCCTCCGGATGGATCGGTTCTACTCGGCGTCTCCCGTCTGCTCACCCACCCGCGGCAGCGTGATCACCGGCCGCCACCCGAATCGCTACGGCACGTTCTCTGCCAATTGGTCCATACGGCCCGAGGAGGTCAGCATCGCGCAGATTCTCGCAAAGGCTGGTTACGCCTGCGGTCATTTCGGCAAGTGGCACCTGGGTCCCGTGAAGGCCCAGTCTCCGACGAATCCGGGAGCGATGGGCTTTGACGAATGGCTCTCGCACGACAACTTCTTCGAAATGAACCCGTATCTCTCCCGCAACGGCGGGCCTCCCGAACGTTTCCAAGGCGAAAGCTCGGACGTCGTCATGGACGAGACGATTCGCTTCATCGGCAAGGCAAAGCAAAGCGAGCGGCTTTTCTTCGCGGTCGTCTGGTTTGGCTCGCCCCACGAGCCTTACAGCGGGCTGGATAAGGATCTGGCCCTTTACGACAATCTCCCGGAGAGTTATCAAGATCGCTCGGTCACGCTCACCTCGATGGACACGGGGCTTCCCGTCAAACGGCCCCTCCGCGAGGTGCTGCGAGCGCGCTACGCCGAGATCACCGCGATGGATCGCGCCATGGGGCGCTTGCGGCGGTATCTCGACGAAGAGGGCCTGCGACGGAACACGCTCCTTTGGTACTGCGGCGACAACGGAGTCCCCCACCGCGTGACCACTCCTTTCCGCGCCCAGAAAGGCCGGGTGTACGAGGGCGGCATCCGGGTTCCCGGCGTCATCGAATGGCCGGAGCGAATTCCCCAGCCGCGTGTGACCGACGTGAACGCGGTCACCAGTGACGTGCTTCCCACCATCTGCGACCTGGTGGGCCGGCCCCTGCCGGACCGTCCTCTGGACGGCATCAGCTTGAAACCCCTGATCGACGGGCAAATGACGGAGAGGCCGAGACCGATCTGCTTCTGGAACTACGACGCGAGACAGGAGACGAAGAAGGGATTGAAGCCGTACATCGACGCCAGGCTTCAGGAAGGGACGACCCCGCTCGTCAAGAAGATGGCTGGTCTCCTGACGCGCAACTTCCGCAATCTCCATCACCCCCGCGTCACCGAGCAGGACTTTGCCGGCCCCAGGGCCATTTTGGACAACCGCTACAAGCTCGTGATCGACGGGCAGCCGGGCAACGAGACGGCCAGAGAACTGTTCGACCTCGACAATGACCCGGCCGAGGAACACAACCTCATCGAAGCCAAGCCCGACGTCGCGAAGGGCCTGGAACGCCAGCTTCGTGATTGGCAGCAATCGGTGCTCGACAGCCTGACCGGCGCCGACTACCGGTAGGCGCACCCGGCCGGATTCAGCGCGGCGATGCGTCGTCAGTCCAGAGTCTGCTCGGACGCAAGTATTGCGAGCCGCAGCGCAGCGAGTATACTTCGTTGGAAAATTCCCGTTCTGCCCGCCGAGACGCGAGATCCCTGGAGAGAATCGATGACTGACGATCGGAAGTTGGTGGGGTCGGCCCTGGCCTTGTTCCTCTTCGCGCTAACGGTCTCGGCCTCCGCCGGCGAGCGCTGGTCCGTCGAGCGGGCCAATGACTGGTATGCCCGGCAGCCCTGGTTGGTCGGGTGCAACTACACCCCTCGCACTGCGATCAACCAGCTCGAGTTCTGGCAGGCCGGAACCTTCGATCCCCAGACGATCGATGAGGAGCTCGGGTGGGCGCACGACGTCGGCTTCAACACGTTGCGCGTGTACCTGCACCACATGCCGCACGAGCTGGACGCCGAGGGGTTCTACCAGCGGATCGACCGGTTCCTGGGTATCGCCGACGAGCATGGCATCCGTGTGATGTTCGTGCTCCTGGACGACTGTTGGGACCCGAACCCCCGGCCGGGCAGGCAGCGCGAACCGAAACCGCACCTGCACAACTCCGGATGGGTGCAGTGTCCGGGCGCGGACGTCCTCGGCAAGCCCGAGCGACACGACCGGATGAAACCCTACGTGGCAGGCGTGATCGGCCGGTTCCGCAACGACAAGCGTGTGCTGGCCTGGGACCTTTACAACGAGCCGGGCAACGACAACAGCTCGAAGTACCCCGGCCAGGAGCCGCCGAACAAGCACGAGCTTTCGCTGCGGTTGCTACGCAAAGCGTTCGACTGGGCGCTCGACGTCCGTCCCGATCAGCCGATCACCGTGGGCCTTTGGACGGGGGAGTGGTCCGATCCGGAGAAAACCTCCCCGATCAACGGCGTGTGCATCGAAAGGTCGGACGTCATGACGTTCCACAGCTACAGCGGTCCGGACGGCTTCCAGGCCCGAGCCGCGGCCACGCTCAAGCTCGGCCGGCCGGTCATCTGCACTGAATACCTCAACCGGCCGGCCGGGTGCACCTACCAGGCATTGCTGCCCTATATGAAGGAGAGACGAATCGGCGCGATCAATTGGGGATTCGTCACCGGTAAGATCCAGACCCAGTACCCCTGGGCAAGCTGGCGCCAGACGTTTACCGCCGAGCCGGAGATCTGGTTCCACGACGTGCTCCGCCCGGACGGCACGCCGTTCGACGTGGACGAAGTGGAGTTGATACGCAGGCTGACGGGCCGCGGCAAGAAGGCGCCGCGTGATTGAGCGATCCCTGATCCGGATAAAGCGTTCCGCGTGGTCCGCACTCTGCGGCTATTGCGAGACCTCTCGCTCGTCCCGGCGGTTGCAGGCGGGGTGGTCGCACTCGTTTGCGACGTTTTGGCCGGCGTCCCGCGTGACGGCGCAGGAAGTAGCGCCGCAGGAGTATTCGGACACCGCGATGGACGAGGGCTACGGCGTCCGGGCTTCTTTCATCGTCCGCTCCAGCTCGGCGACGATCTCCGGGTGCTCGCCGGCCACGTCCTTCTGCTCGCCAAGGTCGGCATCGAGGTCGTAGAGCTCGATCGGCTTCCTCGGCCCCAGACGCACGGCCTTCCAACGACCCTTGCGCACCGCTTCCTTGCCCCGATACTGCCAGTAGAGATGCTCGTGCTTCTTCTGCGCCTTGCCGAGAAGCTCGGGCAGGTAGGAGATGCCGTCGATGCCTTGGGGCGGATCTACCCCGGCCAGCTCGCAGGCGGTGGGCAGGAAGTCCCAGAAGGCCGAAGGGTGATCGGACACGCTCCCCGGCTCGACCCGCCCCGGCCACCAGGCGATCATCGGCACGCGGATCCCCCCCTCGTACAGGTCGCGCTTGAACCCGCGGAGCGGCCCGCCCGAGTCGAAAAACTCGAGCTTGTGGCCGCCTTCCTGGTGCGGCCCATTGTCGGAGGTGAACAGCACGAGCGTCTTCCTCTCGATCCCCAGCTCGCGCAACAGGGCGATGATTCGACCGACGTCGCCGTCGAGTCGGGCGACCATGGCCGCGAAGCCCTTCTCCGTTTCCGGCCAATCGCGGTCGCGGTAGACGCCGTGGTCGGGCACCTCCATGCCGTTGCCGGTCGCCCGGCCCCCCTCGTTGTTGGCGTGTGGGATCGTGTAGTGGGCTTGGAGGAAGAACGGTCGCCGGGCATGACGGCCGATGAACTCCAGCGCCGCGTCGGTCATCACGTCGTGCGAGTAGGTCGTCCGCTCGATCGACACGCGCGCCTTGTCGCCCACCACGTTGCCCTCCAGCGGCAGCTTCCGGTCGTTGCGCCAGAGATACTCCGGGTAGTAGTTGTGCGCTTCGCCCTGATCGAGGTAGCCGACCCAGAGGTCGAAGTGCTGCTTGTGCGGCATGCCCGTCGAGCCGGGGATACCCAGGGCCCATTTGCCGATGCCTCCGGTGGCGTAGCCGGCCTGCTTCAACAGCTCGGTCACCGTCAGGTCCTCCGGCGTCAGCCAATACTGCGCGTTGGAGCTGATCGGCGTGTGGCCGGTGTGGTAGCCGGTCAAGAGCACCAGGCGCGACGGCCGGCAGACGGTCGAGCCCGCGTAGTGGTCCGTGAACCGCATTCCCTCGGCGGCCAGCCGGTCGAGGTTCGGCGTGGCGATCGTCTCCTGGCCGTAGCAGCCCAGGTCGCCGTAGCCGAGGTCGTCGGCCAGGATGAAGACCAGGTTGGGCTTCTGCGCGGGCTCCGCCCCCGCAACGGGAACGCTCAGCAGGGCAACCGACGCGACGGCCGCCAGAACGACGGCGGCAAGCCGCCGCGCAGCGAGTCGTCCCACGGTGGATCGCCTGCGGCGGATTTCTGTGTTTGGGCTCATTTCCGACCTCCCGTGTGTGAAGCAAACGATGCAGGTACGCGGGTCACGCGGGTCTCGTGTCTCGAGCCACCCTACCGTTTCCCGTACCATCACGTCGTCAACTCTGCGATGCACAGAACCGTTTGGTGCTAGTGGCATTCAGCCTCCGCCGGTCCGTTCCGGCCAGAACGGGCGGGTGGCCTCCTTGAGGCTCAGCCCCACGACTTCGATCCGGCTTGGGTCGTTCGTGCCCATGCCGTTGCGGGTGAGAAGCTCCAGGTGGTTGTCGCCTTGGAAGGGGAACCGGTCGGAAGGTGCCTGGGGGTCGAACCCCATCACGACGGTCGAGATTGCGTCGGTGCACACGCCGTTGAGCCCGGCCAGGATCAGCTTCGGCTCGACGATCGACACACCCCGGTTCCAATGCCCTTCGCCGCCGCGCAGGGTGCGGATGCCGTCGACCAGGGCCAGGTCGGCGGGCCGGGCGCCGTAGACGTCGGCGACGATCCGGGGCACGCGGTATCGGGCGTCGGCCGGGCAGTCGTGCGCGAGCTCCTTGGGCACTCCGTCCGGCACCTCCTTGCGCCCCGAGTGAAACATCCGCGTGCGGTGCGAGAGCGGGTTCTCCGAGGGCGCGTCGTTTCCGTAGAGCGAGCAGGGCGTGATCCCGAAGAAGTTCTTCGCCGTCATCGTCACGCCCGCAC
>CAZDHR010000051.1:0-24751 GCA_964505295.1 uncultured Planctomycetaceae bacterium
CGGCTCGTCTCCGTCGGAGTCGACGTATGCTCCTTGACAGAGGTGGCAGCCGTCGGAGCTGGCCTGGACCGCGCCGCCCAGGAGGCGGTTGCCGGTCCGGCTGAGCTCGCGATCGACCAGGACCACGGCGGCGCTGCCCGAGCCGATCGTCAGCGAGGCTATCGCCAGCTTGACGTCGCGGCGGGTAAGCGAGGTATCGCGATTGAGGCGTTCGATCGTGGTCTCGACCAGGGAGCGGCTACTCTCGGTGCCCACGACCACGCCGGCGCGGATTTGCCCCAGCTCGATCATGTTGGCGACCTGAACGATCCCGTTGAGGATGCCGAGGCAGGCGTTGGAGACATCGTAGACCATGCAGTCGCCGGGCAGCCCTAGCCCGTGATGCACGCTGCACGCCGTGGCCGGCTCGAGGAAATCGCGACAGACCGAACCGTGCACCAGTGCCCCGATCTCCCGCTTATCGACCCCGGCGATGCGGATTGCTTTCTCGGCCGTCTCGAGGCTCTTCTCGCTGGGGAGCGTGCCTGGGGCCCAGAAACGTCGCTCGCGGATGCCGCTCATCAGCTCGAGTCGTCCCTCGGGCAGGCGGAGTCGACGGTAGAGCGGGTCGAGCCATGCCTCGATCCGTCCCGAGCTGACCACTTCTTCAGGCAACGTGTAAGCGAAGGCTTCCAGACAGACGTTCTGATATCGCATTCGGGCTCCGACGGAGATAGTGCAGCGGCAACTCCGGCTTGAAAATCCAAACCATAGAGGATAATCTCCGCGTGCGTCGGAGTAAAGTGGCTCGTCGCGGGCGTGTCCCGTCGTCCCGTCGGCCGGACCGGGAGTCATCGCCCAAAGCGTGGCCCAGGCGGCACGACGGTTCGGGCGCGCGGAGGGGCGTCTTCCGGCGGGCCGCGTCCCGGAGGATGCCGATGCTAGCATTGCTTCTACACCATGTTGTGGTCAAGTAAACTCTCGGTTCAAAATCAGGGATTTCCTTGCAATTCTCGCGGCGCATCTCTAAACTCCCGTGTGACTTGCGTTCCCGACACCCGGTGACGATTAGAGCAAAGGAGTTGCGAGGCCGAACGAAAAGGACGTCGCCGCGGCATCGCGCCCGCTCTGGAGCGCGATGGACCGGTGGGAAGCGGCTGGCCCCCGAGCCTTGACGATCGACGTGCCAGGTGAACTCCGCCCGGAAACGTCGGTCCGCGGCGCGTGGATGCCGCCGCAGGCCCCCCGGACCGTTCTACTTGTCTTATCCCCTTTGCCCCTGCGCGATGGGCCTTTTCAGCGTCTCTTTCACGTCTCGCTGGGTAAGCACAAGATGTGCAGATGTGTCTGGTATCTCAAAGGAGGAGTAAGACATGTCGGGGAAGCCGTTGATCGGAATCAACGCGGACTATCGCTCGGCCACGCGGGATGCCCCCGCGTTTAGTTACCTTTGTGCCGGCTATTACGATTCTTTGGCCCGCGTCGGCGCGGTCCCCATCGTCATCCCGCCGCTTAAAGATGCGGCCGATGTGAACCGCGTCCTGGACATGCTCGATGGCGTGGTGATGATCGGAGGAGCAGACCTCGACCCGCGCCACGACGGGTTCATGCTCCACCCATCGGTCCGCACACTCGACGTCCGCCGGGAGCGGTTCGACCGGATGCTGGCCCGGCTGACCGCCGAGCGCCGCATGCCGACGATGGGCGTGGGAGTCGGAATGCAGCTCATGAACGTCACGTCGGGTGGCAACCTGTTCCTGCACATTCCCGAGGACATGCCTCGGGCGTTGCCCCACCTGGACCCCATGGATCGGGCCCATCGCCACGCGTTGGAGGTGGAGCCGGGCTCGCTAATGGAGCGCGTCTACGGCGAGGGGGAGATCCGCGTCAACAGCATGCACCATATGGCCGTCGACGAAGTGGCCCCGGGATTCGCGCCCACCGCGCGGTGCCCCGATGGCATCGTCGAAGCGATCGAAAGCCAGATGGACGATTGGTTCGCCTTCGGGACCCAGTTCCACCCGGAAAGCGATTCCGCCTCCGCCTTGGACTTGCGGATCTTCGAAGAGTTCCTGGTGGGCGTGACGGGCCGCGTTCCCGAGGTTCGGATGGTCGCCTGAGGATCGCCGTATCAACTACTGTCGCAATAGTCGCTTTTCGCTCCGCGAAAAGACGCTTGTTCGCGGAGCGAACAACGACACTGCTTGAAGTGTCGGGGGCGAATGGGGGCTGGTCTTCGGCCCATCGCAAGGCGCTTCGGCGTGCGGTCGGGCCGACGATTGCGGGAGGCGGTCAACTCGAACCCGTCGGCGCCCGGCCGACGCGACATGGCCGACTCGGCTCGACGGTCCCAGGCACGGATGCCGGTTGGACAAAAACAGCACCGTACGATGGCAAGACTCCTGCGATTCGAGGCGGAACACGGACGCGACGCCCCCCGGTGGACGCTCGGCGTTGAGGTCTCGTCGGACTGCGACCGGGTCACCGCCGCGCTGGTGGCCACGGTGGGCAGGCGTCTCGATCTTGCGCCGGAGATCGTCGACGTGGCGACCTCCTCGGTGCCGCATGAAACCCGGGCGCTGTTCGCCGAACTGACGCGTCCGGGCCTCGCACCGGCCGATCCCGATTTCGCAGGTCGGGTGACTTCGCTTTGTGCCCAGTTGGCCGACGTCGAGGCCCTTCTGGTGAACAACCTGGCTGGCTCGGGGAAGGCAGCGAGCCGGCTGCTGGCCGTGGGAGTCTACGATCCCGGCCTCTGGAGTTGCGGCAAAGCCATGTCGGGCGGCTATCTGGGCCTGTGCGACGCCGCCCGGCTCGCCGAGCTGACCGACGCAAACGTGATCGATGCTCTCCCCGCCCGAGACGTCGCACGAGGCGGACAAGGCGGACCGATCACCGCCTTGGCGGAATGGGTCCTGCTGAAGCACGGCGAGCGAAACCGGCTGCTCTTGGATTTGGGACGCTCCGTGCGGATGACCTACCTCCCCCGCGATCGCGGGGGCCACGCGGCTTCCCGCATTCTCTCCTTCGAGGTCGGACCCGGCACGCGGATGCTGGACCAACTTACCCGTCGCTTGACTGACGGCGAGCACGACCATGACCCGGGCGGACGGTTGGCCGTGCAGGGCCGGCGAATTGCCGAGTTGGAAGCGCACTGGCTGGCCGACCCGTATTTCCGACGGCCCCTGCCGCGATGGCAACCGCGGGGCGTCCGTCCGGAGCGGTTCCTTCTGGACGCGATGCGGAAGGCCGTCCATTCCGGGTGGTCGGTCCGCGACATGCTGTGCACGGCCAACCATTTCATTGCCGAGACGATCGTCCTGGCGGTCCGCCGGTGCCTGCCCAGCGATGCGGAGGTGCATGAGATCGTCTTGACGGGCGGAGGTCAGCACAACGGGATGCTCCTGCGGGAGATAGCCGGGCGACTACCCGATGTCCCCTTCGTCCGCACGGGACAGTATGGCCCTTCCGGGGAGGCCCTGGGGCCCGCCTGCGTCGCCCTGCTGGCCCTGTTTCGCCTGGATGAGGTCCAGGCCAACCCCTCCGCGGTTACGGCCACCGAGTTGCCCCGCGTACTAGGCCGGCTCACGCCAGGCTCCCCGCAAAATTGGAGGCGACTGCTCGCGGCAATCCACGCCGGCCAAGCATCCGCCCAATCGCTGCGAGCGGCCTCGTAACGTTGCCAGAGGGCAGGCCGTCGCATCTTGTCGGACCTTCACGCATCGTCGGGCCTCGGGTCCCGGTATCCGCCGACCGACGTTCTTGCAGGCCCGATGTTGAGAGACGGCTGGCCGAACGTCCGGGAGCGCCGATCGATCGGGACGGTGCCCCGAAGACTGTAATATTGCCGGAAGGACCGTTTACTTGCACAAAAACAGAAAAGAGGGATAACTTGGGAATTCTGGGATACGGATGTCGATAAGTAAAGAACGTTCGGGAAAACGCCCGTGGGACGGTGCGCCCCGGTTGGGACGCTGCCGTCGCTCAGCCCGGATTGTCCGCAGGGGCTCGTGGCGACCCGTTTCATCGGGTCCACGCCCTTGGAGGCGGATTCAGACCGCCTGAATGCGGTCAACGCGAACGGCGCATGAGAAGAGTCCGGGGCGGCGATCGGCCTGTCGGTAGGATTTGACGGGTGTTAGCCAGGAGTACGCCGGCACCCATGGCAGGGGCGGGCGACTCGCGTTGGATGTTTCGAATGCAGACTGCTGATGAGCGTTCCATCGCCCCATTTCCTGCTCTTTTCCGAGTCGGCTGGAGTTGCCGAGCCTAGCCGTTGGCGGTTCGTGTTGCGGTCACCCGACGGGTCGGAGCGTCTCACTGCCGATGACGTCGAGCCGGACACCTATGGAGAGCGACTCGAGCTGCTCACGGTGGTCCGCGGCTTGGAGGCCCTCAGCCAACCCTCCCGAGTGACCGTGATGACGCCCAGCGCGTACGTTCGGGAAGGAATCCGGTACGGGGTGTCTGAGTGGCGGAGGAACGGATGGCGGTGGGAGGCGTTTGGGCAGATGATCCCGGTGAAGCACTGCGATTTGTGGCAGCGGTTGGACCGGGCGATGCACTACCATCAAGTGGAATGCCGACATTGGCGATTGGACCCGCCGCACCAGGCGAACTCGTTCGCAGCAAGCCAAGCCCCCCCTTCGCAAGGGACGGCGGCAAGCTCCGCGGGGCTGGGCCGCAACGTTCGGGCGAGGTTTGGACGAATCGTGGACCGCTGCCGGCGCTGGCTCGCCCACCGCTGGCCCGGCGAGGCCCCACGCGCGACGCTCCCGCACGGCCCTAGCATGGAAGCCTCGGTTTAGGTAACTTGGTTATTTTGGTGAGGTTCTCGGGGTCGGGCATGGCCGAGGTAGTAGGTCCCAGGAAGACCGGCTCCGGACGACACGAACAGGGACCTGGCACAAGGAGGTGTGTGTGCGAACGACGGTGGCCTTGGAGAAGATTGGCCGGCTCCTTGAGGGAAGAGACGAGAACCCCTTTGAACTACTCGGTCCCCACGAAGTGGACCATTCGGGACGCCGTGTCCTGGCGGTGCGTGCATTCCTGCCCCATTCGCGGCAAGCTTGGGTGGTCGATCCGGCCCACCGCGATACGCTTCGGCCCATGCGGCGGATCCACCCGGCAGGCCTGTTTGAGGCGATCTGCCCCGTCCCGGACGACGGTGGCTCGCGCCGGTACATGATTCGGGTCGCCGATGAAGGCGGAAAGAAGACCACCATGCACGACCCGTACGCGTTTCCCCATTTACTCACCGACTACGACCTTCACCTGCTGAACGAGGGAACGCACTGGCAGGCCTACAACAGGCTGGGTGCCCAACTCCGGAAGATCGACGACGTCCAGGGCGTCAATTTCGCGGTCTGGGCGCCCAACGCCACCAGCGTGAGCCTGATCGGCGATTTCAACAACTGGGACGGGCGCCGTCATCCCATGCGCAAGCACATTCCCAGCGGATTCTGGGAGCTGTTTGTCCCTAACCTGAGTGAAGGCACCTGCTACAAGTATCAGATCCGGCATGGGGATCAAGTTCGCGACAAGGCGGACCCCTACGGGTTCGCGGCGGAGTTGCCGCCCCGGACCGCCTCCCGGGTGGCCGATCTGTCGCGATACGGCTGGCACGACGGCGAATGGCTCGCCCGGCGCCGCGAGACCAATTGGCTCCGACAGCCGATGTCGTTCTACGAGGTCCACCTGGGAAGCTGGAAGCGGCCCGGCGACGACCCGACCCGCTGGCTCAGCTACCGCGACTTGGCCCATCAGTTGGTCGAGTACGTCAAAGAGATGGGCTACACGCACGTGGAGCTACTGCCGGTGAGTGAGCATCCGCTCTCGGCGAGTTGGGGCTACCAGACGGTGGGCTACTACGCGGCGACCTCGCGATATGGGAACCCGCAGGATTTCATGTACTTCGTCGATCTCTGCCACCAGAACGGCATCGGCGTGATTTTGGACTGGGTGCCGGCCCATTTTCCGCGAGACGGCCATGGCCTGCGGCGGTTCGACGGAACGGCCCTCTACGAGCACGCCGATCCCCGTCAGGGCGAGCACCGCGACTGGGGGACCCACATCTTCAACTACGGCCGGCACGAGGTCCGCAATTTCCTGATCTCCAACGCCCTGTTCTGGTTCGACAAGTACCACATCGACGGAGTGCGCGTCGACGCGGTCGCCTCGATGCTCTATCTCGACTACAGCCGTGAGGACGGCGATTGGCTCCCCAACGAGTACGGCGGCCGCGAGAACCTTGCCGCGATCGCGTTTCTCAAGCAGCTCAACGAGCAGGTCCACCTTCAGTTCCCGGGCGCGCTGACCGTGGCCGAAGAGTCGACTGCCTGGGCCGGCGTGTCCAAGCCCACGCACCTGGGCGGACTGGGGTTCAGCCTGAAGTGGAACATGGGCTGGATGAACGACACCGTCAGCTACATGCGGCACGAACCCATTCACCGCAGGTACCACCACGATCAGCTCACGTTTAGCCTCATCTACGCGTTCCACGAAAACTTCGTGTTGCCCTTGTCGCACGACGAAGTCGTCCACCTCAAGGGATCGCTCTTGGATCAGATGCCCGGCGACCTCTGGCAGAAGTTTGCCAACTTGCGGCTTCTGTACGGCTACATGTGGACTCATCCGGGCAAGAAGCTGTTGTTCATGGGCTCCGACTTCGGCCAGTGGAACGAGTGGGACTTCGACTCAAGCCTTCAGTGGGATCTCTTGCAGTGGGAGTCGCACCGGGGCCTGCTCAAGTGCGTTGCCGACCTGAATCGGCTCTATCGCCGCGAGCGAGCGCTCTACGAGCTCGACTTCGACGGACCCGGCTTCCAGTGGATCGATTGCCACAACTACGACAACAGCACGCTCAGCTACCTCCGCTGCGCCTCCGATCCCAACGACTTCGTGGCGGTCTGCTGCAACTTTACCCCCGTTCCTCGGCTGAGGCATCGACTGGGCGTGCCCAAGGGCGGCTGGTACGAAGAGGTCTTCAATAGCGACTCGACGTACTACGGCGGGAGCAACATGGGGAACGGTCCCGGGGTGATGGCCGACGAGATCCCCAGCCACGGCCGCCCCGCCTCGATCGAAGTCTGCCTGCCGCCCCTGGCAACCGTCGTGTTCAAGCCGCGTGGCGTCTGAAACGCACCATTCCGCCTCGAGCAGTGTCCATCGCGCTTCTCTGTGGCCGGAGTCCGTAGCGTAGGGGTTTTCATGCCGCGAACCAGCCGGTACCCTGGCTGGCGATTCGTGGCGAGGACCCGAGCGCCGTGCTCGACGAGCTTGGGCTATCCGGCACGGTTGAGCGCGAGGGGGTTCCCCAGTCGCCGCTCCTTGGAGCCGTTCAGCCGGAGACGCGGGCGATGGTCGATCACCGCCGACGGCCCGTGGATCCAACGGGCACGGGGTGATATAATAGCATGAAGGAGGATCCAACCGATGCCGGAGACGCTACCGGAAGATCTCCAAGAGTTCGTGAACCACGAGCTGGCCAGCGGGCGCTACCAGTCCACTCAGGAGTTGCTCGTGGAAGGTCTTCGCCTTCTCCAACGCGACCGCGCCGAGGCAGTCGAAGGAATCCGAGCAGGACTTCGAGACCTGGAGGCCGGTAGGTTTCAGCCTTTGGATGAGGCCTTTGACGACCTTCGCGGAGAGTTCCACGTTCGAGCCGACGGATGAAGCGATGTCGACAGAAACACAAAGCGAACTGGAGTTGTTTCACCGGTTCCTCCGCGAACAGCTCGAGAACGGCGAATCCGACCTTTCCCCGGAAGAAAGCGTCGAGGCATTCCGTGCGTACCAACGCGAGTCGGGCCGTCTGAAGGAAGCGATTCGTCCCGCAGTCGAACGATTCAAGCGTGGGGAAGGCAGCGAGCTGGACTACGAAGCAGTCAAGGACGAAGTCACCCAACGTCTCGCAGAAAAAGGCATAACGGAGTAATGCCCAAGGTCGTGTGGGACCCAGACGCGCAGAAGGATTTGCGCACAATCGCTCCGTACGTCGGTATAGAGCGGGGGAGTCCCCGGGCAGCTCGCAAACTGGTGGATTCGGTGCGTCAGAAGTGCGAGCTACACGCGACACAACCGCAAATGGGTGAGGAGCGGCCGGACCTGGAGCCCGGCATTCGCATCTTTTCCGTCGGCAACTACGTCGTTCTCTATTTCCCCATGGAGAATGGAATCTACGTGGTCCGCGTATTCGATGGCCGTCGAGACTACCCCACGTTGTTTCGGTCCCAATGACTCTACCCGTAGGTGGGAACTTCCTCAGCTTCCGGCCAGCTCAAGCCAATCCACCTCCCCGTCGAACCCCTCCACCTGCCACGCCACTTCGGCCAGAATCGGCGGCACGGCGCGGGCGGCCAGCTCGCGGCGGTTGCTCTCCGTGCTGGGGTCGCCCCTGGGCGCGGCGGCGTGGTTGAGCACGATGCCGGCGATCGAGAGGCCGTCGCGGAAGGTGGCCGCGGCGATCAGCGTTTGGAGCGCGTGGTTGATCGTGCCGGGCAGGGGGAAGTCGGCTATAATGGGGGTATGTCAAGGCTGGCCTCCGTGCGGCCGTACCATGGGAGCGAGAGGCTTATGCAGTACGAACTGCCGACCGACGTAAAGGAACAAGTTGAGCGGTGGATGGCAACCGGTCAGTACGCCACGGAGGCGGACGTGTTGCGGGACGCCATGGCGGCCCTCAAACGGCGGGATGAGGAGCTGGCCGCTATCCAGGCGGGCATCGACGACATGGAATCGGGCGCTATTCGGCCGTTCGAGGAAGCCGACGCCGAGATACGGAAGCGTTTCGGCTTCTCGAACAAACGATGATCCACCAAGTCGTCCTCACCGATCAAGCTCACCGCGATCTTCTGCAGGCGTGCACCTGGTGGGCCGAAAACCGTTCCGCCGAACAGGCGGAGAGATGGTATGATGGCTTCGCCAAGGCCATCCTTTCGCTCGCGACCGACCCTGAGCGTCGCCCTTTGGCGCCGGAGAGCCAGGATCTTCCGTACGAGATCCGGCAGCTCAACTACGGACTCGGCAGACGGCCGACGCATCGGGCCGTTTTCACCATCAGGCCGAACATGGTGCTCATCTTGCGCGTGCGTCACTTGGCACAGAAGCCTCTTTCGCCGGAAGACGTGTAAACGCGGCGCCGCCGATTCGGCGACGCAGGCACAAGGGATACCCAGGGCCTACTGGGCGGCGCATATCAATCGACGGCAGCCGGAACCTCGGCTTGGGGCTCTGGCAGAGCTGTTCGATGTCCTGCGTGTTGGAGGCAAGTGACAACCTCCTTCAGCTTCCCACCAAGGCCAACCAATCCACCTCCCCGTCGAACCCCTCCGCCTGCCACGCCACTTCGGCCAGAATCGGCGGCACGGCCCGGATGGCGAGCTCGCGGCGGTTGCTCTCCGTGCTGGGGTCGCCCCCGGGCGGGGCGGGGTGGTTGAGCACGATGCCGGCGATCGAGAGACCGTCGCGGAACGTGGCCGCGGCGATCAGCGTTTGGAGCGTGTGGTTGATCGTGCCCAAGGAGTTCCGGGCGACGATGACCAACGGGAAGCCCAGGTCGTTGGCCAGGTCGGCCACGTACTCGTCGTCGCCCAACGGCGACATCAGCCCGCCTGCCCCTTCGACCACGATGACGTCGGACCGGGCCCGCCAGTACTCGATACCGGTCCGCAACAGATCCGGGTCGAGCGTCTTGCCTTCCTCTCGGGCGGCCAGGTGCGGCGCCAGGGCTGCGCGGAACCGCTGCGGGCAGACGCGATCCAGCTCGCCCGGCCGTCCGGCGGCTTCCCACAGCAGCACCGCGTCGTCGGCCGCCAGCTCGCCCTCAACCTCGCGGCACCCGCTCGCCGCCGGTTTGTAGACCCCCACGCGATGCCCGGCCGCACGAAGCGATCGGGCGATCAAGGCCGCCACGTAGGTCTTGCCCACCTCCGTGTCGGTGCCGGTGATGAAAAGCCCGGGCCACGGTTTGCACGTCATACGGCTCATGGTACCATCACGGCACGATGAGTCCAGACGACGGAACCAGTCCGAATGAGCCGCCGGGCAAGGTCAACGTGGCCCTCGTGCAGACGCGGTGCGTCGAGTCGAAGCGGGCGAACGTCGAGAAGGCGGTCGTGAAGATCCGTGAGGCCGCCAGCGCGGGGGCAAACGTGGTCTGCCTGCCCGAGCTGTTCGCGGGCCTCTATCCGTGTCAGCGCGAAGACCATCGGCAGTTCGACCAGGCCGAGCCGATCCCGGGACCGATCACCGACTCGCTCGCCCAGGCCGCCCGGCAGCATGGCGTCGTGGTGGTCGCGTCGGTGTTCGAGCGGCGCGACGCGGGCGTGTACCACAACACGGCGGTGGTGCTCGATGCCGACGGCCGGCTCGTCGGGCGCTACCGCAAGATGCACGTCCCCGACGACCCGCTCTACTACGAGAAGTTCTACTTCACGCCGGGCGACCTCGGGTTTCGGAGCTTCCCGACCCGCTTCGGGCGCGTGGGCGTGTGCGTCTGCTGGGACCAGTGGTTTCCCGAAGCAGCGCGCGTGACGGCCCTCACCGGTGCGCAGATCCTCTTCTACCCGACGGCCATCGGCTGGATCGCCGACGAGAAGGGCGAGTTCGGCACCAGCCAGCACGCCGCCTGGCAGACGATGATGCAAAGCCACGCCATCGCCAACGGCCTGTTCGTGGCCGCCGCGAACCGCACGGGCGTGGAGGGTGAGCTGGAGTTCTGGGGGGCGTCGTTCGTCGCCGATCCCAACGGGAACGTGCTCGCCCAGGCAGGCCACGACACGGAAGAGACGCTCCTGGTCGAGTGCGACCTGGGGCAGATCGACGTCGTGCGCACCCACTGGCCGTTCCTGCGCGACCGTCGAATCGACGCCTACAAGGGGCTGTTGAAGCGATACCTCGACGAACGACCGGCAACCGACGATTGATCGGCGCGCCCGCAGGGACGTCAAGCTGGAATCGATGGACTTCAAGCCCATGTCGCACTCGCAAACGCCCGCCTCGCTGGGCTATCGCCTGCCGGCCGAGTGGGAGCCGCACGCGGCCACCTGGCTCTCGTGGCCCCACAACCGGGAAACCTGGCCCGGGCGGTTCGACGCGATCCCGCCGGTCTGGGCGGAGTTGGCGCGAACAATCGCGCGGTTCGAGCCGGTGCACGTGCTGGCCGGTGGAGAGGACGTGATGCGCGAGGCCCGGGCGATGATCGGAGACCTGCCCGGCGTGACGTTGCACGACGTGCCGACCAACGACGCGTGGATTCGCGATCACGGGCCCACGTTCCTGGCCGGCCCGCCCGAGCTTCCGCCCGCCCTGGTCGATTGGGGCTACAACGCCTGGGGCGGCAAGTATCCGCCGTTCGACCTCGACAACGACGTACCCCGGCGGATCGCCGCGGCCACCGGGCGGCGGCGGTTCGAGCCCGGCATCGTGCTCGAAGGCGGCGCGATCGACGCCAACGGCCGGGGCACGATCCTGGCGGCCGAAGACTGCCTGACCGACGCGAATCGGAACCCCGGGCTTTCCAGGAGCGACGTCGAGCAATACCTGGCCGTCTACGTCGGTGCCCGGCACTTCGTCTGGCTGCGGGGGCGTATCGCCGGCGACGACACCGACGGGCACGTCGACCAGTTGGCCCGATTCGTGGGCCCGGCGACGGTCGTGGCCGCGATGGAAAAACGCGCGGCCGACGAGAGCTACGCCGTGCTGCGCGCCAACTTCGAGCGTCTGGCCGGTGCCGTCGATCAGGACGGACGACCGCTGGAAGTGATCGCCCTGCCCATGCCGCAAGCGATCCACCACCAGGGACAACGGCTGCCGGCCGGCTACGCGAACTTCTACATCGCCAACGGGCTGGTCGTAGTGCCGCAGTTCGACGACCCGGCCGACGGCGAGGCGATGGACATCCTTACCGGTGTCTTCCCGGACCGCGAAGTCCGCGGCTTGCCGGCGGTCGATTTGGCCCGGGGGCTGGGGGCGTATCACTGTGTTACCATGCAGGAGCCGGCCGAGGGGGCTCGACGCGACACGCCGATTGGACAAGAATGAAGCACAACGCCGGCGTACCCACACTTCAGCAAGACCGGAGGACGCACGAAAATGGCACAACAACCAATGCGAAAGCGAATCCAACGCCGCGGTTTTCTTGGCCGATGTGTCCGGTCGGGGAGCCTTGCCGCGATGGGGCTTTGGGCGCGGTCCGGCCGGGCGGCCGCGCCTTCCTTCGTGCTTGAAGCGGGCGAAGGCACGGTCGATACCACGCCGCCGCTGGGAATCGAGATGGCCGGCTTCCACCGCGCCCCAGGCAAGGAGCGGCGGATCACGGGCATCCGGCAGCCCACGGCCGCCCGCGCGCTGGTGCTCAAACGGGGCGACGCCCGGGCGGCCGTCGTTTCGCTCGATATCTGCGGCGTGTCGCGGGAGTTTACCGGCCGCGTCGAGCGGCGCGTGGCCGACAAGGTGGGCATTCCCGCATCGAATGTCCGGGTCGCGGCAACGCACACCCATTCGATGCCCACGTTCCGCTATTTCCGACAATGGGGCGCGATCTCGCCGGAGTACATGGCCAAGGTGGAGGACCACTGTGTTCGCTCCGTCGAGCTGGCCCAAGCCGACCTGGCCGCGGCCGAGCTGCACGTCGGGCGCGCCCGGGTGGTGGGCGGCAACTTCAATCGCACCACTCCCAACTGGAAGACCGACGACCAGTTCGGCCCGGACTCGACCGACTCCGAGCGATGGCTCGACACGATGCTCCACGCCCTCCTCTTCGAGCGGTCCGGCAAGCCAAGCCTCCTCTGGTACCACTTCTCCGCCCACCCCGTCTGCTACACCGACGACAACGCCGGGCCCGACTGGCCAGGCCTGGTCGCCGAGCGGACCCTCGCCGGGGAGAAGCTTTCGCCCTCCTTCCTCCAAGGCCACTGCGGCGACGTCAACCCGGGGCCCGGCAAGCCGTCGTGGTTGGGCGAGCCCGAGAAGGTCGCCGACGCGGTGCACGCCGGGCTCAAGCAGGCCGTGAGCGAAGCCCAGCCGGTCGAGGTCGACGTGCTCCGGACGCGAACGACCGAGGTCGCCCTGCCGCTCGACGTGCCGCTGTTGCGTGCCCGACTGGAGCAGTACGAGAAGGACCCGTCGAAGTGCCAAAGCGGCACGTACGTCGACGCCCGATTCGCCGCCGACTGGGCGAAAAGCGCGGCCAAGTGGACCCCCAAGCGGACCACGCTCGCCGTGCCGGTCTCCGCCCTGCAACTCGGCAGCATCGGCCTGCTCTTCCACCCGGCCGAGCTCTACAGTTGCTACGGACTGACGATCCGCCGCGACTCGCCGTTGGACCACACGCTCGTGGTCGGCTACACCGACGACCTGATCGGCTACCTCCCCGATCCCAACGCCTATAAAGCAAACGAATACGCCGCCCTGACCGTCCCCGGCATCATCGACCTCCCGCCGTTTGAGCCGGAAGCGGGGCGCCAGTTCACGGCGGCGGCCTTGAAGCTGCTCCGAGAGACTGTCGGATAGAGCAAGAGACACCAAACCCGCGGCCGGGTGCCACTGGTGTTTCGCCGGTGCGCTTCACGACGAGTTGAAGACTCCCGCGTGAAGGCACTGGCAAGATGCCAGTCCCACCCGGCCCGGCGAGATGCGATCGCCACCCCGCCGGAAGGGGGTTGGCTGGCGCGGGTCGTGCCGTTAAGATGAGGTGGAGCGTGCCGCAGGCGCGCTCATCATACGTTCCTTTCAAGAGGCGAGCGTGCCATGGCGGATGCAAGGCGGGTTGCCGACGATTTGTTGACGGTCGAGGACTTCTACGCTTTCGTGTCCGACGGGCAGAAAGCCGACCTCATTGACGGAGTCATCTACATGGCCTCGCCCGACTCACGCCGTGCGAACAAGTTGACCTTGTTTCTTGCCGGGCTCTTCCAAGGGTTTGTTGAGGCCCGGGGCATCGGCGGAGACGTCCTCGGCAGCCGCTTCGCCTTCCGGCTAAGCGAGTTCTCCGCACCGGAGCCGGACGTGGCCTACGTACGTCCGGAGCGCGTCGGCCTGATCGGGGAGGGGGGCATGCGGGGCGGGCCCGATATCGCCGTCGAGATCGTCTCCCGCGAAAGCCGGCACCGCGATTACGACCTCAAGCGGCAGCTCTACGAGGAGGCGGGCGTTTCGGAGTACTGGATCATCGACCCGATCCAGAAGCGCGTGGAGTTCCTCCTGCTGGAGGAAGGCCGCTACCAATTGGCCCCGCTCGAAGAGAACCGCCTCTTCCGCAGCCGCGCCCTGCCCGGCTTCTGGATCGACGTCGACTGGCTCCTCGCCGACCGGCTCCCGCCCGCGACGCGCTGCCTCCGGGAAATCCTGGACGCAGAGCCGTAGAGTCTGTGAAACGCACCAATCACCGCTCGTACACGAATATGGTGCGTTTCAGGCACCGTGCTGCTTGATGAAGTCGTGGCCTGAGAGGCGGGCGGCGAAGCCGCAAGCGGCGATTCAGGGTGTCTTTGCCAGGTCACCCCAGCAGCATCATCGGCCGCTCAGGATCGGCCGCAGCACCGGCTCCAGGGCGTCGGCCATGCGCATCATGCCGAGGTCGGAGGGGTGGGAGCTGTCGGTGGTGGCTTCGTCGTCGTCGCCCAGAAGGTGCTCGCCTTCGACGTAGTGGAGACCCTTCACGCCCTCGGCCGTGAGCTTGTCGTAGGCGGCCTTGAGGGCCGCCCGGGCGGCCGTGTGGCGCTCGCGGCGGTCGGGCAGGAGCCAGGCGTTCGCGTAGGTGCGGTCTTCGATGAGCACGATCGGCGCGTCGGGCCGGGCCTTGCGGAGCGTTTGCACCAGCGGCTCGGTCCGCTCGGCGACCTGCGGGCCCTGCATGTTGGGCAGGCAGTCGATGCAGTAGACGGCCGCGTCGAGCTCGGCCAGGAGATCCACCACCTCCGGGTCCATACGCCCGTTGCCCGAGAAGGCGAGGTTGATGACCGGGCGGTCGAGCCAGCGCCCGAGGATGGCCGAGAACGACATGCCGGGCCGGCTGGCGCAGGCGCCGTGGGCGATCGACGTGCCGTAGTAGACGATCGGCTTTTCGGATCGCGGCGCGAGCGGCTCGAACGCGGCCTTGGCCGGCACGCCGATTTCGAGCGACTCGACGCCGTTGTAGAGCGGCAGGTAGGCCATGTACGCGCGACGGCCGGCCGGAATGCCCGTGGCCAGCTTCGCCTTGACGGTCTGGGCCGACGGCCGGGAGACGCCCAGCCAGCGCCACGTCCCCTGGTCGTCCTGGGCGTAGAGGTCCACCCCGCTCACGCCCGTCGGCGGCATGTGGGGCATGCCCAGGCTCGATGAGAGCAGCTCGTACCGGGCGTGGACCTCGGTCGCGTCGGTGGCGAAGCGGACGCACATCCCGGCGGAGTGGCGGCTCAAGCTCCAGACGGGCCCGCGGACCACGCCCTCGGCCTTGGCGGGCAGCCGGTCGAAGTATCGCTTGGTCTCCGACCAGCCGCGGCCTTCGACGCCCCACTGTTGGACGTCGTACCAGGCCAGGCCCTCCTCCACTTTGGGTTGGACCGAATCGGGCTCCGCGCCCAGGGCGCGGCCCGTGAGGCTCATCGTCGCAAGGCCCGCCGCAGACAAGCTGAGAAACCGCCGCCGGTCGAGTTGCCGCTCGTACATCGCAGATCCTTTCAGAGGGTAGACGAAGCGAGAATGCCGTTTGCATCGCCCGGGGCCGCTTCCGCGTCCGGGCGCCGCCGCCAGTATTCCCCGGCGCGGCGGGAAAGACAAGATTCGCCGGCGTGCCCAAAGGCCCCCATGCGGAGGGTCGAAGGGACGACACCGAGACGTGCAGCGAGCGTATTTGTCGGCAGAACGCTTGGCTTCGCGGAACCAGGCTGCCCAATTGCCCGTCACCTGCTTGACAACCGGGTCTCCGTTCTGTCCCATTGTGGGCGGGTGTGAAAGCAGGCAGGCCCCGGTTCTGCCGGCAGCCTGTTCACCCGATGTGCCGTTTGGTCCCCAGGCGATGGTCGGAAGCGTGCCACGTGCCGCTTCCGCGGTGATCGAGCGTCGGTTGGCCAAGTCCTACCAGGCAGTAACAAAGGGAGAGGGGAAATGTCGGAAAAGCCGCTCCACGACGTGAGGTTTGCCAAAGCCGGCGATGTGATGACCAAGGAGGTGATTTGCATCGAGGGCACGGCGACGGTGGCCGATGCCGTCAGGCTGATGAGGGAGAAGAAGGTCTCCAGCGTGTTCGTGAATCGAAGAGGCCAGGAGGACGCCTGGGGCATCGTCACCCGCAAGGACGTGGTGTGCAAGGTCATCGATCCGGGGAAGGACCCTGCGAAGGTGAAAGTGTTCGAGATCATGTCCAAGCCGCTGATCACGGTTTCGCCCGGGTTGGCGCTGAAGTACTGCGCGCGGTTATTCAACGCTGCGGGCATCCGCCGGGCACCCGTCTTCGACGGCAAGGAGATCATCGGGATTCTGAGCAACACCGATATCTTCGACGCGATCCAGGTGTGACTCCCGGTTCGTTTTCGCGACACGTCGGGGTCTCCTCCGACGGACAGGCCGGCGCAGCCGGGCAGGCATAGCGCCGGTTCTGCCGATCGGGTTGTGCACGTTGCCTGTTCACGCGAGCCCGGCGAGCAACCGGCATGGCGGGTGCCGTCCGCACCCTGCGATGAGTGTCCGTCCTGTGCTTGGGGCGGTTCGACGGAAGAGTGAGAGAAGGTGCCCTGATGAGTCGACCCGATCTTTCCCGCCGGCTTGCCCACGCCGCATGCACCCTGGCCGGCTGCGTGCTGCTGTTTACCGGGCAATCGCAGGCGGCCGACCGCCCGGACGCTGCGAAGCCCAACGTCGTGTTCATCCTCATCGACGACCTGGGCTGGCGCGACGTGGGCTGCTACGGCAACACGATCTACGAGACGCCCCACGTCGACCGACTGGCCGGCCAGGGCATGCGGTTCACCGACGGCTACGCGGCCTGCAACTGCTGCTCGCCGACCCGGGCGAGCATCATATCGGGCAAATACCCCGCGCGACTCCGCCTCACCGATTGGATCCCCGGGTCCCACTTCCCCTGGACTCAACTCCGCCGGCCGGATTGGACCAAGTATCTGCCGCTCGAGGAGGTGACGATCGCCGAGGCCCTGAAGGCGGCGGGTTACGCCACGGGACACGTGGGCAAGTGGCACCTGGGCGGAGAACCCTATCTGCCCGAAGCGCAAGGCTTCGATTTCAACTTCGCCGGCTGCGCCCGAGGCGCGCCGGGGAGCTACTTCTTCCCGTATCGAATTCCCGCGATCCAAGACGGGACGCCGGGCGAGTTCCTCACCGAGCGGCTTACCGACGAGGCTCTGAAGTTCATCGAGGCCAACCGCGGTCGCCCCTTCTTCCTCTATTTCAGTCACTACACCGTCCATCGGCCCTTGCAGGCGAAGCAGGAGGCGGTCGCCAAATGCCTGGCCAAGGGGAGGCCGGCCGTCGGGGCCACCAACGCCACCTTCGCGGCCATGGTGGAGAGCATGGACGCGAGCGTCGGCCGGGTGATGGCCAAGCTCGATGAGCTGGGAATCGACCAGCGCACGATCGTCTTCTTCATGTCCGACAACGGCGGCCTGACGCGAAAGGTGCAGGGCCCGCCCCACCTGAAGCGGGCGAAGCACTGCGTGGCGTCGACGACCAACGCGCCGTTGCGAGAGGGCAAAGGGTCGCCGTACGAGGGAGGCATCCGCGAGCCCTGGATCGTGAAGTGGCCCGGCGCGGTCCAGCCCGGCAGCACCTGCTCCGTGCCCGTCACCAGCGTCGACTTCTATCCCACGATCCTGGAGATGACCGGCGCGAAAGGCGATCCCGACCATTCGGTCGACGGCGCGAGCATCGTCCCGCTCTTGAAGCAAACGGGAGAGCTGCGGCGCGAGGCCCTCTACTGGCACTACCCGCACTACAACATCACGGGCGAGGCCGGCGTGCGACCGCACGGGATCGTGCGCAGCGGCCGCTACAAGCTGATCGAGTTCTACGAAGACGGGCGCGCGGAGCTTTACGACCTGGAGAGCGACGTCGGCGAGAAGCACGATCTGGCCTCCGAGTTGCCCGAGAAGGTCGCTTCGCTTCGCAAGATGCTCCACCGGTGGCTCGAATCGGTCGACGCCCAGATGCCGGTGCCCAACCCCGATTACGACCCGGCCGTGGCCGAGGACATCTATTCCTGGTGGAGAAGCCTGCCGACGCGATAGAGTCCGTCAGGCGCGACTCAAGCAGGCCGCACGAATCGTGACCTCCTCGCCCCCACGCGCGCAAAGGAGAGAAACGCCATGCGAGACCCGATTGCACCGGTGCGAGCACCGGTTGTGCCCACGCGAACAGTCGCCGCTCTTGTCGTATCCGCTTGCGTGCTGGCGTCGTGGGGCGCGCTCCAGGCCCATGCCGCGGAGACGCCGCCGCGTCCGAATATCGCGGTGATCCTCGTCGACGACCTCCGCTGGGACGAGATCGGCTGCGCGGGTCATCCGTTCGCCCAGACGCCCCACGTCGACCGGATCGCCAGCGAGGGCGCTCGGTTTCTCAACGCCTTTGCCACCACGCCGCTCTGCTCGCCGGTCCGCGCCAGCCTGCTGACGGGCCGCTACGCCCACGGACACGGGATCCTCGACAACACCAACCGAAGCGCCCAGAGCCACCAGCTCGTCACGTTCCCCCGCATGCTCCAGGGCGAGGGGTACGAAACGGCCTTCATCGGCAAGTGGCACATGGGCAACGACCCGACGCCCCGCCCGGGTTTCGACTACTGGGTGAGCATCAAGGGGCAAGGCGAAACGCTCAACCCCGAGATCTACGAAGAGGGCAAGCTCGCCCGCGTGCGGGGCTACATCACCGACGTCTTCACCGACCGGGCGTTGCGGTTCATCGAGCGCGACCGCGAGAAGCCGTTCCTCTTGTATCTCTCGCACAAGGCGATCCACCCCAACCTGACCCAGTACGACGACGGCAGCATCAGCGACCCCTCGGCAGCCGTCTTCATTCCCGCCCAGCGGCACCAGAACCTCTATGCCGATGCCACTGTCCCGCGCAGGCCGAACGTCGACGACGCCCTGGAAGGCAAGCCGGCCTTAAATCGCCAGATCGGCGACCTCCCCCCGCTGGGCCCCGAGACGGGCACTTCCGACACGACCGTACGCAACCGGCTACGCATGCTCGCGGCGGTCGACGAAGGGCTCGGACGCCTGCTGGCCGCCCTGGAGAAGAGCGGCAAGCTGGACGACACCGCGGTGGTATTCACCAGCGACCACGGCTATTTCAACGGCGAGCACGGGCTGAGCGTCGAGCGGCGCCTGGCCTACGAGGAGACGATCCGGATCCCGCTGGTCGTCCGCTATCCCCGGCTCGTCAAGGCCGGGAGCACGCCCGACGAGCTGGTCCTCGGCATCGATCTGGCGCCCACGCTCCTCGACCTGGCCGGCACGAAGCCGACGGTCCCGATGCACGGCCGCTCCCTCGTCCCGCTGCTTGCGGGCGAGGTCGCCGACTGGCGGACGGCCTTCCTCGTCGAGTACTACACCGACACGGTGTTCCCCCGCGTCGCGAACATGGGCTACAAGGCCGTGCGCACCGATCGCTACAAGTATATCCATTACCTCCAACTCAAAGGCATGGACGAGCTATACGACCTGAAGTCCGACCCGTACGAGATGAAGAACCTGATCGCCGAGCAATCCGCCTGGCCGGTCCTGCGCCAAATGAAAACCGAGCTGCTCCGGCTGTTGAAGGAGACGCCGTGAGCCAGCGTGAGCGATTCCTGAAGTACATGCGGTTTGAGCCCGTCGACCGCGTCCCGTTGATGGAGATGGGCGTCTGGCCGGAGACGCTCGATCGGTGGCATCACGAAGGCTTGCCCCGGTGGGTCACCGAGCTTCGCCATCTGGAGGACTACCTTCAGCTTGACCGCAGCTTCAACGTGAACTGGCTCCCGATCAACGGCGAGGTCTATCCTCCGTTCGAGCCGGAGGTGATCGAAGACCGCGAGGAAGAGCAGATCGTCCGCGACGAGAACGGGATCGTTTACCGACAGCGCAAAGAGCACAAGACCATCCCGCAGTTCCTCCGCTTTCCCGTCGAGAACGAGGCCGACTACGATCGGCTCCGGCTGCGCCTGGACGGCCGCGACCCGGGCCGCTACGCCGACGACTTCGACGAAGACCTCCACTGGCGCCGCCAGCGCGGTGAGATCATTGGTGCCAACTTCCGCAGCTTCTTCGGGTTCCACCGGAACATCGTGGGCATGGAGAGCTGGTGCATGGCCTTCTACGATCAGCCGGGGCTCTGCGAGCGGATGATCGCCGACCGGCTCCAGTTCGCCCAGGACGTGTTCGCCCGGGTGCTGGCCACCGGCGCGCTCGACTTCGTCCAGGTCTGGGAAGACATGTCGTACAAGACCGCGCCGATGATCTCCCCCAAGCTGGTCCGCCAGCACATGCTGCCCGCGTACGAAGAGCTGGTCGGCTATCTCCGCGAGGGCGGGGTGAATCTGATCATGGTCGACACGGACGGGCGCGTGGAGGACCTGGCCCCCCTATTCCTCGAAGCGGGCATCGACGGCACCCATCCCTGCGAGATCGCCGCCGGCTCCGACCCCGTGATGCTGCGGCGCAAGTTCCCCGGAATCGCCCTGATGGGCGGGCTCGACAAGCGGGCGATCGCCAGCGGTCGCGAAGGCGTCGACGCCGAGCTGCGACGAGTGCGCCCCTTGTTGAAAGAAGGCGCCTACATCCCCATGCTCGACCACTTCGTGCCCCCGGACGTCTCGTACGAGACGTACCTCTACTACGTCGAGCGACGGCGGGAGCTGCTCGGTGGTCCATAGCCGAAGGCTTGCCCACAAAGGGCACAAGAAGCAAAGCGATCCCTCGAAGGCCCGATGAATCGGGGCACTACGAGCGGCCTACCCACCGCCCCTTGCGGCGCCCGCCGGGCCGCGTTATCCTCACGGTTTCGGCCCTGAGTGCGCATGTCGATAGATCGCAAGGAGTAGAACCCATGGGCGACGATCCGTTAACCCCGTACGGCAATCGGCCGATGGTCACGCCGATTGTGCACGCGGTGAATTATGAATACCGCTCGTTCGAGGTCCTCCGGCAGATCACCGACGGGGAGATCGACGGCTACACGTACCACCGGGACGACAATCCCACGGTCCGGGCGGTCGAGAAGCAGATCGCGGCCCTGGAGGGGGCCGAGGACTGCGTGATCGCCACCACGGGCATGGCCGCCTGCGCGATGATCTACTTCACCTACCTGAGCGCCGCCGATCACGTAATCCTGTTTCACGACATCTACGGGGCGCACTACAAGATCTCGCTGATTCTGGAGCGGATGGGCGTCCAGATCACCTGGCTCGACGCGGCCGGCTACCGGGCGATCGGCGAAGCCATCAAGCCGAACACCAAGATGATCTTCCTCGAGACGCCCAGCAATCCCCTGTGCAAGGTGGTCGATATCGCCGCGATGGCCGAGGAGGCCCATCGGGTGGGCGCCCTGTTGGTCGTCGACAATACGTTCGCCACGCCCTGCCACCAAAAGCCGCTCGCCCTCGGCGCCGACATGGTCGTCCACAGCGCAACCAAGGCGCTGGGCGGCCACAACGACCTGATGGGCGGGGCGATCGCCACCAGCAAGGAACACTACGACCTCCTCTGGTTCACCCGGCAGGCGATCGGCACTACGATGGACGCCTTCTCCGCCTCGCTTTTGGAACGGGGCTTGAAAACCCTCAAGCTGAGGGCGGATAAGACGGCCGAGAACGCGTTGGCCATGGCCCAATACCTGGCGGGCCATCCCAAGGTCTCTTCGGTCATCTACCCGGGCCTGGAGGGCGACTCGGGCCACGAAGCCGCCTTGAAGCAAATGCACGGCGGGTTCGGCGGCGTGCTCGCCTTCGACGTCGGCTCCTCCCAGGACGACGCCAAGCGGTTCATCGGCAACCTCGACGTGATCGTCCACGCCGTGAGCCTGGGAGCGACCGAGAGCCTGATCTGCATCCCCTACCTGACCACCATGCTCTACCTGCCGGAAGAACGGCGGACCAGCTTCGGCGTCAAGCTCAACACGGTCCGCCTGGCCGCCGGCATCGAAGATAGCGAGGCCCTGCTCGCGGACCTGGAACAGGCGTTGGCGAAGGTGTGAAGCAGTCTCGGCGTCGAACGCGTGGGTCCAGCACGTCGTCCCAGAATCGCGAATGCTTCAAGGAGGGATACTGATGACCGGATACGTCCTAACTGGGCTCCTGGCGATTTCTTCGCTCTGGCTTGCCGGCGCGCAGGCCGTGGCGGAAGAGAGCACGCAAGGCAAGCGCCCACACGAAGCCAACAAAGAGCGGCTCGTCTTGGACGACATGGTCGACGTGACCGACTGGTACAACGGATCGCCCGAGGAGACCGAGATCTCATCGAGCGACGAGCACGCCGACGGGGGCAAGCGGTCGCTCAAGTTCGCCAACGTGGTCGACCACACCAAGGGCGAGAAGAATTATCCGATCGGCTGGCCGCGAGCCGGGAAGGACATGGCCCGGGGGGGCATCTCCGACTGGTCCGAGTACGATTTCTTCGAGTGCCGGATCTACGCCGAGACGAGCCGCGAGCGCCTGCCCGGCACGCCGCTGGGCGTCGGGTTCTATCACACGGGGCCGAAGCGCACCACCAGCTTCCCGCTCAAGGACGTGCAAAAGGACCAGTGGACGGAGATCGTGATCCCGATCTCCGAGCTGATCGCCCCGGCCGACGTGCAGCGCGTGCAGTTCAACATCTCGGAATCGAACTACCAGCACGGCGACCGCGTCGACTTCTACATCGCCGACGTGGCCCTCACCCGATTCGTCCACCCGGTCGTCGCCGAGCTGGCGCTGAATCGCAAGCTCCTCTACTCGGGCGACCGGCAAATCACGGCCCGCTACACGCTGATGGGCCGCAAGGGGCTCGATGAAGTGACCGTCGAGTTCGAGATCGGCCGGGACGGCAAGCCGGCGGCCAAGACCGAGGGCAAAGCAAGCCGGCACGGCGAGTTTCCCCTCCGCCTCGCCGCACCGCTGACCCCGGGCACCTACTCCGCCACGCTCCGCCTCCGCAACGCGGCCGGGCAGCCCGTCGATCAAGGCCAAGTCCAGTTCCGCGTGATCGAAGGCCCGTTCTAGATAGCGTTGCACGATTGCGAGAGTTGTGAACGGTGTGCCACTGCTTCGCAGAAGCAGTGTTGTATGCGAAACGCGCACAGAAGCACTGCTTCGCAGAAGCAGTGGCACACGCCAAGGCTTGCGAGAATCGCGAAATTCCACGGACGAAGGAGCCGCCATGAGAATCGCTTTGACCATCCTGACGTTGTCCGCAGGTCTCGTGTTCGCCCCCATGCTGTGCGGCGAGACGTACCGGTTCGACCTGGGCACCGAAACCTCGGAGCTGCGAGACGGGTTCACGAGGATCACGGCCAAGTCGGCCTACTCCGAGCAGGCCGGATACGGATGGAAAGCGACCGACGGCCTCCGAGAGCACCACAAGCACTACCGCCGCGAGTGGGAGTACAACGAAAGCCGCGGGCGCAAGCAGCCGCCCCCGATCTACACCAACGAGATCACCGGCGACACGATCTTCAGCGACAAGCCGAACGCGTTCCTGGTGGACGTGCCGCCGGGGGAGTACACGGCCTATCTGCTCTGCGGTCGCAGCGCCGGCTCCTCGCGGGAGTATCACGACTTCGACGTGGCGGTGGGTGCGTCCCGGTCGACCGTCAAGATCCCCGGTGCGTACCGATTCGAGAAGCGCGTGTTGACCACGTCGGTCGGCGAGGGGCCGCTGGCCATCGAATTCCTTCCCAAGACCGACTGGCTGGCGGCGTGCCTGGTGGTCTTCCCTACGGCGGAGGAGCAGAAGGTCCGCAGCGAGCTTCTCGACGCCTTGGAGCAGGAGGTTTACTTCCTGCCGCCCGACGTGGCCGAAGAGTGGAAGCGGACGGAGCACGTCGACGACCGGCCGATGCCCGAGCTTTCCGCGCGGGATCGCGCGCGGGGCTACGCCCTCTTCGCCCGACACTGGTCCGAGGTGATATACCCCAACACCGTGCCGCGGGCCGATGAGCTGGACCCCGAGCTGGCGACCTTTGCCTCGCCGGGCGAGCACGAGCCGGTCACGTTCACCGTGCTTCCCCTCAAGGACTTGGGCGAGGCGAAGGTCACGGCCGGCGATCTTCGCTCGCCCCGGGCGGTCATCGCCAAAGAGAACGTGGAAGTCCGCTCCGTCCGTTACATGCTCGTTCGGCCCAACTACTCGATGTTCTTCTCCTATCACGTCGCCCCGGACGTGCTGGAACACAAGGAATCGGTCGCGATCCGCCAGGGCTGCAACCAGCGGTTCTGGATTACCGTCAAGGTCCCGGACGACGCCGCCCCCGGCGTCTACGAAGGCAAGCTCACCTTCCATCCGGCGGGCGGAGAGCCGGCCGACGTGCCGTTCGTGCTCCGCGTGCTCCCGATCCGGCTGGAGAAGAACCCGAACCACATCTACGGCATGTACTACCGGGACCCGCTTTCGAACGTCCACGACAACAACAGCCCCGAGGCAAACGAGTATTTCCGGCGCAAGGCCGAGCTGGAGCGTCGGGACATGGTCGCCCACGGCATGAACTCGCACATCTCGGGCGCAAGCGGCTTGGACCGCGACGACGAGGGCAATTGGACCATGGACGGCGAGGAGACCGATCGCCGCATCGCCCTGGACCGCAAGTACGGGCTGGCCGATCATCCGCT
>CAZDHR010000052.1:0-24694 GCA_964505295.1 uncultured Planctomycetaceae bacterium
TCCCGCAGATCCACGGGCCTCTTCCCCGTCCGTTTTAGCAGCCCACACGGCGTGTTGCTACAGGTCGTTCCGCCAGATGGCGAGCCAGTGGGACAGGTGGCGCGTGGTGGTCATGTGCGACCCCACGGCGAAGTCGAGATCCCCGTCCCCGTCGAAGTCGGCCAGCTCCAGGGCCGGATAGCGGGGTGCGCCCACTTCGAGCGTGTGCCGCACGAAGACGCCGGGCTCCGTCTGCTCCAGACACACCACCGAAGGAAGCGGCCGATCCCGGAGACGGGCCGGTTTGATTGGCTCGGGAAGCCAGGCCGAGGCGACGACGTCCAGATCGCCGTCCGCGTCCACGTCGCCGGCCAGCGCGCGGCAGACGCCGAGCAGATCGGTCAGCCGGTGGTGGACGAATCGTTCACCGTCGAGATTCTCCAGCCACTGAATCCCGTGCAACGGATTGGCGTAGTTGTTGTCGAAGGCGTCGCCGTTCGCGTAAAGCACGTCCACGTCGCCATCCTGGTCTAAGTCGACCGGCTCAATACCGCTGGAACCGTAGGTCAGATCTGGCCCGGTCCAGAGCCGCTTGCGCAGGAAGACGTGACGATCCTGCATCGAGGCGTCGCGACCCTGGTTCATGTACGCCTCCACGCATTCGTATTCCTGGCTGATGAGGGCCAGAAAATCGAGCTGACCGTCTCCATCCAGGTCGACGACGGGGACGTGGATCGCGCCGGGACGCGGATCGATCTCGCGGGGCACAAACTCGGGAGCCTCGCCGGACTCGGACGTGTTTTCGAGCAGCAGAACCTGCCCCGTCCTGTGCAAGCCGAAATCCGCGACGACCAGGTCGACGTCTCCGTCCCCGTCCAAGTCGCCCGGCCGAACGTCGTCCACTCGCCCCAGCCCGGACGCCACGACGATTTCTTCCCAGGTATCTCGCTGCTCGTCGCGGCGCAGCCAGACGACGCGACCGAAGTCGTGATCGTAGGGCACGAAGCTCCCCAGGTCGGCCACCACGAGATCGATCGCGCCATCCCCGTCGAGGTCGCACGGCTCCACGTGGCACGGATTATTCAGACGCGCGAAAACGCTAGGCGGACTCGCCCTACGGTTCGGATCCACGGCCATCACGCTTCCGTCGCGCATATCGCAGGCGAGCAATACCGGGGGGCGGTCGGTTTCGAGACGAGCCCAGCGCAAGTAGGCAAGGGCCGGCGCCACGGTGGCAGACCGACCGGAGGTCCGTTTTTCAACCGTGAACGTGGCGCGCAGCGGGGTCGCTGCTTCCGGAGCGGTTGGAAAAACGAGCTCCCGAGGCGCCCGCGACCGGTAATAATCGACCGTGGCGTGAATGGGAGGTGGGTCGAGATGCGTCAGACCGGAGCGCGCGTAGAACTCGTAGCCGCGAAGCACCTCGTCATGCCACGCGTCGCGAGGGAAGCTGTTGGGGGACGGCGTCGCGTGACAGTTGCCGCAAAACGCCGTGATGCGCGACGCCATCGCGTCCGTCGGCGGGAGCGACGGCGTCACACGGCCCGGAACGTCCCGGTCACGATACCACGGCGCGGGCCGCGACGCCCTCCAGACGGCGAGGGAGGCGAGAATAGCGATCAACATCGCGGCAATCGCACCACCAATGATCCACCGTCGATCGCGTCTGCCAAGCATGCTGGTTGTTGTCTCTCGGGGTCCCGCAGCGTAGAATGCGAGATCTGGTGATTCCCTCTGGGTGCGACCGGGCAACGACTCCTTCAGATTTTACCCCTCGGGGGGAACTGTAGCAAGGCCGTGAAACATGTCACACCGAAGACAACGGCCACCGCGTCGAAAGGTCGATCGAAGACAACCGCCACCGCGTCGAGAGGTCGCAGGATGGCGTTGGTCTCGCCGCCACGCCGTATGGCTCACGTTTCTGTTGACCGTTGTCGCGCTGGCGATCTTCGCCCGGACCGCCTACTCGCTGTGGGCCAAGCAAGTGGCCGGCAACCGGCTGCGAATCGGTGCGATCAGCGACGCTCGGCAATACTTGCAGCGAGCGGCCCGCAGCGCCCCCGACGACGGCACGATCGACGTGATGCTGGCGTTTTGCTTCCGGCAGTTTCGCCAGGTCGACCGTTGGCGGGACGCTTTGCAGGCGGCGGAGAAGAAGGGAGTATCCCCAGAGCGCATCGAGCGAGAAAGACAGCTCTATCGCATCCAAACGGGCAATTGGGGGGAAGGGGCCGAATCGCAGTTGGCCACGTTCGCCGGAGAAGGCGTCACGGCGTACGACGTGCCGGCCGCGTTCGTGTCCGGTTGTCTGGCCAGCGGCCGGAACGCCTTGGCGCAACAGATCCTCGATGCCTGGAGCGCCGATTGCCCGAACGACGCTCACGTGGCGTACATGCGGGGCAAGTATTGGGAATCGCTGGGCGATGCGCAGCAAGCCCGGGCGCAGTACGAGGCGGCCATTTCGCGGGAACCACGCCACGAGCTGGCACGCGTCTCCCTGGCCGAGATGTTCGAGGAAAACAATCAACTGGATCGGGCATTTCGGCAATACGCCGCGTTGGGGTCCGCCTCTCCCGCCGGCGAAGTCGCTGCGTTGGGCGCCGCGAGAATCCTCCGGAAGATGGGCCACCTGGACCGGGCGCAAGCCATCCTGGAACCGTTTGCCCAAACCACCGAGACACCGATGGACGTGGCCGTGGCCATGGGACGCATCGCCATGGATCGGGGCGATTTTCCAACGGCGGAGCGATGGTTCGAGCGGGCGGGGGTGGAGCGAACACGGGATCCCTACTTCCTGATGAGCGCGGTGCGCCTCCTCGGCATGCAAGGCAAGTCGGCCGAAGCCGAGCGGCTCTTCCAACGCATCGCCGCCGTGGGTAACCGTGTGACGAGGACGGGCGACCTTCGCACCAGGCTGGCGCTCGACCCCGCCGATGCGGCCGCCGCCGCGGAAATCAAGCAGCTCATCCAGGAGCTTGACGTCGCGATGACGTCGCCCGATACCTTGCCCACCGAGTCCGCCACCGAGGACGAAACCTCCTCGCCCGCTCGTCGCCTCTTCGTATTGCACTGCGGCGCTTGTCACGGTCCCGAGGGCGACGGCAACGGCCTTGGCACGCGGCACTTGTTTCCTCGCCCGCGCGACCTTCGCTGGGAATTCAGCCGGCTGGTGAGCACGGAAAACGGCGTGCCCACGTTGAACGACACGCTCACCGTGCTGCGGCGAGGCGTTCCGGGAACGTCGATGCCCTCGTACGACGACCTGGAGGACGACGAGCTGCGTCTTCTGGCCGAGGAAGTGCACCGGCTGCGCCGCGAAGGTCTGCGCGAGCGGCTCGTCAGCGTGCTGGAGCTTCAGGGGGACGAGGTCATGGAAGACGAGGTGGAGGAATCCGTCGATCTTTTGACCGCCCCCGGCGACGCGATCGTTGTCCCGCCCATCGGGCCGGCGGCGCCCTCGTCACTCGTCCGCGGCAAAGAGATCTATCTGGAGCTGGGCTGCGCGAACTGTCACGGCGAGGATGGCGCCGGCGTGGCGGACGAGGTTTGGCACGACGAACGAGGGTTTCCCGTACGGGCGCGAGATCTTGCTCGTGAGTCGTTCAAGGGGGGCCAGGACGCCACGTCCGTCTACCTGCGAATCGCGGCGGGAATGCCCGGCAGTCCGCATCCTTCCAGCAGCGGCGTGTCGCAGGAGCAATTGGCCGATCTGGTGCAATTCTGTCTCTCCCTGTCGCGCGAGCCCAAAAAGGACTTCACCGACCATGAGCGTGCGGCCCTGGCCACCAGCCGGGCCTATCTGGCATCGCTGGACGTGGAGTGAAAGTGGTTCTCCGCCCCCCCATCCTCGGGCACCCGGGCTGTGCCCAGGAAAAACCCCGGGGGGCGCGGGGGCCGGCCCAGACTTCAAGGGAGCTTCAACAGCCCGACGTCATCGTACCAAATAACGTCCTTCTCGTCCGTCTGCCCGCGGACGCCGAGCAGGATGACCAGGCGGCCGACGCCTTCGGGCACTTGAACGACGCCGAACATCTCGCCCCACTCGTCGGGCGCGCCCTCGGAAAAGATGAGCTGATCTTGCGATTCGAGGGTCCAGGCGGATTCGGGCGTCTGCCAGCGGACGCGGATCGAGGCGGCGCCCTGGCCCTGGAGCTTTCGCAGGGCGCGCACGGCGTATCGCTCGCCGGGCTGGACGGGGAAGCCTTGGAGGAAGCAGCCGCCGGCCACGTTCGCCGCCCGGGCCGCACCGGGCGCGGAGGTCCCCGACTCGCGATCCCAGGTGAACGTGCCCTTGGAGTCGGCCTCCTGCCACGTGCTCCAGCCGGCAGGCGTGCCGCCCTCGCGCCAGCGGAGCTCGCGCCCCTCGGCGTCGGTGACCGTTTCGAGGCCGAAGTCGCCGTTCAGCGCGAGGTTCGCCAGCTCGCCGGCCGCTTCGAGCCGGGCCATCTCGGTGCGCCCGTAATCGATCGGGTCGCGCACGAACCGCAACGCCTGCTCGCACCCCGGGAGGGCCTCGGGCCACGTCTCGTCGTTCACCCGACCGTTTGGCGTGGGCCACCAGCGAAACTTCTCGCCGTAGATCCAGACGTATTCGTCGGCCGCGCGCAGGGCCGTGGCCACGTTCGCCCGCAGCCGCTCGACGCGCGGGCCGCCCAGCCCGTCGATGTACCACCGGCCCCACTCGGAGTCCTTGGGGTTCCAGTAGGCGTCGAGGTAGACGCCGTAGCTCACCTGCACCTGGGCCCGATACTTGGCCCGGTTCTCCGGCGAGACCAGCTCCTGGCAGGCCCCCTTGATCCGCACGGCCGCTTCGAGGTATTGCTCCGTGGCGTTGTACCGGTAGGCCGATTCGCACCCATCGACGAAGGTGACGGTCGGCGGGCACGCGTCGAGCCAGCCGTCGATGAACGCCGGATAGAGCCCATAGCCGAGCGTGGCCAGCCCCCGCCGCGGATCGGCGTGGCCGGTGGCCGTGGCGCAGACGCTGTTCATGAAGTAGGAGAAGAGCACCAGATCGGGATACTCCTCGACGACGGCGGAGATCGCCTCGCGGCCCCGCTGGCGTACCTTGGCGTAGTATTCGTCAAAGGTGTGCTGCTCGCGCTCGGGCTGGGCGTCGTAGCGGAACGGGGCGTGCGGCTTGGCGTACGGCTCGGGGTCGAAGAGGATGCCCTTCACGCCCGACTGCTTGGCAACCCAGGCCGCGATCCGCCAGTGATCGACGATCTGGCGCCAGCCGTCGTCGTCGAACCAGTCGACGTTGCCCGGGTTGGCGTTGAACTGGATGAAGTTATCGGTGAAGCGTCGAAACTGGCAGGCCCTCAAGTCGTCGATTCCCGCCTGGAACCACTCCCGCTTCCACTCGCCGGGCTGAAAGGCCCATCGCAGCGGCACGCGCTTGCCGTCGTCGTCTTGCCCATTCACCTCGAGCACTACCCCGTCGAACGGCCGCTTTTCCATCTCCGCCAAGTTCTGCCGAAGTCGCCCAGTATCGGCCTTGTCCCAGCCGGTGGCGATGAGCTTCTTGGGGCGGCGCATGTCTTGGGCAGGGGAAAGCGACTCAGTGATGCCGGATACTGCCGTGAAGACGCACAACAGACAGAGAAGTCGTAGGCTAACTCGCATCTTTAGGCGTCGGGGCTGTGCAGTCGGATCACTGCAACTGACGGTATCTACGTTGCCCAGTCATCGAGGTCGATTAGACTTGCCGCAACGTCCTTGATACGCGCCATCTTGTCGTGTGTGACAAGGACGAGGTTGTGCTCAAAGGCCTGAGCAGCAATCCAGAGATCGTTCTCTTGAATTCCCAGTTCGGCGCCGCTCACTGGGTCGATGAGCTGCTCGGGGCGGCGGGACTTCCTCCCTTTCTGCGGCGCGAACTTGCTGAAGAGCGCGGCTTTCAATTGAGCATAGTAGACGGCCGTCGTCTGCCGAACGTCGAGGACTCTGGGCAGGTTCTTGGCCAGGAATGCCTTGAACTGCACTTGCGGGCTAGTCTCGGCGGCGGAAACGCAGCGGTGGCCGTATTCAATCTCTCCCCACGTAATCGCGGATATCCGCAACGGCGTCTGAGGATCAAGCGAGTTGATTTGACCGACGACCCGCGCGTTCTCCGGCAGCTTCGGATTGTGCCAGAAGGCGACAATGCACGTATCCAGCAGGTAGCCGCGCAAGGCCTGTTACTCCTCGTCTGCGTACGCTTCAACGGCGACGCCCAAGGCATTGAGCAATTCGGGCGGTAGGTCCTCGCGGGGTTGTGCTCGCAGGTAGCCCGCAGTAGACCGTTCGTACGAATCCGAGAGGTATTCGTGCAGCGGGAAGCACGGTTCATAGTCTTCGGGGTAATAGCGCTCGAATTGAAAGGGCACGCCCTCACGCTGCCAACCGGCAAAGAGATCCAAGAGTTGACGTTCCAGTCGAGGCGGCAGGTCGTAGAGTCGCAGAACATCGGCATCGACGCGCAGCATCAAGTCCCGGGCGAGATCTGGACGGATGGGGGGCGCAAGCATCTGTTCCTCTTGAGCAACCTCTTGGAGGTATCCGCGCACGGCTTCAGTGACACGTTGAATGTCGCACTCCGCCACGGCGGGGACAGGGATACTCCGCATCATTGTCGTCAGATTGTGTCTCTTGGTCGAATGCGTAAACGCAAACGCGTTTGCGAATGGCGAGTTGCAGATTGCCCAAAGAAACTCCAGCGACCAGGCTGTTTCACTGGGCCTGATGGTCACAAATGCGTCTGTGACAGCATGTCCCTCCGCATCAATCAGTGCTTTCAGTCGCCATGGCCCGCGGCTTACCGGAGCGCGATTCACCAACAACTGTGGTATCCCAGTTGCCGCCCCCGCTCGTTTGACCTGGACGACTTCGCGTGAGAGATTCATCCAGAGCCCACGAGGAAGCTGATGGAGGAGCAAATCGTGCTTTAGCCGAACGAATCCTCGCTTGGCACCTGTAAACCGACGCTGTGAGTACTTGACGGCTCCCTCCGGCAAGTTCCTCGCCTCGTAGCTAAGGCCGTAGCTGACATGTGCGACCGACTCCAGCGTCGCATAGAGGCGGCACCAATGCCACAGCTCGTCCAATTCAGGCACCCGCATGTCCCAGCCGTTGTCGGCCGAAAAGCGGGATTGACCGAGCCGTCGTACAGACGAGAAGCGATAATCTCGCTTGAACCCGTCGAGGTCGCGTTCCCTGACTCGGCGATAGGTAAACGACGAGCCTCTTCGCTTGCGCACGGGCCGCTTGCGTGCCAGCACGATCGCGGACTCCATGTCCGACAAGGTGAAGATGCCATCGGGGAGAAGGCAGATATCGGCGATCTCGAACTCGCGCACGAGCATCTCGCGTACTTCCGTGGCGTTGCTACTGTGCAGCAGCCCCTGAGGCACCACAATACCGACCACTGCACCGGCCGGCAACGCGGGTAACGCACGCCGCAGCATCTCCGCGGTTTTGTTGGCGTGACGCAACTCTTCTTCGTGTTTTTGATAGCTCGCCCTCTCGGTGGCAGTGAAGTTCTCGAACGGCGCATTCGCCACGAGAATCGTAGCGGACTCGGCGGATCTGACGAGTACGTCCCTCTCAAACATGTCCGTGAGCTGCAAATCCCAGCCGTCCGGGTTGGGCACGTCCGCGAGAGTTAGCGAAAGGCGAGCAATCTCTAAGGCGAAAGCGTCGACTTCACACCCATGGAGCCGTTTGTGTAGATACTCGTGCCGTCTCCGTGGACTCCAATTCCCCGGCAGCAACTCCCTTAGCAATCGCATGGCGGAAACCAGAAAAGCGGCGTGACCGCACGCCGGCTCAAACACGCTCCGATCCCTCAACGGGATCTCTTCAATCCAGGAGGCGAGTTTCCCGACAACGTAATCGACCAGATACGGCGGCGTGCTGTGGGTGCCCAGCGCCTTGCGGGTCTCTTTCGAGATGAGCGTGTTCTCGTACACATAGGCCAAGGACTCGGTCGTTGCGTGCCCCAGATGCGCGAAGCCAGCGATCGTAGCCGCCACCTCGCGAAGTGCATCCCTTTCGTGCGCATTGCGGGCTGCGACCTTCGTCGTTGTGCCGTAATGCGCCGCTACCCGCACGAAGACCTCGTCGACGTCAGACAGTTGCACGTCCGAGAACGCCGAGACCTGTTTGTCGCGCAAGAGCTTCGCGGCCACGAGCCAGAAGACCGACCTGAGGAGCCAATCGCTTTGGTCTTCCGAAAGCCTCCGCCATGCGAGCCGCGACTTGAGAGTCGAGACGCTTCGCTCGATGAGGCTCCCAAGCGCCTCGCCGATCTCGCTCTCCACCAGGGGCATGAGGCCCATGTCGACGAAGCTCAACTGGTAGTGCTTGCCGAAGCGTGCCCAAGTCTTCGCGCGATACACCGCGGTAGGTGCGAAATCCGCCTGATGCGCGCCGAAGAAACACTCAATTTCCGTTGCGGGGAGGGATTCCACGAGTTGTGGCTCGCCGGGACTTTGTCTCCACCACTGAAGCTGGCTTCCGTAGCACACGAAGACGACGGGAGCTCCCAATTCGCGGCAAAACGACACCGCTTCAATCGGATCGGAGGGGACCTCGATGACGGCGATACACGCCGATCGCGCGTCGGCTGGCACATGGGCGAATGCAGCCAACCGGACTTGCTTCCCGTCGCCGAAACGGAAATCCCGGCGGAGCATGCCCGGCGAGTATCCGCATCGTCGCAGATACGGTTGCAGGACTCGGGCGGTGAGTGCTGGCGACGCGGGAATGGCCGTTCTCCCACCCTGTTTGACTTGATCTGGCCGGACTGCGCACCCGTGCGGACCACTCCAGTGGTCACCTACACCATGAGAGTACCAAATCCGGGGGATCTGTGCAATATCCGCATGGGCGGGTCGGCGGGAGTCTGTTCGCGACTTGTAGGGACTTACAGATGCCGCGCGCTATCGTCGCCAAGTCGTCCAGATTCGACCGGGTAGCGCGTTCTTTGACGAGGATGCCTGCCGCGTGCGGTCTGGGTCTACTCCAGCGCCGGCCCCGCGATCTGCTCGCCGCGGCGCTGGCGCTGTTGGTCTTCGGGGTCGAAGGTGCCGTAGAAGAGGGCGTTGGCGTCCATCCAGGTGATCAGGCGGTCGACTTCCGCGTCGGAGAGGGTGGCGCCTTCGTGGCCTTCGAGGAGCAATTGGGTCAGCTTGCTGGCCCGGGCGCCGAAGCGGTCCGGGTAGGTGAGCGGCTCGAAGTTGTCTTGGGGGGTGCCCTTCCACTGGGAGAACGGCACGCGCGGGGCCAGGGCGTTGTACGACGCGGTGAACTCGCCGGCCGGGGCCCCGGTCAGGTCGACTCCGCCGTCGGCCTTGCCGGGGCGGTGACACTCGACGCAGTGCTTGTCGAGCACCGGCTGCACGAGCCGGGCGTAGCTGAACGGCTTCGAGCCCTCGGGGCCGGGCGCGATCTCCGACGGCGCCCGCTCCGCCGCCAACGCCCCGGCGCGCATGGCAAGCGTGGCGGGCGCCGTGGTGCGAGGCTCGTGGCAACCGACGCAGCCGAGTTGCTCGCCGGGCTGAAGATAGGTGAGGCTCCGCATGGTCTGCACGGCCATCCCCCGCTGGTCGAGTGCCTGGAACGCGAGCGGGATGCCCGACGGGGCGCGGAAGTAGGCCGAGCCGTCGCGTTCGACGGGCACGGTGCCCAGCACTTGCTTGCCGGGCGAGGCGTTGGCCAGCCCCACCCGGGGCGTGTTCGCGTGCGGCGTCGTCTTGGGAAGCACCTGGACGATGCGAAGCTGCTTAATGGGGTGCTCCGCCCTGGCCAACTGCGGCCAGCTATCATACACGTCTTGCAGGAAGAACGTGCCCTCACCCGGCTGGCGCTCCACCAGCGATGAGTGGAGCGCGGGCGGGCGCGGGCGGGCGCGCAGCAGCGTCGGCCAGAGGCTGCCGATACTCGGGTCGCGGTAGATCAACTCCTTGTTGCCGAAGCGATCGACGAGGTAGATGCCGAACATGTTGGCCGGGTTGGCCAACGGCTCGCCGATCAGCGGGTCGAAGCTGTAGGCGGCAAGGAAGAAGTCCTCCGAGAGGGGATAGGGCGTGCGGTAGCAGTGGCCCGGCCACCGCTTCTCTTCCGTTGGCACCTCGGGCGGCTCGGGCACGCCGGCCGTCGCGTGCCAACGCTGCACCGGGAACTCGCTCTCGGAGAACAGGGCGTCGGGCGTCAGCCGCGTGATCGGCTTCAGGCCGTCGATTCCGCGTGTGACGTCGAGGAGGATGATCGAGCCGGCGGTCATGGCGTGGTGGGCCGCTGCGGTGGCCATCACGCAGTTCGAGCCGGGCACGGGCCGCGCTTCCCACACGCCCACCGGGTTCAGCGTGTTGTTGCCGTAGAAGGCCCTCACGTCGCTGCCGTCCGGTCGCACCGACCAAAGCTGCTGATAGTGGACCGCGTGCCGATCCACGTAGTCCCAACGCGTGTAGATCACGCGCCCGTCGTTCAGCACGGCCGGGTCCCATTCGTGGGTCTCGTGGAACGAGATGACGCGCGGGTCGGAGCCGTCGGCGTTGGCCAGGGCCAGCGTATGCACGGGGCAGGGCCCCCGGCCGCAACGGTGAAAACCGCCGCGGCGCGTCGACAGGAACAAAATCTTCCCGTTGGGCAGGTAGCGCGGCGAGAAATCGTCAAAAGGCTCGTCGGTCAGTTGCCGCAGGTCGGAGCCGTCGGCGCCCATTTCGAACAGATGATAGTGCTGGTTCTCGTTGGTGCGCCAGTCGACGGCGTTCGGGTCGGTCTCGCAGAAGGAGAAGAGCACGCGGCGGCCGTCCCAGGAGACGTCGAAACTGAGATAGCTGCCCATCGGCAGCTCGGCCAACTGCCGGCACCGCATCGACTCGCCCGGGGCGTCGAGCACGAACACGCCGCCGCCCGGCCGCGCGCACCGGCCGGAATACTGCGTCAACTGGTGGCTCATGGCGCTGGGCACGCGCTTGACGAACACCAACGGGCCGACCTGCGCCAGCGGGTTGCGGAAGACGATCCGGCGACGGAGCGCGTGGACCTCTTTCCACAGCTTTTCCCATTCCGCGTCGCTCGCCGTCCCGGCCGCAGACATGGACTGCCACTGGCTTCGCGCGGCCTGCCACGGCGCCGCAAGCTCGTCGAGCGGCACGCCCGACGCGGCGAGGTTCCGGATCAGTCGATCGCCCCGCTCGAGCACCGCCTCGATCGCCTCGCCCCAACTGCGACGTTCCCGGGCGGTGCCGATGCCGTCCTGCATGCGCCAATCCCACTGGATCAGCTCCTGCTCGATCGCCGGGTGCAGCTCGGGCGATTTCGGCGGCGGAATCGCCTCCTTCGCTTGCTCGAAGACGAGGGGGACGGGGAACACTTCGTCGCCCAGGGCGTACCGCAGGCCGCTCCAGCGAACGCCCGTCTCCGCGTCGGCGCCCCGCGTGGTCAGGACGATCTCGCCCTCGGTGCCGGCACGGACCGGCTCGCCGGCGAGCACCGCGCGGTCGCCGCAGCCGACCGTGCGTGCCACGCGCGCGTCGCCGAGCGAAAGCTCCACTTCGGCCTGCGTTCCGCGGAGGACGCTTACGTCGGCCATGATTCGCAACGGTTCCCTAACGTTCTTCACCGGGACCACCAGGCGGACCTCTTCGCCGCGGTCGACGCTCACCGCGAGCGTTCGGGCCGTTTCCATGACCGCCACCTGGGGGCCGTTCGCCCGGGCGACGAGCGAGAAACCGCCCGCGGCGGGGGTGGCCGGCGGCCCTTCTTCGCCGGCAAGCGCGACGGCAGTACTTCCGAAAAACGGGACGCGCGGGTCGCGAACCAGGCAGGCTTCCGCCCAGTTGGCCATGTCGCAGCCGATCCCGTCGCCCGAGTCGGTGGCAATCAGGCGCAACTGGCGCGCGCCGGCCACGGGCACGTCGACCGGGCGGGCGGGATCGCTGTCGGACATGGGGCCGGCCTCGAACTTCACTTCGCCGTCGACCTCCACGCGGAAAGTCACGCTGCCGCGGCTGCCGCCCTGCCATTGGACGCCGACCGACGTACGGAAGCGCGTGTACTGGCCGCGGAGCTCGATCACGATCTCGCCGTTGGCGTGGTGTCCCAGGCCCTTGTCGTAGGTCTTCTCGCCGATCTGCATCGGCGCCCCCGTGGTGCCGGATCGGGCCGCCGCCGTGTTGAATCCGAAATCGCCCCATTGCTGCTGATGCTCCAGGGAGACGCCGGCGTTTGGGTCGCTGACGAAGTCCGCGTCCTGCGCCGGGAGGTACGGAGCCGACGCGAGCAAGACGAAGAGAGCGCAGGCCGCAGCAAGCGTGAAGCACTCCTGCTGATGTCCGGGGTGCATCCCCAGAAGGGCCATCGATCGTCGCGTCGCGTGCATGGGGCGATTCATCCTTTTCGTCGGGGGCCTGCCGTTGATGGAGAAGGACGTCCTGAAATGCCGGGGGCCTCCTACTGGCGCCAAGTTCCACGCGCTGCCGGGGACGTCACGAGGGGCGGTCGGGCACGAAGTCGGCTTCGTTCTCCCGCTGACTATCCGATCTCCGGCACAGACAGCCCTCGACAGATCTTCCTGGCGAGCTTGTCGGAAATCTCAACATGCCGCGGCACCGCTTCCACTTCGCCCGTGGCCGGGCTTGTCCATAGCGAGTGCGAGCGACCTTCTCGCTTCAGCACGCATCCGTGCTTGCGCAGGTGCCTCAACAGAGCGGTCCGTTTCATCCTAGGGACACCACGTCTCGGATAGCGTCTTCCGGAACGCCGCGCATTCCTTCCTCTCGCCGATCTTCAAGGATCAGCTTGATCGCTTCGGCCAGGCTCTTTTTCGCTTCGTCCTTCGTGCGACCCTGGCCGTTCGCGCCGGGTATTTCCGGACAATAGGCGATGAACCAATCGCCGTCTTTCTCGAGAATGGCGGTGAACTCGTTTCGCACGACTGCTCCCTCCGTGCCCATAGTGCTGATCGGCCTACCTCAATTCTAACGGCCCACGAAGCCCGCTGTCAAACTCGGCCCCGCGCCGATCGCTACCCGTCCGAATCCCTCACCCGGCGACCAGTCCGTCCACAAACGCCTTCGCCTTCTTCGCCTCGGCGAGGATCGCCGCCAGGTCGTCGGGGTCGGGCCGGTTGACGCATTCGATCACCAGGTCGCCGCTGGTGAAGCCGCCTTTCTCAAGGCGGGCCAGCACGGCGGGGAAGTCGACCATGCCGGTACCCGGCGAGACCCAGACGTCCTTCTTCACCTTGCCCTCCTCGGTCGACATGGTGAAGTCCTTGATGCACATGCCTGCGCGTACGAAGCCGTCGACGGCGGCCGCGTCGTCGACCGGATCAAGCTCGCCGTCGGAGTAGAAGAAGACGTTGCCCGGGTCGTACCAGATGCTGAAGTTCTCGTGGCCGACCGTCTCGACGCACTTGCGGCACTGGGCCCCGTTGGCGTTCAGGCCGCCGTGGGGCTTGACGGTGATGGGCAGGCCCTTCTCGGCCGCGTAGTCGCAGCACTCGGCGATGGCCTGGTAGTAGACGTCGAAGAGCTTCTCGTTGGTGCCGCCCATCAAGAGCGAGCGGGCGCCGGCGGCGACGCAGTTGTCGATCAACCGCTTCAGGTCCTCGATCCCCTGCTCCAGCGACTTGGCCACCCCAATCCTGCCGCCGTACACGGAGGGGATCGTCATCCCGCGGTCTTTGACCTCCCAGCCGATCTTCTCGCACGCCTCGAGCGGCATGTCGGCCTGGATCACGAGCCGGCGGCCTTCGGTGGTGGTGGTCATCAGGCCGGCGTGCTTGAAGCCGGCCTCGGCGATGGCGTCCAGCGCGACGCGGTAGTCGTGCCGGTCCCAGGGACGCGTGTAGATGCCTACCCGATAGCCGCCCCGGGCCGGAGTCTGCCCGGCCGCGTGGGCCAGGCCGGTGATTGCGTGCGGGGCCAGAAGGCCGGCCGTCCCGATCGCGGCGGTGCGGCCGAGGAATCGTCGTCGGGTTACCCGGTTTTGCGTAGCCATGGCGGTCTTCTCCCTTGCTGTGAAGTCGGTGGCAACGAATTCCTCTATAGCATGCGGCGGGCTCGCTTTCCAGTGTTTCAGGACGGCTCGGGCTGAGAGGGCGAGGATTAGGGGGCAGGGATCAGGGATTAGGGATCAGGGGTCAGGGGTCAGGGGTCAGGGACCAGGGATCAGGGGTCAGGGTTGGAAGGTCAGGGTTCGGGGGTCGGGGGGCAGGGGTCAGGACTTGTGGGGCGACCGCGGGGACGAGGTGCCACGCGCTTGCGGAGGGCTTCGCCGGCGAGCAGTGGTCACCAGGAGCTTGTTGGACAACGGTGGCGGATTCTCGACAGGCCGAGGCCGGACGCGTGCGTCGCCCTTGCGACGAGCGACGCTCAAAGCCGGTATGCCGAGTCAGTCCATGCCGGGCGTCCAGATCTGGGGCTTGTCGCCGGTGGGCTTCTGGCTATCGGGGGTCCACAGCTCTCCCGGCTTGGCGCCCGACTGACCGGGGACGACCAGCGAGGGCGGTTCGGCGGCGGCCGCTTCCGGCGGTTCGGCGGGAGTGCCGTCGGGGTTGAGCACGCCGATCTCGATGAGCAGCTCGGTCAGCTCCCGGGCGACGCCCGGCTCATGGATGTGCTGGGACTGGAGGTGATCCAGCAGGCGCGACGCTTCCTGCGCCTCCCCGCGCCCCATGCGGAGCGGCAACTCCAGGAGATCCCAGTGGGCGCAGGATTGGCCCGCCTGCCTGGCGAGCTTGCGGCCTTCGTCGACGTAGCCAAGCGCCCGATCGGAATCATCGACCATCGAGACCATCATCTCGAACGCCAGCAGCCGTTCCTTGCTGTCACCCAGGCTGGGCCGTTCGACCACTGCCTGGGCAAGCTTCCTTAAAGCGGCCCTCGCGCCGTATCCAAGCGCACGCCGATAGTTGACCAACAGCGCGTCGTCGGAGAGCTTGTCGACCATGACTCGCGACAATCGCACCAGCGGGAGATCGTCCGGGGACATCTCGTCTGGATCGATCGGCTCGAGCGTAGGGAGTCCCAGGCGGCTTCTGAGCCGGTTGAGGTCGAACCGGCCGCCGATCTGCTCCAGCCAGAACTCCAGGAGGAGCACGGCCGCCAGGAGTCGGACGCGATAGGTATCTTCACCGGCCACCTCTTGCGCGCACTTGCCGTCGAACAGCCCCAGCGGCAACTGCGGCCACGCTTGGAGGATCGCGTGGTCCAAGTGCTCGGTCATCAGTCGCTGCAAATCCTCTCGGGAGCACTCTACGGGAAGGCGCCAGTTGCGAGTCAGGGCTTCGCGGCTCGCGGAGACGTGCCCGATCACCTCTTGCTCGGGCTCGCCGTCCAACGCGTCACCGCCCGTATCCCTAAGAAGAGCCTTCAACTCGTCGAGGTCCGGGGCCGACACGTCGACGAGCTCGAGTCGGGCCTCCTGGTCGGTCTGCTTCCCGTAGAGAAGGGCTTGGCAGACGATCCGGGGGACGTTGGCGGCGGTGATTTGCGTGCCGGGTTCGGGGGGGACAAGATCGAAAAACGCGAAGAGGGCCTTTGGTGGAGGGGAGTCTTCGTCGGCCAACGACGCCAAATCGGCCTGCATCTGACTCACCTTCGGCGAGGACGCCAGCGCGGCCTGGAGTCGGTCGACGTCGCGGACCGTATAGCGCAGGGCCCACACTTCCTGCTGATCGCCGAGGGGATCTTCGGACAGGAACAAGGCCAGGGCTTCGGCCTCCACGGCGTCTTCCAGCGGGACGTCCAACGAGGCGAACCTCTTGAGTGCCTGGATGCAGCCGGGCGTGTCGGCACTCCAGCCCCGCAACGTGGCCAGATTGGACCAAATGACCGGTTCGCCGTCGAACCGTTCGGCCAACTCCGCCAGACGCTCGGACGCTTCGATCCAGCGACCGTGAGAAGCCAACGACCGGGCCTCGTCGAACTCCGCCTTCCACGGCGCATCGTCGGGGGCGTCACGCAGCCCGGGCGCCTCTTTGACCGCGAGCGGAAGGTTCGGACTGGCGTGCAACTGTATGAGGAAGCTCATCGGGCGGCGGTCTTCCCGTTGGATATTCATTTGCAGGGTGGCCAGCGCCCGCGCCGCCAGAATCTCGCCCAGCGCAAGCAGGACCCGGCTGAGCGAATGGATCGCCTCGTAGACGCGCGCGTGAAACCCGCCGGTCGACTCGGCCACGGCTCCCAGGATCAACTCCATCGCCCTGCGAGCGTCGCGGCGCATGGCCGCCACCATGGCGCACTCGGCCAGGGCGACCGGGTTGGTGGGGTGCTTCACCAGAAACGTGGCCGCGACGGCTTCCGCTTCCTCGGTCCTATCGAGGATCCTGAACAACAGGGTCTTCATCGAGAGCAAGCACGCTCGGTCGGGGTTGGACTTCTCCAAGTGCTCGATGTGCCTCAGGCACGCCTGATACTGCTCGCCTTCGAGCATCCGCTCGATCTTTTGCAGGTCGCCGAGGAGGTCCGGGCAACAGAACTTGATCTTGTTCCCGGTACCACCAGGACAAAGGGAATAGGGGCCTATGGGCATCGGTCCGGCGTTTCGTTGAGGGAAGGGACGGGATCTTGGCCGCAAGGCCGCCGAATCCTGAATCCTAACATACGGGGGCCGGCCTGACGAGCGGCCCCTTGGGGCCCGGGCGCGGCAGATTCGCAGCGTTGGTTCCGGGGACCGGCGATCCGGCTTGGTGACCCGTCAAGTGTCGGAAGTTGCCTTGGGCCGCAAGTTGCTCGTGGGACGAGCGTTACGACCATCGAGGGGAAAGCCTCCGCTCGCGGAAGGGGAGGTACTGAGGCACTTGGCCCTGCCGTTGGCGCAGCTCTTGTCGACCGGTCACGTAGAAGTAGCAAGCTTTGCGGTCGGCGAGCGAAAAGGTGGGGGCCCATTTCCGATTCTGACGATTCTCTTTGTTGTACGGCGGCGCAAGCTCCGCAAGGACTACGGGAGCCGGCGGCCCCGCCCGACGACCGGCCGTAGACGGACAAGACAAACGTGGTTAGACTGAAGGGTCTTGGGATTCCGCAAGCTGCCAGGGCACTGGCGACGGATGCCGAAGAGGCCGGCAAACCAGGCGAACGAGGGCCGCACCGCCGCCTTGGACGAGGACCCAGCCCCCGTCCGCGTCCCCACCCCGTTGGCGTGTCGCCGCGTTTGCCGGAACCAACCTCGCAAGGTGTGCCGGTCGCCGTATGAGTCAATCCTTCTTTGTCCGCTGGCGTTTCACCATCGTCTTGGCGATCGTCTTTCTGGGCCCCTTCATCTTGCGGGGCACGCGACTGGCCTTGCGAAGCAACCGCAACGACGTCCGGGACTGGTTGCCTTCCCACTTCCCCCAGACCGCCGATCATCGCTGGTTCCAGGAGCACTTCCCGCACGAGCAGTTCGTCTTGTGCAGTTGGGAGGGTTGCAGGCTCAGCGGCGAGGACGACCCACGGTTGGAGCTTCTGGCCAGGAAGCTGCTCCCCGAGCAAGCGCCGCAGTCGCAGCCGGAGGGCTCACCGGAGACAACGTCGGAAGAGACCTCCCCACCGCCCGCCCAGAGGCCCTCCGGCAAGCCCCGCTACTTCAAGAGCGTGCTCACGGGCGCCCGATTGGTCGAGCAATTGCAGGATCGCTACCCGACCCTTTCCCGAGAAGAGATCCTCGAGCGGCTGAAAGGCTCGCTGATCGGTCCGGATTACGACAAGACCTGCCTGGTCGTGACGCTGACTGAGGAGGCCAAGGGCAAGAACCTCCGCCCGATGCTGGAGGAGATCCGCGAGTTGGCCCGGCAGTGCAACATCGAGCCCCCGTTGCAGGAGGATCGTCGAAATCCGCTCATCAAAGCGTGCCATTCGTTTGCCCTCGTCGTTCGTGAGATGGTCGTTGGGCGCGATCCACCGGGCAAAGGGATTCGCATGGGCGGGCCCCCGGTTGACAACGTGGCCATCGACGTCGAAGGGGAACGCACGCTGTTCCGTTTGGCCGGACTGTCGCTGCTGGTGGGGGTGGGCATCTCGATAGCCTGCTTCCGAAGCGGGCGCCTCATGCTGATGGTCATTTGGATCGCCCTGTTGGCCGCCGGGACCGGATTGGCCACCGTCTTCTGGACGTGCTTCGTGGCCCAACGGATGGGCTGGGTCGAACCGGACTGGACTTGGGGCACAGTCGACGCGGTGATGCTCTCGATGCCTTCCCTCGTCTACGTCCTGGCGATCTCCGGCGCGGTCCACATCATCAACTACTACCACGACGCGATCCGCGAGACGGGGCTCGACCGGGCGCCGGAGCGCGGCTTGGGGCACGGCTGGTTCCCATGCACCATGGCCGCCGTGACCACCGCCATCGGACTCGGCTCGCTGTTCCTCAGCCACGTCGTCCCGATCGGCAAGTTCGGCCTCTACTCGGCGATCGGCGTGCTGGCCACGTTGCTCCTCCTGTTCCTGCTCCTGCCCGCGCTTCTTAGCTACTTCCCTTCCCGGAAGTTCGCCCGCGAGCACGGCGGCAAGGGCCACGCCGATTCCACTCAGACGGCCATCGTGCGCTGGTGGAAGAGGGCCGGCGGGTTCATCATCCGCCACAACGTCGCCGTCTCGCTCGGCTGCCTGGTGGTGATGGGGTTTCTCTTCCTCGGGCTGTCTCAAATCAAAACGTCCGTGAAGTTGATGAAGCTCTTCTCGCCCGACGCCGAGATCATCCACGACTACCAGTGGCTGGAAGACAACCTCGGTCCGCTGGTGCCCATGGAAGTGGTCATCAAGGTCGACAACGAGAAGTGCGATCTGAACATGCTCGACCGGATGCGCGTGGCGAGCCTCGTGGAAAACACCATCGAGCAGAAGCTCGACGCGGTGGGCGGGGCCCTCTCCGCCGCCACGCTCGCTCCCGATCTCCGCCCCGACCGGCGGAGAGCCTCCGGGTTGGAAAGGGTCATGGGGGTGAATCCGAGGCGGGAGCACGACTACGTGCTCAACAAGCGCCTCGAAGAGAACCGCGCCGAGTTTCGCGACTATCTCACCATCGACGCCGAGGCGACGCTCGACCAGCTCGGCGTCACCGGCCCGTTGGCCGCCTGCCTGCGGGCCAACGAACTGGACACGCTCACGAAGATCGCCCGGTACGCCGGCCAAGAGTCGATCACCGACAAGCTGGCCTCGATCGGCGGAATCCGCCCCGAGCAGGCCGCCGACGTGGAGCAGGCGATCCGCCGTTGGGAATCGGAGCACGGGCAGGAGCTGTGGCGCGTCAGCGCGCGCGTCGACGCCCTCTCCGACCTCGATTACGCCGTGTTCGTCGACGACTTGAGGGCGGTCGTCGAGCCGGTGTTGGACCGCGTGCGCGAACAGTTGGGATTCCGGGAAGACGAGGGGATCACCGCCGTATACACGGGCGTCGTGCCGCTGGTCTACAAGACGCAACACGAGCTGATGCGGGGACTGTTCAACAGCCTCACCATGGCCTTCGTGCTGATCGCCTTCGTGATGATGTTTGTGCTGAAGAGCGTCCGCGCCGGGCTCGTGGCGATGATCCCCAACGTGTTCCCCGTGGTGGTGATCTTCGGCTTCATGGGCTGGATCGGCATCCTCGTCGACGTCGGCACGATGATGACCGCCAGCGTGGCCCTAGGCGTGGCCGTCGACGACACGATGCACTACCTGACCTGGTTCCGCCGCGGCCTGGACGAAGGGCTGGACCGCAAGGGCGCGGCCATGCAGGCCTACGAGCGCTGTGGCACGGCAATGACCCAGACCACGCTGATCGGCGGGCTGGGGCTGGCCGTGTTCGCCTTCAGCACGTTCACCCCCACCCAGCGCTTCGGCACCCTGATGCTCACGCTGCTGGCCGTCGCCCTGGTCGGCGACCTGGTCTTCCTGCCCGCCCTGCTCACCGGGCCGCTCGGTCGGGTCTTCGGCCCCCGCCGGAAGAAGGCCTCCCCGGAGGGGGCCGCTCGTAGCGACGCACCGGAGGAACTCAAGGACGAGTCTCCCCCAACCGAAGTGGTCGGCTTGCCGATCCAACGTCCAGCCGCCCCCCCCCACGTCCGCCGCGACCGGGCCCATCGCTCTCGTCACAGACCCTAAGCCCCCGGCAGGCCGCGGGATGTCGTGCGTGGCCGGTAGAAGAGCCAGTCCGCGCAACGAGTTGCCGGTTCCCTGGCGAGGAACTCAAGGATCCGTTTGCCTGCTCAAACGCGGCCCTCTGCGTAAGCCAGGGAATATGGGGCGTTTTCTTGTTGGATTGTCTCTCTGCGGTTTACGCGCCCGACCCAGCCGGCTATTCTTGGGATTCGGACCCCGGCCATTCGTTGAAGGCTGGACCTGCCCGTCGGCCGATGCTAGGCTACTGTTCAGACGTATAGACTCAAGGATGGAACCATGACGAAATACCAGCTAGCGAAGCTGATCTTGATGGCGGGAGGCCTGCGGTCGCGAAAGCGGATTCAAAAGACGGTGCACCTGCTTCGCGCAGCCGGCTGCCCGCTCGATGTCGATTTCCGTCTCCACTACTACGGCCCGTACTCGGCCGAGTTGGCCGATCTCCTCGACCGTATGACCGGCAGCGGCATCTTGCGGGAAACGGAGCATCCGACTGACGTGGGGATGCGGTACGACTACGAGCTTGACGAACGAATGCGAGATAGTCTGGAAGCCTACGAGCTGACGACGAAGGGCCGGGTCGCGAAGGAAGAGATGGCCACTTACGAAGGCGTGTTGCAGGCGCTCTGCGATACGGGGGCGCGTCTCCTGGAACTTGCCTCGACCATCGTCGCGTTTCGAGAGGCAGGTTGCCGTTGGGACGAGGCGTTAGCCGAGGCGGCTGAGTTCAAGGGCGAGCCGACTGACTCTCCCCACATGAGCGAAGCGATGGACCTGGCTCGGAGGGTTGTCGACCGGAATAATGGCTAAGACGGAGAAGATCTTCCGCGACCCTCTCTACAATTACGTCGCGATCGACCAGGATCGCGATGATTGGCTTCTCGACCTGATCGACACGCCTGAGGTTCAGCGACTCCGCCGCATCCGTCAACTGGGTGTCAGCCACGTCACCTACCCCGGGGCCGACCACAGCCGCCTCTCGCATACGTTGGGCGTACTCCACCTCATGCAGCAGGCTTGGCATCGCATCGAGGCGGTCGGCTGGAAAGGCCCAGAGATCCGGCGCGCGAGAGAAGTCCTTCTGGCGGCGGCACTACTCCATGATCTCGGCCATGGGCCCTTTTCACATCTTTATGAACCCGTGCTTGGAATCAACCACGAGCGTTGGTCCTGCCGGGTCATCCAGTCCCCGGAGACTGAAGTCCGCCAGAAACTCGACGACCATGACATGCCAGCCGAACACATCACGGCGCTGATCGAGAAGGACAACCGCCAACGCCCACCGTGGCAGAAGACGCTCCTTTCGAGCGAGTTGGACGTCGACCGTCTGGACTATCTGCGTCGCGACAGCTATTTCACGGGCTCAGGCTACGGGCACTACGACTGGTATCGGATCGTGAACTCGTTTTCCCTCGACACCATGGAAGGGAAACCCGTTCTGGTCTGGCCGGACAAGGCCAAGTACGCGATCGAGGAGTACATCTTCTCTCGTTTTTACATGTACAGCAACGTCTATCAGCACAAAACCACCCGCGGCTTTGAAAGGCTCCTCCATTCGGCATGGGACCGGGCGAAGCAGATTAGCGATGATGGTGACGACGCCTGGCTCGTTCGCGAGATCGCCGACTTCCTGGGAGCGGAACAGCCGAGCGTGAAGCAGTATCTTGCCCTGGAAGACGCAACGCTCGTCTACCAGTTGCAGGTCTGGACCCGGCATCCGGACATAGTGCTCAGCGATCTGGCGAAACGGTTCCTCGCACGGGAAGGTTTGGCAACCATCGAAGACCCCGTATCAGAAAAGGACTTCGCCGACGCGCGAGACAAATGGGAGGAAGCGCTCAGAAGTGTCGTGAGCAAGCAAGGATTCGAGCCGCCCGAGCACTACGCGCTCCGTGACGATTTGAAGTTAACAGTCTATAACCCGTATACTCCGGAAAAGGAAGAAAAGGAACAAGACCCATACAACGCCATCTTCATTCAGCCCGCCGCTGGCGGATCGCCTCGCGAGATCTCGAAGCTTCTGGAACGTCTCGCGCCCGTCACCGGTGTCCGCGAGAGGCAGTACCGGTACTACGTTCCCAAGGAGTGTCGCGACGCCGCCATGTCACTCGCGGCTTCGGGGAAGTGGTGACGTGCGGCGTGGTTCGTCGTGTCACCGTGATTCGGCACGAATACTGTCCGCCGCCGCTTTGTTGAGACGCGAGACATCGTACAACTCCTGCGTCATCGCCACCGCAGGAGACGCACGATTCCCGCTGCCCCCCCATTGAAGCGCATTGCGTAATCGCATCATGCCCGAGGATTCGAGCGACAGCCGTGAAGTGGGCCGTAAGAAGGTGGCCGCGATCTGCGGCCGTTTGAAGAAGGTGTACGGGCCGGTCGAGCCGCCGAGGGAGCGGCCGGTGCTCGACGCGTTGGTGGCGACGATTCTCTCGCAGAACACGTCGGACTCCAACAGCCATGCGGCGTTCGAGGAGCTTCGCCGCCGGTTTGACGACTGGAACGCGGTCCGCCGCGCCCCGGCCGCGAGGATCGCCCGGGCCATCCGGCGAGCCGGGCTCTGGAATCAGAAAGCGCCGCGGATCAAAAAAATCCTCCAGCGAATTTATGACGAGCGCGGGGAGCTATCGCTCGATTTCCTCCGCTCCAAGCGGGCACCCGAAGCCGTGGACTACCTGAAGGACATGCCGGGCGTCGGGCCCAAGACGGCCGCCTGCGTGCTGTTGTTCGCCTGTCGCAAGCCCGTGTTGCCCGTCGACACGCACGTGCACCGCGTGAGCCGGCGGCTCGGGCTGATCGACCCGCGCACGGATGCCGCCAGGGCTCACGAGGAGCTGGCGCCCCTGGTGCCGACGCGCCGGGTGCTCGAGTTCCATGTCCAACTGGTCCGCCACGGGCGGTCTTGCTGCACGGCTCGAAATCCCCGATGCGAGGACTGCCCGCTCCTCGACCTTTGCCGGGAGGGGCCGAAGCGGCTGCAACGTGCGGAAGGGCAAGCCGGGGCGTAACTCCCCCTCACTCCCCCAGCGGCCGGATCCAGACGTTTCGGAAGCGGACCGGGCTGCCGTGGCCCTGGAGGACCAGCGGCAACTTGGCCGGGTGGGGGCTGTATGGGATGATCTGGGCGTGGGCCATCGGCCCCATGATCTGCTGGTTGAGATGGACCAGCACGCCGTTGTGGAACATGGTGACGAAGGCCGGCCTGGCCAGCTTCTCGCCCTCGAACACCGGTGCGGTGAACACAATGTCGAACGATTGCCACTCGCCCGGCGCCCGGCAGGCGTTCACCCGCGGCGGCGTCTGGCCGTAGATCGACGCGGCCTGGCCGTCGGGATAGATCTGCTCGGCGTGACTGGGGTGGGAATCCCAGATCTGGATCTCGTACTGGCCCATCAGGATCACGCCGCTGTTGCCGCGGCTGGTGAGGTGTGGGGGCGGCTCGGGCGGGGCCATCCATTCGACGTGGAGTTGGCAGTCGCCGAACGCCTGCTTCGTGACCAGCGAGCCCTCGCCCGCCTCGACCCAGCCGTCCGCCACCTTCCAGTTCGCCGGCTCCCACAGGGAAAGGTCCACCCCGTCGAACAGGACGATCGCGTCGGACGGGGCCGCGCCGGCCTTTTCCGGCGTGCTCGGCCGGCCGGGCACCACGTGCTTCGGAATCGGCCGGTCGGGATCGTGCACGCGGTACTGGTCCCCGGTCCACGGCTGAAACGGCGTGTCGCGGTAGCCGACGACGACCGTGCCGGACTCGGTCTTCTTCTCCACCAACACGTGCTGCGGCGCGGCCGCCGCCAGCGACGTCCACCCGAGAAAGACGACAACGCCGAGAAAGCGAAAGCGGTGGTTCATGGGGTTTTCCTTTCTTGTTGCATGAGCCGGCGAGGTGTTACGATCCTCTTCGATCTGCCGAGCACTACAACGCGGGTTTGCCGAAGACTTCCACTTCCACGTAATGGTTCAGATCGTTGGCCGTGTTGCCGTTGCTGTAGATGCGGACGTACCGCGCCTTGGCACCCTCGGCTTCGATCCGCTTTCCGAAATACGTGTCGATGTACGGGCGACTCTTCCCGATCCCCATCTTGGAGGAGTTGTCCTGGTCGTTGCTGTAGACCGTTCGCACGTTCTTGGTGAACTCGGCGTCGTCGGCCACCCGCACGATCACGTCGTGATAGCTCCTCGCCTCGCGGAAGAAGTGCCAGAGGTGGACGGCGTAGATGTGTGACGGCTTCTCCAGGTCGATCTGGACCCACTGCTTCATGGGCCCCAACTCGACGTAGGTGGTCTCCAGCCCCTGCTTGTTGCCGTCGGTGACGAATTTGAGCTCGCCCAGCACCGGATTCCGGTCGCTCGAAGTCACCCGCTTCTTGAGGGCCAGATTCACCGTGCCCTTGGGCACCATCAACTCCGGATGGCCTCCCTCGGGCGGCTTCTCCAGATCGGGGAAGAGCATGCCCAGCACCTCGGGCGGAGTGCCGGCGAGGACCTCCTCGGGAATCTCCGTCTTCAAGGGCACCTTGGCCTCGTCGGCGAGGCACCAGGGGGCCAGGCAAGCGATCATCACCAGAGTCGCGATCAGACGCGGCATCTTCGTTCTCCTATGATTTGTGTCCACTCCACGGGAAAGCGTTTTTCAACGCAAGTCCCTG